>NZ_JBHZPG010000045.1:0-37612 GCF_042788005.1 Peribacillus sp. YIM B13472
ACTTAAAAAATTGTCGATGCAGGCGATGCTTACTTTCGCTGCCATTAATTTAAAGAAGATGGCCAATTGGACATGGCAAGGTCCAAAAATGGCCTAACATAGTGGGCTCGTAGAGCCCCAATCTCTTAACTTTAGGCGAAAATTCAAAGAGAATTTCAAAAGGGGTTCGGAATTTTTTAATTCCGAACCCCTTTTGTCTACAAACTGAGCGATTCTTATTAAAGAAACGCGCCCTTTTATTGAATATCACTATTTATCTTTTAATTATCTAATACAAAGTATCTATATAATAAATGGAATTCAGTTGTTTGACTAAATATCACTAGGTAAGGTAGCCGAATTGTTGATAGTTCATCATACTTTAAGTTGATGGACTTATCAGCTTTACATATTTTCTATTCGATATATTTCAAGTAAACTTTTAATTGCTTTTCCAATTTTAATTCTTCTTTGATTGACTATTTTTTCACGCTGACTTTCAGCTTCAATCCAATCTATGCAGCATTAACATCTGCATAGAGTATCTTTTTTTATCAAGACTTATTCATGATCATAGTAGCTCTTTCTGCCTTGTATGTAAGAATTGGCAAGGTCCAATGCTTTTTGAACGGAACCAATTCGGTTATAGAAGTGGAAGAGTTTTTTTTCGTAGTGTTCAATTAACATGGTGAAGCCCATATTTTTAAAAAAAGGAAGGGCTGTAGTCTCAATAAAATGATAGTAATCGTCTTCTTCATGATTAAGCTGATAAAGGTGTAATTCAAAAAAAATCCAGTTATACGATTTTGTTGATTTTGCTATTCTAAGGCCTTTATGTGCTAATTCCAATAAAATCTCGTTTGAAAGTAGTTTTCCTTTATAACAAGTATTAATATAACCGTCTAATGCAGTTAAATAATGAGGAACCTTTTCATCCATTAGTTCCATGGCTTCTTTGTATAGTTCGGATGCTTCTTTGTATTTTTTTCTTCTGTAAAGTTCAAATGCAAGATTATTAAGGAGCTTTGATTTACGGTCTATTTCATTAATGGTATCACAGGTTCGTATTAATTGTTCGTAACGTTCTTTCGTCTCTTCAAAATCATGAAGCTCCTTTGCATTTAATTGTAATAACATGATTGTCTCTGTATCAATTATTCGGATGACATTTAACGTTTTTTGAAAATAGTCAAGAACTTTCTCTGCATAATAATACGATATTATATTAAAATGAATAAGGTGATAGGCTAGTGCCAAATGGTAATAATATTCAAATTGATTATATTGACTTTGATCAATTGATGTTAAAATTTGAATACAATCTCGATACTGTCCGTTGTAAAAATAATACATACCTAGAACATGTTTTAACATATTGCGGTATTGCGGAGAAAAAGATGATTCATTTTTTTGCAGGTTTTGAATAATTAATAATGCTGTTTCTAACTGATAATTAGATAAATAATACCTTGCAGAGAGTAATTGATAGAAAACTTGAAAATCTGGCAAATGAATCAGTGTTTCTTTTTCGATTTCTTCTTTTAAAATTTCTGATTCTTTGCTTTGTTGCATAACGAACGTGTTGTGCCATAACTTTAGTTTCTGTTGAAGATTATGATACCGCACAAATTCATCATCAAGACAGATATTCAATCTTTGGGATAATAAGTGAGTAATTTCCCCTGAATATTCTGTTATCTCTCGTTCAATCTTACTAAGATGTGTAGCAGAACAAATTCCTTCACAAAGCTGCCCCTGAGTCAACCCCGCTTTTTCACGATAAAACTTGATAAGTTTCCCCTCAATCATAGCTTCACCTCTAGGTTGTAATTTTATCTAGTATATATAGAAAAAAAATGAATATATAATCTATATATTCTAGTAAAATTAAGAAAAGCGCAAGACTACTTTAATACCCTCCCTCTATTTATTAGCTTTTTCAATATCCACTCTTTGTTTCCCTTTTTTACGAATTCCCAATCTACCTCAATATTTTATTCTGAAGAAAATTGGAATACTCTCTTTCTTTAAAAATACTTTTAGAAAAATTTAATACTTTCTTTAAAAGTTAAAACACGATGAAGCTAAGCTTTCATCGTGTTTTTTAATATTTATGGCTGTATTCCCAACTCAACTAAAATTGATTCTAATGTCTTACCTTTATACTTCTTCTTTGGTTTTGGAGCATTATCAACATGCTCATTTTGCTTGAGATAGTTTGTTTGAACATATTTCATATCTTTAGCATCAACTATTCCATCAAAGGTGATATCCGCTGCACGCTTCTTTGTTTTCCATGCATTTTGAATTTCAATCGCATCTAGAACATCAATGACATTGTCTTGGTTTACATCACCTGCAGTAATATCAAGGGCAGGTATCCAGCGATTTTGACCGTATAACTCACCATTGTGCTCAAAACCTATACCAGAATTTAGTTTTTCTTTCGTGACAAAGTGGCCTGGGACTTTCATTTCTATCGTGAAGGCATTTGTGCTTAACGGCAGCTTGTTGAATACATATTGTCCATTTTCTTCTACCGTTGATGTCGCATCGAACTCATTTCCTTCTGAATCAAAGATTTTCACTGTACCGCCAACCTTGCTCCAATCCCTTTTCTCTGTAACAGTACCATCTTCATTTTCAAATCCTTGCGGAGAGACATAACCTCTAGCCATTGAGAATTGCGGATTAACCTTCCAACTATAACCAGCTTTTAACACACTGCTTGTCTGATTATTAGCATTCATTACGCTCACAGTCGGATTAATCGCTGCTCCAAGGGTATATTGATCATCCTGAACCTTTAACGTAACCTCAACGACTTTTGCATGGTCTAATGCTTTACTCTCTTCATTAAATTGGACAGTAACGACCTTGTCTTTAATCGTTAAAGAGGCTTTGTCCGAGAATTTGCTGTGAAGCTTGGCATCAACTAACTCTACGCTATCTAAACCTCTATCAAAGTCTCCGTCACCATTAAAGTTCCATTCCGCCTTTGACACTGCGTTTAGGTTATCTAATGATAGCGTTGCTTTTACCGTATCGCCTGTTTTCACCTCATACTTTTCGCCAATAGCATACGCGGCAGGTGTACCTTCTTTTACAAAGTAATATTGCTTTGTTGCGGGTTTGTTTCCTGCCATATCATATCCATTCATGCGGAATTGAAGTGCTGGGATGGATTCATCCAGGGCGATTTCTTCGACAAACTTTCCTTCTTTATCCATTGGAATTGGCGTAGAAGGGAAACCACCTTGACCCCAGTAATACACCATCGAGTTCGATGATTGATCGATATTTACGCCCAATTTCTTTAGTTCGTCAATGGTTGGATCTGTGATTTGAATTTCGAATGGATATGTTTCTTGACCTGGCTTATATTCAATAAATGGAGACCTTCCATCAAGTGAACTTTTGAAGCTCGGTGCATCGAGATCGATGAGCAAATGCTGCGTTTCAGTTGTAACCTTCCCGGAAGTACCTGTACCAATGAATTTCAACTTGTAATGTCCCGGTTTTTTCACATAACTTGCTTCTTCCGAAATGGGCTGTTTTGAGTTTCCTGTAAACTCATAATAAGCTCCATTAAATGCATATAATCCATAATCTACATTGTCATAAGCGTAATCTAAATTTATTGTTCCGACCAACCCGAGGTCCTTTCCTGTTTTGCCATCTTGAAGAACGACATCCATTTTTTCCATTGGTGCACGAAGGTTAAAATCAGCAAATACAAATGGAGTACGCATAGGATCCCATGCCACTTGGTTTAAATGGCTTGGGGAATAGGCAGGATTCAATAGTCCAACCTTATTAAACCCATCTTCCATTGTTCGGAAGCTGAAAGGAATCCGATACTGCTCTGATGAATTTGCATTGTTTGTTAATGTAATATAGCCCTCGTAAATTCCATCCTTTGCTTTCTTAGGGATAAGCAAACGTGGTGTTACTTTTTTGAAGTCTTCACTTTTTACAGAAATTTTGCTTGGAATATCCAGCTTCACTCCATTTTCCTTCAAGCTGTTTGAACCATTCGATTCAGTTACAGATACACTGAAAGTTTTGTTTACTTTATCATGGTTTTCAATAGTGATTGATTTTTTTAGATTTAGTTTTTTATCTGCATAGTGAACGTCAAAGCTGAGTCCGCCCGTCAATTCTTTTACCTTGATTAATTCCTCAGCACCTGGAACAAATGTTTTATCGTTAATTTTGAAGCTTGTTCCACTATACACAGCTTGGTATGGATCAACTCTTCCTGCTCCAACTTCAAATACACTATAGTCTCCGTTGAGAGGATCTGCCGTATTCATTAGAACAGCTTTAATATCTTCCGGCTCTAATTGCGGATTCGCTTGAAGCATGAGTGCTGCAATCCCCGCTGTATGAGGAGTAGCCATAGATGTTCCAGAATATCTTGAATATGCATATTGATAGTTTTCTTGATGTTCAGCGTCCACCATATAAGAAGGGATTGTTGAGAGAACACTTACTCCCGGTGCCGTCACTTCTGGCTTCATATCGTATGTTTCTCTTGCCGGGCCTCTTGAGCTAAATTCCGCTAAGTGGTCACCTTCTGTCTGTTTATCCGCGTATTTGGAGAAAGTAAAATACGCTTCACCTGCTTGAATCTGTGCTTTAATGCTTTCTCCCGCTTCTTTTGTTAAAGAAAATGACGGCACAAAGTCAACGGACTCTCCAAGATTGGCATTAATTTGCCCTTCCACATTGTTATAAAGAAGAACGGCGGCTGCTCCATTTTGTTTTGCATTGCTGACCTTTTCCGCTAAGGCGAATTCTCCGCGTTCCACAAGTGCAATTTTCCCTTTTACATCCTTGCCGGAATAATCAGAGCCATTTCCTAAACCGACATTCACTACCTCATAGGATTTCCCTTCCCATTCCTTTAAATGGTCTGAATAGTGGCGTGCCAAACTAACAAGTTCGATCGAATCTTTATTTCCGATTTTTCCATTGAAAGTAGAAACCGCCATCGGTACATCACTCGCCCCGACTGTCAAAGCAAGTGCTGCTGAGCCAGGTGAACCTAATGTATAATCATCTGATCCTGCATTTCCAGCTGCTACAACTGCTGTTACATCATTAAGGACAGCATAGTTAATGGCAGTACTGGTTGGATCATAAGGATCATTGATGTCCGATCCGAGGGAAAGGTTGATAACATCCATGCCATCGTTTACAGCTTTTTCTATACCTGCAATGACCCCTTCAGATGATCCTGATCCATATGGTCCAAGAACACGATAAGCATATAAATCCACATCAGGAGCCACACCTTTCACAGAAACCTCTGCATTCGTTCCTTGTCCAGCAATGGTACCTGCAACATGTGTTCCATGGGAAGTATAATAGGAAGAACCGGACCAGCTAAATTCTGGTTGCCCCGACGCTTGCCAATCCTTGTACGTTGCCTCCATTGGATCATTATCTTGATCAACTAAATCGTAACCGCCCTTATATGCATCCTTCAAATCAGGGTGGTTGTAATCAATCCCTGTATCAAGAACCCCAACTTTGATTCCTTTTCCTGTAATACCTTCATTGTGCAGCTGGTCAATTTTTAAATATGGAATACTTTCAACGGATGTACCAGGGGCTGATTTCTCTCCCATGGCGATCGGATCGACCTTAAATTCTACATTTTTATATACTGCTTTTACGACTTCGGATTGTAAAAGCTGCTCTACCTGATTAGCTGGCATCTTCATAGCTACCCCGTTATAAACGGTCTTAAAGGTAGAAGTGATTTTATGACCTGTTTTCTTGCTTCTCAGATTAGTAGATGGAAGAATCGATTGAATGTCTTTATTAAACTGAGCATGTTCCTTTTCTACTTGATCATCCGCTTGTTTTTTAGAAAGCTCCTTTCCTTTTACATTCGCATCCAAGACTGCAACTTTCCCCGGCTTTGATTTAAACTGGACAATGACCGAGATTTCTTTATCCTTTTTTAACTCTTCCATTTTAAATCCTTGCAATCCGACATTATCCGTCATTTCAAGTTGATTTAATGCTTTTCGTTGTTCACTTGTCAACGAAGCTAAGACGTCTTCTGCCTTTATGTTCGCTGCATTTGCATAAGGAATGAAAGGCGTGTTTGCTGATGATAGCAGCAAGCCAGCTGACAGCGTAATCACCGCTGTTCGTTTAATGAATGAATGAATTTTCATATGTTCCCTACTTTCTTAGTTATATAGAAGATTTCCCGAAAAAATATCCCTTTCCAAAAATTTAAAATATTCATACAATAATATTAATTGTCTTTCTATCGGATAGCTATTGGGTTAATTTTACAGCCCTTTCCACCTACTTTCTCTTTAAAATGTTCTAAAAAATCATTATTTTTGCGAAAATTAGTGAAAAAGACTTAAATTCATTTTTATAAATTGGGGTTTTCTTTAGTAAAATAAGAAAATATGAATTCCATTGAGAGAGTCGAGGAGGGGAAGGTCTATACTAATTTGGATATTTTAGGGAATAAACCTTTTTGCTGCAACTTAAGAGGTGACATATACTGTGACATAAAAAAAGACAGTTTTACCGTCTAAAAGCTTGAACTAGTTTTCTTAGTAAATACAAAAATAATATTACAAAAAGAGAAGATAGAATTAATCCTGGAATACCTATATTACTCAACAAATACACACCGCCCCATTAATATCATTAACCGGATTTTAGATGTTTTAACAAAAATGGTCAATAATCACAGTTCGAATAAGCTACGCTTCTAGAACTATCCTGCCCCTATAGTCGAAGAAGGGCATTTTTTTCTTCAATTTGAAAGTATGATTATGATAAGGGGCGTACATTCAAAAGGTTACCAATTAAACATACGTTAAGGAAAATACTGTAGCAAACAACGAGTATTGTCTGTAAATCCATACGAATAACGATTATTAAACTGCTATTTTGGTGATTTGTTTTTGGTTTTTCTTCTTATGGTTATAGAAAATCTTTAGAAACCCACCTTACGAACTACATCTTAAACTTCACCTAAAACGAGGGTATATGGTGAAAAATATCTTTAGCGTATAAAAAACCTGCTTTTTCATTCCAAAAAATGTCTTAGCGTATGTTTTCCGCGAAATGTTGGCGGTACGCCTTTATTGATTTTATTGTAATCCCTGCGGTTGATCCCCAAGCCTATAGGGTTTTGAGTGTGCCAGACATCACACGAGTAGCACTATTTAATGGTCAAACCATTTACCTAATTCCAAATATAGGAAAATGTATTCTTGTATGGGAATAATAGAAATTGTAGGCTTATGGAGAATCATCCTCTGACACATTTCGTATAAACGGCTGGAGAGCGAAGCGGGAAGGAGAAAGAAATATGTAATAAAAGCGGAATTCAGCATTGGTTTACAAGCCGGTATCGGCTGTTCCATCAAGATTGATTTTACGCAGGGGCTGTCAAGATCGGTTCGCATTTTCCGGCCAAAGTATCTAAATTTTAATAATATGGGAGTGAAGAGATTGCGAGTAAAACCTTGTCTTTCCTTAATATGTTGTCTTTTCGTTGCGATGGGATTTACACCAGTATCGAAGGCCGCGACGTATGCAGAAAAAGATTATAAGATTAAAACGTTCGACTATTTAACTGTGGATGGAAAAGATGTGGGTTCCCAGGCCCAAGTGAATACCAAATCCAACAAAGAAATAAAAGTAACCATGGTTCTGCCTAAACAGAATAAAGAGGGCGATTGGTTGGCGTATGGATTTACGAGCAGGGAATCATTTAAGGCATTTATCGAAAAAGATAAACAGAGACTTCAAAACAAAGTCAATATCATGGGCAGCGGTTCTTGTTGTACCGATTTCTATGAGTCTAAAAATAAAGGTGGGAATTATATTTATTGGAGAGACGGGTTTAAAAACTTGCCTTCAAGCTGGAATGACAGAATTTCCTCCTTAAGTACGGCGTCACCTTCTTCAAGCTATTCGACGACGCTGTGGGAGCATACTTCATCTCAAGGGTATGGCAGAGGAGTCTCCTTTAGACACTCCGATTGGTATGGTAAAACAGCTAATATGGCTTCGGATTGGGACAACAAGGCTTCGGCGATCGAAATCAAGTAACGAGAGATTGCCAATGACCAGGTGAAGGAGTTTCAAAATCACTATTCTCTCATTGATTTAGAGGAATGGGAGAATAGTGTTTTTTTGTAAGTTTCGTCGCAACTGCCACCCGGGCACAAGCCGTCGTAAAGCGGTAATTTGCCGGGCTTATGCAGGTGCTAAGGAAGCGTATATCTAGAACCCTATTTCAACTTGATGAAAAAGTGTTGTTAGGACCCCGATAAGGGAATTCCACCCTAAAAAGTCGATCTCTTCTACGTTAAGGAATCGACTTTTTTTACTTCTTCTTAATGAACTAACGCACCCTTTAGTTTAAGTACGATGTTTCACAAACTTACTTGTTAATCGAACAAGAAGAAAGACAATGCCTTGTTAAAGCATCGCCCCCCGTAGTTTAAGTAGTCTATATACAGCTTTAAAATCATATCCCGAATCGGCTAAAACGTGCTCAATGTTCAAATAAGGATACTGTTATGCCTTAAAGCAAAGGATTTTTGGAAATTTTCTTCTGATTTCCGCAAAAAAAAGACCACCCT
The DNA here is from genome assembly GCF_042788005.1 of Peribacillus sp. YIM B13472. Taxonomy (NCBI): domain Bacteria; kingdom Bacillati; phylum Bacillota; class Bacilli; order Caryophanales; family Bacillaceae; genus Peribacillus; species Peribacillus sp. YIM B13472. Next base: position 8,619 of record NZ_JBHZPG010000045.1, read on the forward strand.
CACTAAAAAGGATGATCGCTCCTGTTGAAAATAGACTTCTTACCTAATCTGCCCATTCCCACTCATCATATATTTAATCGTTGTCAGTGCAGGCAATCCCATCGGTCCACGCGCGTGAAGCTTTTGGGTTGAGATGCCGATTTCTGCCCCAAAGCCGAGTGCTCCTCCATCTGTAAATCTAGTGGAAGCATTGTGGTATACTGCGGCTGCATCCACTAATTGCATGAATCGCTTAGCCGTATCATCGTTTTCTGTAATGATAGCCTCTGAATGCTTTGTGCCGTACTGATCAATATGCTCAATGGCTTCATCTAGACTGTTGACCGTTTTAACTGCAAGATCTAAGCTTAAATATTCGTTGGCCCAATCTTCTTCGTTTGCAGGGATTACATTCAGCAAGGCTGCAGCTGCTTCTTGATCACCATGAACCGTAATGCCATATTCCTTTAACGTTTCTGCAAGGATTTCTTTATTTTCACGCAGCCAATCTTTATGAACGATAAGTGTTTCCGCTGCATTGCATACAGCTGGACGATCTGTCTTGGCATTGATAATTATGTTTAAAGCTTTTTCTGCCTCAGCTTCTTTATCAAAATAGATGTGGCAATTTCCTACACCTGTTTCAAGGACCGGAACCGTCGCATTTTCTACAACCGCCTTGATTAAAGAAGCACCGCCTCTAGGAATCAAAACGTCGATATGCTCCTTCATGGTAAATAACTGCTGAGTTGTCGCACGGTCTGTTGAAGCAATGAATTGCACGGCTTCTTTAGGTATCTTTGTTTTTTCAAGGGCGCGGTGCATAACTTCAACAATCATTTTGTTGGATGAAAGCGCGGATGATCCTCCTTTCAGCACAATTGCATTACCTGATTTCAATGCAAGTCCTGCCGCATCTGCCGTTACATTTGGACGTGCTTCGTAAATCATTCCGATGACACCAAGGGGAACGCGTACCTCTTGCACTTTCAAACCATTTTCAAGCGTCCAGTCGGATAGAACATCACCCGTTGGATCCGGAAGCCCAGCAACCTGGCGCAGACCCTCTGCAAAGTCACTGACTCTTTCTTGAGTTAGTGCAAGACGATCCGTATACGCCTGGTCAAACCCTTTTTCTCTTCCTTTTTTCAAGTCTTCTTTATTTGCGTCCAAAATGATTCCATATTCTTTTTCTAATTCATTCGCTACAATTCTAAGTGCATCATTTTTTTCCTCAGTTGTCAGCATGCTTAATATTTTCGCTGCTTTTTTCGCTGTGATTGCCTGTTCTTCCACCGTCATTGGTATAAGCGGTGCAATACTCATCAAAACACCTCCTGTAAGTTTTTAGCTTGGCACCTTCATTGAGAAATCGAGAGAACATACAAACGTCTCTTGATCAATAGCTGCCGCCGTTTCGTTTTTAGTTTCTTGTGTCAGCTGTTCAGTTGAATAGTTGATTCTGCCGAGACCGAATTCTTCTCCCTCTTCGTCAAGGATGGTCACAACGGCCCCATCGTTAAATCTTCCGTTCACTTCCTGAATATCGATTGGATATATATTCCCCTGCTGATCAATTATGGCTGTTTTCGCTTTTTGAGAAATGATGATTTTGCCCTCCGGACCTGAATGAAACGCAATCCATTGCTTTTTCTTATCAAGGTTAAAGGCATTCGGCTTCGGCTCAAAATACGTACCTCTGGCAGTACCCTTCACTGCGTCCATCAGGATATCCCTTGTGCTTGATTTCCCTAAAAAGGACTGAATGCCGGATGCCATTGCAATTTTAAAGGCTGCAATTTTTGATTTCATGCCGCCTGTACCGACTGGGCTTCCTGTTCCCCCAGCTGCTGCTTCAATTTCAGGTGTGATGGCATCTACTTTTTTAAGCAATTTCGCATCTGGATTATTGTTCGGATTGTCATTAAAAAGTCCGTCAATATCAGATAAAATAATTAGGAAATCAGCACCAATCAGCGCGGCCACCTTAGCAGACAGCGTATCATTGTCTCCAAATTTCAATCGATCGACTGTGACTGTATCATTTTCATTTACAATCGGAATAATTCCGCGTTCCAATAAGACATTCATCGTATTTTTCATATTGCCATAGCGTGTTTCATCGGAAAAATCACTTCTTGTAATTAACAGCTGTGAAGCGACGTATCCGTGAGATAAAAAGAGTTCTGAGTAAGATTCCATTAATAGACCCTGTCCGATGGAAGCTGCTGCCTGCTTTTCAGGTAAGGCAGATGGCCGCTTGATGCACCCTAACTTGCGATAGCCCGCTGCTACTGCTCCAGAAGAAACTAAAACCGTTTCATATCCGGCATCCTTCAGCTCTACAATCTGATCCGCCAGCTTCTCAAGTTTTCTGCGGCTGAGCTCGCCATGCATGCTGGTCAGTGAGCTGCTTCCAATCTTAATAACAACTCTCTTTATCTGTTTCTTTTCTTTGAACATCCTATCCCTCCTGATTTTTCTCTTTTAAACCTACATTCTTACACTCTGATTAAGACGTCACCAATGCTACTGCCATCTCTTCATTCAGCTCTTTCGAACGTTTCGCCGCATGATGAATCGCCTGTGAAATGGCTCTGCCGCCATTATTTTTCCGTAAAGCATCAAGTCCGGATGCTGTCGTTCCATTTGGTGAAGTGACTTTCTCTCTGAGACTTGCCGGTGCTTCGTCGTTCACCATAATCATCTTGGCTGCGCCTAAAATCGTTTGGGCGACAATCTCACGGACCATCACTTCATCCATACCCTTTTCAACGCCAGCGTGTTCCATATGCTCCATTAAATAATAGAAGTAAGCAGGTCCGCTTCCTGCAATTCCTGTAAAAATATCCATTTGCTCTTCTTCAATTAAGAACACTTTTCCCATACAACCAAGCAGTTCTTTCACTGCTATCACATTGTCCATCGCTGTATGTCTTCCCGGACATAACGCAGTTGCCGACTCCCGGATCATGCTCGACGTATTCGGCATCAACCGCACAACCTGCTGTCCAAGCTGTAGATGATTTTCCATGAATTCAGTGGAAATGCCCGCTAATACAGAAATCACAACTTGATCCACTCTTATTTTATCTTTGAGTGCATCGAGAGCATCTGCTGCTCCCTGGGGCTTCATTGCCAAAATAAAGAAATCAACTTTTTCATATGGCAATGCATCCTGATGGACCGCATGAACTCCATACACGTGATTCATTTCCTCGAGTCGTAATTGATTGCTGCGATTTGTCACATAAATTCTCTCTGCTGGTATGCTCCCAACCTGAACAATTCCTGAAATCATCGACTCTGCCATCGAACCGGCTCCTAAAAATGCAACAGTTTTATCTCTCAACATTATGACCCCCTAAAAGTTCATTGTTCGTATTTCCGTTCGTATTTTTCAACCTTTTTATCGTAACATGCTGAGATTTAGATTCAAGGGAAGAGAGGACATTCACAAGGAAAAGGCCGAGATAGTGAAAGGAAGCGTTATCATTTGGTGCTTACATGCCTGTCAGGTCATTTAATCAGGGATAATCGGCTGTAATCGGGGTATTTGCGGATATTTTAGGAAGAAAAACGAAATAAAACAATGCATGTCGTTACAGGTTTTGTCCGCTTTTTTTAATAAAAATGCAATGAAATACTATACCGTTCTATATGTTTTGTGGTCAAATTTTCACTTAAATAAAAAAAATAAGGGACGGCTGAACAAACTGTCCCTTAATTAATTATACGTATCATTTCAAATCGATTTCTTCATTTATAATGCGCCATTGTTTTGCTTGCTTGATATACATCCTTCATTCTTCTGGAAAAGAAGAATTAGAACTTTCTCGTAGAAAGAAACTCCTACCTGCTGAAGAACAATTAAAATTAAATAATATATCCTATGGAATAAAAATGCTGTACGGTGAACCTGGTTCTTCAATCGTTTATTATGCAAATAAAGAACAATTTGATTTAGTTATCATAGGTAACAGAGGATTAAATTCACTTCAAGAAATGGTATTAGATAGTGTGAGCCATAAGGTGGTTAACCGTGTTAAATGTCCTGTCCTTGTAGTGAAATAATATCTAAGAGCCATAGTAATAAGTACAGTTCGACCAAATAGGTCGGACTGTTTTTATCACTCTAATCAATATTCTTATAGAGCTATCCTGCCCCTTTAATTGCATAAAGAAAAAGCTACCTTAAAGACAGCTCCGATCTTCAGCTAACGCACCCGTTAGTTTAAGTACAATCCTTCACAAACTACTTTGGAATAAGAAAAAGAGGTGCAATTGCTACCTCCATTGTTCAAATCAACTTCCTATAGTTTAAGTACAAATCCCTCATTTTTATTAATGTTTTATTTATTAATAACAATAGATAATTTATAGTTTGCATACTTGTTTAACTCTAATAAAAATTGATTTAACGCTTCATTACTTGGAAACCTGCACTCCAAAAGATAACAGCCATCTCCACTGATTTTATAATTATTGATGACATACCCCTCCTTTGTTTGGATAAATGAGAGATAAGGTTGATGGTGTGTACCTTCTATATAGATATTGATGAAGGCATACGTATAGCACCCTAATTTCGCTTGATTTACTTTAATGCTATACCCCTCAATGACCCCATTGTCCTTTAACTTCTCCACTCTAGCTGCAGCTGCCGGTCCTGTTAAGTGAACTCTCTCCCCTAATTCTTTCATCGTAATTCGGCTATTGCTACATAACTCCTCTATAATTCGCTTATCTGTTTGATCCATCTGAACGTCAACTCCTTTCAAAATTAAAGTCAAACGGCTAAAACACTTTATTTTATCTGTGTATTTGAATGCTGCTCATATTATACACTTAACACTGTTAGGAAACACACATGAAAAGAAATGGAGTTGTAAAGATGAAGATTACACAAATTCGAAATGCAACGATAGTTGTAGAATATGCAAATAAAAAGTTTTTAATTGATCCTATGTTAGCAGAGAAAGGTACGTACCCATCTTTCCCTGGTACGATTAGGCAAGATCAAAACAATCCTTCAGGGAGTTTACCAACCTCTGTTGACGATATTATTAGTGGTGTTGATGCAGTCATTGTGACTCACTTACATTTAGACCATTTTGACGAGGCAGCGCAAAGACTATTACCAAAAGATATTAAAATGTTCGTTCAAAATGAAGAAGATGCAAAGGAAGTCAAAAATACCGGGTTCCAAAATGTAGAGGTATTAACAAAGGACACTGTCTTTGAAGGCATCCAATTAGTTAAAACAAGAGGCGAGCATGGAAGAGGAAAAGAACTATTAAAGCGTATGGGGGAAGTATGTGGCGTTGTCTTTAAACATCCAAGTGAAATAACATTGTACGTAGCTGGTGATACAGTCTGGTATGAAGGTGTACAGGAAGAATTGGATATCCATAAACCAGATATTATTGTTGTCAATGGCGGAGATAATCAATTGATAGAGTATGGTTCTCTCATTATGGGAAAAGAAGACATCTATGAAGTACACAAGGCGGCTCCTAATGCTAAGGTTATTTCTGTTCATATGGAAGCTGTTAACCATTGGACACTATCTAGAGAAGAATTAAAAAACTTTAGTAATGAAAAAGGATTCTCAAATAATATTTTAGTACCAGAAGATGGTGAATCCTACAAATTTTAATATGAACACCGACAAATAGTGTCACGTTCCTATTTAAAAATAAAAAATAGAAGAAGCTCATAATTATCGAAAATTTAATTATGAGCTTCTTCTAATGACGATATGAAATGTTCCAAGATGACAAAACAAACATGAAAAGCTACAAGGATATTTCGTTAGGAGGTAGGGTTCATGACAATGTCAGCAAAAGATACAAATGCCTCAACACACCAGCCTATATGGTTGCAAGAATATATTGATTCACCAGAAAGACAAATACAGCTTTATAAAAAAACATTAAGAATTTTGATTCTTTCACAAATCTTTGGGGGAGCAGGACTTGGAGCCGGTATAACAGTAGGAGCGCTTCTTGCACAAGACATGCTAGGGACTGAAAATGCGGCAGGAATTCCAACTGCCCTATTTACTTTAGGTTCTGCAGGAGCTGCCCTACTTATAGGCCGGTCTTCACAACGTTTTGGCCGTAGAGCAGGACTTGCAGGTGGTTTCCTTGCAGGTGGGTTAGGTGCTATTGGTGTTATAATTGCAGCTTTAACCAATAGCATCCCACTTTTATTTATTTCTCTTTTTATTTATGGAGCTGGTACGGCGTCTAATCTACAAGCGCGATATGCAGGGACAGACCTTGCAACAAATAAACAAAGGGCAACTGCTGCAAGCATGGCCATGGTTTCCACTACCTTGGGTGCTGTAGTTGGTCCTAACTTGGTCAATAGAATGGGAGAATTTGCGGATTCAATTGGTGTTCCAACCTTGGCTGGCCCCTTTATCTTGTCAGCAGCTGCTTTTATCATTGCCGGATTATTTCTCTTAATTTTTCTTCGTCCAGACCCTTTGGTTGTGTCTACAGCTATTGCGAATGCTAAGAAAAAAGACGATACCGCACAGACGGGGACAAATTTAAAGAATGCTACCATAAACAAAAAGGGTGTTGTTGTAGGGGCTGTAATTATGATTTTGACTCAATTTGTCATGGCAGCCATTATGACAATGACACCAATTCATATGGGACATCATGGTCATGGTTTGGGAGAAGTAGGATTAGTTATAGGTTTCCATATAGCAGCTATGTACCTTCCTTCACCATTGACAGGTATACTGGTAGATAAGCTTGGCCGTATTACTATGGCTGTTGCTTCTGGTGCTACACTCCTAGCCTCTGGATTGGTGGCAGCTTTTGCACCGGTAGGTTCAATGCCACTTCTTACCCTGGCGTTAGTACTACTAGGTTTGGGCTGGAACTTTGGTTTAATAAGTGGGACTGCTCTCATTATAGATTCAACACACCCATCTGTGCGTGCAAAAACACAAGGATCAGTCGACGTCCTTTTTGCACTGTCAGGAGCAGCTGGTGGGGGGGTATCGGGAATGGTAGTCGCTCATTCTAGTTTTGCAGCATTATCACTTTCTGGAGCCATTCTGTCACTAGTGCTTATTCCTGTAGTTGTTTGGTCTCGGAAAAGTCCAAGCAAAGAGCTATGATAGAAAAGTTTTTATTAATACTTTATTTCTTGAATAGTTAGACTAATGTAGATATATCCCTATATAGTAAATTACAATTAAAATCTAATTAACAAGGCAGCTTTCAGCAAGAAATTGAAAGCTGCCTTTATTCATATAGGAAGGTAACTGGTGGATTTGAGTCAATTTCTGTTTAGTATATTTTGCATCAACAATCGGGAATAAAGTCATATAAAAGTTAAGGCATAACCTATCCACCATTTTAAATTATAAAATTAAAGGAAAAATATGTTATAATTAAATGGTTAATAAAAGGATAAATACATCAGGCTGTTCAGGACAATCTTCAGCTAACGCACCGTTCATTAGGAATAAAATCTCATTCTCCTGTTAAAATCTCTATAAAAATAAAGGTAAAAACAAGAGCTAACAAAGAAAGTAAAACTCTATTAAATAAATGAATAGGCCTTAGACGTTCTTTTAGCTTAAAGTATCCATTTAACACGACGATTAGTATAGCAAAATGAATAATTATTGCTATTAAATCAGTGTAAGTAAATGGCTTGCTTATGTAACTATCTGAGTAAAACCCTGTTAGGATTATTACAGTAAATAGAATAAATTGGATTCCAAAATATAGCTTCAGGACTCTCTCATTCTACCAAGAGGTTATTTTTTTGTTCAAACTTCAATTTCACTGATTACAGGAATGCTGCCCCGTTAATTCCGTAAGAAAAAAGATTGCCGCAGCAACCTCCCTTTTTGAAGTAAAAGCACCCTGTTAGTTTAACAAACTTAAAATACTTCATTTATTAATTGTTCTGTTGTAAGTATAGTAGCGAACTCGTCATTTAAGGTAGCTAAAGAAATATTATGTATAGTCTCGGCATCATAATATTTATCATTTTGGTCTTTTATGCCAAATGCTGCAGTCGCATCTGAAATAAGGTATGTATTAAAACCTAAATTCCCACTCATTCTTGTGGTCGTAGACACACAGTGGGGAGTAGTCAAACCTGTTATTACTACTGTTGTAATATCATTTAATTTTAGGAACTCGTCTAATTTTGTACCGATAAAACTACTATTTACTTTCTTTGTTATAATTACTTCTTCTCCAAGAGGCTCAACCAATTCTTTTATAGCGAATCCTTCATTCTTTGGATGGAATACAGAACTAGGGTTATCGGACATGTGTTGAATATGTATTACTTGCCAGCCCTTTTCCCTCCATAATGTTAATATCTTTCTAATGTTTTCTTCTGCACTTAGATTGTTTCGCTCTCCCCATTTTTTATCCTCAAAGGCTTTTTGTACATCTACTATAATTAAAGCATTTTTTCCTTTATCCATGATAATCCCCCCCTATTTTTTTCTTTAACATTTACTTCATTTAATATTCAGAATCTAATTGGTACAACTTTATTGTTATTGAGCTAACCTGCCCCTATAGTTCATTAAGCAAAAAGGTCACCTAATGGCAGCCCCGGAAAACTGCAGTAATAATATACGTGCAAAATAGCACTTAAAATAAGTGCAAATTATCACCTAAAGTAACACAATTCCGTTAAGATGATACCAACTTAGTTAAAATAAAAACACCCCATTTCTGGGGTGGACATCTCTTGGTCATATGTTCTTTAGTTCTTTAACGAGTTTCTTTTATTTTACTCATTCCCCTATTTTAAGGTAACTACCAGAACGGTCGTTTTACCGGCTACAGATTGTCCACTATAGTGATACTCTAAATGTGTCACAATGTCTCCATTGGTAATGATCATCGGTGTAATAGTACTTGATGCTTTTTCCTTTACCAGTTCAAGGCTGTAGGTGACCAATATGTCTCCTGCTTTAACCTGGTCACCTTCTGCCACACAAACGGAAAACCCTTCTCCTTTCATGTTAACCGTGTCCAATCCAATATGAATCAATATTTCCAGCCCTTCTGCCGTTTCCAATGCAATGGCATGCTTCGTCGGGAAGACATTGATGACTTTTGCATCAGCCGGCGCCACTACCTTCCCTTCGATAGGAAAGAAAGCAATACCATCTCCCATCATTTTCTGTGAAAAAACTGGATCCGGTACATCTTCAAGCTTTAAAATTTCTCCTTCAATTGGCGATACTAATTTTATTTCCGAAATTTTTGTTTTTTTTCCAAATAAGTTTTTTAACAAGGTAATACCTCCAATTATTTTTAATATTCTGGCTGAACAGCAAATTTCTTAAGCAATCACTTTTTTGATTTGTTCTTTTAGCTGGTCTGATTTCGGGCCAAAAATTGCCTAGATGTTATTTCCTACCTCCAAAATGCCAGCAGCTCCAAGGCCTTTTAATCGGTCCTTATCAACTTAGCAAGCCAATCGATCGGTACTTTTCCGTTTAGGACAGGCGCCATTATTGATCGATTTGCTGCAGTTGATAAATCGCTTCTTTGGCCGGAATTGAAGAGATTGCTCCTTTTCCAGTCGTAGTAAGAGCGCCACTAGCGTTTGCAAAGCTTAGGATTTCTTGGTGATGAAGTTCAAGAACTTCTTCCAGATTTCCTTGCCGAACGTCTTTTTCTAATAACTGATACAGCAAGCCTCCGATAAATGCATCCCCAGCCCCTGTTGTATCCTGTACGCCGACGCGATACCCGGTTGATTCGTATTTTTTACCCCTTACATATAATTCGGCACCTTGAGCTCCTTTTGTATAAATTACTGCTTTAACAGCACCAGTAAATAACGAAGAAACTGCTTTTTCTTTGTCAGTAATCCCGGTAATAAACTCAAGCTCTTCATCAGATATTTTCACAATATGAACCATTGGAACAAACTCTAAAATCGTTTTCCGGCATTCTTCAGGATCAGTCCAAAGCGGAAGGCGGACATTTGGGTCAAAGCTGATGATTCCGCCTTTTGCTTTTACAGAAGTAATGGCTTTCACATGCGCATGCTTCATAGGACTTTCCACTAAATCGACTGAACAGAAGTGGAGGAGGTCGCCGTTTGCAAACCAGCTATCGTTAATTTCAGTCTCATGAAGCAGCAAATCTGCAGAAGGATTGCGGTAGAAAGAGAAATCACGTTCACCATTTTCAAGCAAAGATACAAAAGCAAGGCCTGTGTTGGCTTCATTCGTTCTCGTAATTTTATCTATTTTTACGCCGGCTTGCTGCAATTGTTCTAAAAGAAAGTCCCCAAATGAATCCATTCCGAGCTTAGTAATTAGCGATGCATTGCCGCCATTTCTGGCAACTGATACAGCAACATTCGCTGGAGCGCCTCCTGGAGCACGCTCGAATTCCATTACATCTTTTAGTGCGATTCCTTTTTGAAGGGGGATAAAATCAATTAATACTTCACCGATTGCATATAAATTTCTCATACCTTACCTCTCGCTTTCATACATAACTCCATTTTTTTGCTTGAAAAGTGGTGCTTCCAGATAATGCAAAGAAACGAATTTCATTTCTGTTTTCACGAGGGAAGATCCGGCTCGTGAATACTTCTTCACCGTCATTGATGAAAATCTCAACAGAAGAGGTATCTACAAATAAATGAAATTTAATTTTTTTGGTATTCACAAAGCATTTTCGGATTGTTCCATAAGCTTCTCCAACGGTTTCACCTGAAGAAGAGCGGTCAAGAATGACTTTTTTCTCTACAGTATCATATTTAATGACCGTTTTTTCATCATCACCGGCCCTGAATTCAATACCAAATTCAACGGCATCGGTGTTTTCAAATTCACATACCATTTCATAGGATACTCCTTTGAATTCTTCATACATGTTCTTGGTGTTCTTCAAAACACCTTTTACTTCAGTTTCCTGCCTGCGTAGCGCTTGAAGTTCCTGCACTGGCCGCTGAATCAGTTTGCCGTTTCGAACAGATAATTCTCTTGGCAGTGTTAAACAATGCGCCCAGCCATTTTTGTCTGTGGGTAGGTCAATTTCAGGCAAGCCCATCCATCCGACAAGGATACGCCTTCCGTCAGGATTAACCATTGTTTGCGGCGCATAAAAATCAAAGCCTCTGTCAAGCTCCTGAAAAGAGCCATGTGATAATGAGTGGGTTATTGTATCTAGCTTGCTGCCAATAACATAACCGGATTGATAAATATTGTGGTAAAGGTCTCCCTTGGGCTCCAAACCTTGTGGAGAAAACATCAGTACACCATAGTTTTGCAGTTCAAAATAATCTGGACATTCCCACATATATCCAAAAGTTCCAAGGTCAGTTTGTAACTCTCCTTCAAATGTCCAGTTTACTAGATTGGAGGAACGATAAAGGACGACACATCCTGATTTGTCTTTCCGCTGTGCACCGATTACTGCATAAAAGGTATCATTTTCTCTCCAAACTTTCGGGTCGCGGAAATGATTAGTATATCCTTCTGGTACGTCCCGAATGAATGGATGGGTCAATTTTTCAATTTGGCCCGTTTTCTCCATGATGGCGATACATTGATAGGGATGTCTTTGCCAATTCTCATCACGGGTGTTGCCGGTATAAAATAAATATAGTTTTCCTTCATATTCAATAGCACTTCCGGAATAGGCTCCATGGCTGTCATAATAATCATCCGGTGCGATCCCGATGCCGGCATTTTCCCAAGAAACGAGATCTTTTGATTTCGTATGATACCAATACTTCAACCCATGTACAGGACCCAGTGGAAACCATTGGTAGAATAAATGGTACTCGCCATGATAAAAAGAGAAGCCATTAGGGTCATTAAGTAGGCCGGATAAAGGCTGTATATGAAAGGTTTGTCGCCATGTGCATTCATTTACTCTTGTTTGCAAATTTTGTAGCTCTACCTGATTAACATCTTCAACGCGGCGATAACGCTGTTCTTTTGTCCATCCCATGTGATCAGACTCCTTTAAAAAATCAGAGGGCTGTTCCTTGTTTCGAACAGCCCTTTTCATATTAATAAATTAGGCTGCTTCTTTTCGAGAAAGGGCAGCAACTTTTTTATCTGCTCGATTTGCTAAGCTGAATGTTGCGATAAAGGCAACAGCAAAGGAAATGGCCATACCAATTATATAAAAGATAATTGTATCTGTTTTGATGGAAATAATCCCTGGTATACCTGCAGCGCCAAGTGCAATCGCCTTTACTTTGAAGAAGGTGACGAAAGCAGAAGCCACTCCTGAACCTATAATTGCTCCAATAAATGGATACTTCAGTTTTAAGTTAACACCGAACATTGCAGGTTCTGAAATCCCTAAAAGAGCCGAAATACCCGCTGCAGATGCCGTACCTTTTGTTTTTTCATCTTTCGTAATGAAAGTAACTGCAAGGGTTGCTGCTCCTTGAGCAATATTGGACATTGCTGCAATTGCGAAAATAAAAGAGCCCCCAGTTTTTGAAATATCAGAAAGTAATTGTGTTTCTACAGCAATAAAGCTATGATGCATACCTGTGATAACGATTGGTGCGTAAAGAAGTCCAAATATAGCTCCTCCGATAAAACCAGTTCCATCATATAAGAAGATGAGACCGTCTGTTAATAAGTTCCCTGTAGCCCGAGTAATCGGTCCTACTACTGTGAACGTTAAGATACCAGTAATAAAAATTGTCAATAATGGTGTTAGAATATTGTCTAGTGCGGAAGGAATGACTTTCCGCAAATACGTTTCTATTTTTGCTAAAATAAAGGAAGCAACAAGTACCGGCAACACAGTGCCTTGATATCCGATTTTTTCAATTTCAAATCCGAGAATATTCCAGACCTGAATTTCACCGCTTACTAAGGCTCCTCCGTATCCCCAACCATTCAATAAGTCAGGGTGAACCATTAGCATTCCAAGTGTAGCACCCAGATAAGGATTTCCGCCAAACCGCTGTGTGGCAGAGAAACCGATTAAGATTGGAAGGAATACGAATGCTGCGTTGGCAAATGTATTAATTAGAGCTGCTAAATCTGCGAATCCCGGGTTAGCTTCGACAATGGATTGCCCTGCGATAAATAAGTCAGGTGCTGTGAGCAAGTTGTTAATCCCCATCAATAGACCGCCGGCAACAATTGCAGGAATAATAGGAACAAAAATATCAGAAAGCATTTTTACAAAGCGCTGAAGCGGATTCATTTTCTTCGAACCAGCATCTTTTACATCTTTCGTCGACATTTCAGTAAGTCCAGTTAGCTTTGAAAACTCTTTGTATACTTCATTAACAGTTCCCGCACCGATAATAATCTGGTATTGTCCTCCAGTTGAATATGTTCCCTTTACTGCATCCATCTCATCTAGTTTTGCTTGATCGACTTTATCTTCATCATGTAAAGCTAAGCGGAGCCGAGTCGCACAGTGTGCTGCAGCTGCCACATTTTCTTTCCCGCCGATTGCCTCCAATATTTCCTGGGATACTTCTTTATAATTCATAATGATCCTCCTTTTAAACGTTTATAAACGCTGGCTTGGAACCGGTTCCGTTTAAATTCAAAAAAATATATGAATATATCAAGCAACGGAACCGGTTCCAGCATAAACCAAAAAAATATAATATCAACAAGTTGATTCACAGAAACCGGTTACATTTTAGAAGGGGAAAATTTGGTAACCGATTTCATTTTGATTATAATCGGTGTAGTAAACGATTGTCAACGCTTTCTCTTTCAATAATTTTAAATTTTGATAGAGATAATTTTGGTAATTCTTCCCCGTTAACAAGCTTCACGATACTTTTAGCTGCCATTTGTCCTGCTTCTTTGTAGTAAAATTTCGCTGTAGTTATGCCTGGGTGTATCATCTCTGTTACTTCATAACCTCCAAATCCAGTGATCGACAAGTCTTCTGGGATTTTTAAACCTCTTAAATAAGCTGCTTTCAAAGCACCAATCGCTATATTATCAGTTGCACATACGATAATAGTGGGAGTGAAATCCTTAATAATAAAGGGGACATTGATTAATGCATCTGTTATGCTGAAGCTTGTTTCATAATACCTTACTTCACAGTCTGATTTTTCATCTATCGCCCGCTGAAATCCTTTTTTTCGCATGACTCCTACAGCAATATCTTTTCCTGTTACGCCCAAAAAAGCAATCTTACGGTGACCTTTTTCCAGCACATGTTTTCCGAGATCATATGCTGCTTCATAATCATTGTGTATGATGCTGTGAATTGTTTCATGCTGCTGACCAACCAGTAAAACGGGCAAGTGCAGCTCTTTGAAGGCCTCTAAATGGGCGTCTGTAACTTGGGATGGAAGCAAAATCATTCCCGCAACCTTTTGCTTAGCCAGTGTGTAAATATTTTCAATTTCCCGATCTAAATCCTGACCGGTATTTGAGATCAGCATTTGATAATTTAGTTCTCTTAATTGTTCATCAATGCCAATTAACGTATGAGAAGAAGCATACGAATCAAGTCTCGGTACGATGGTACCGATTATATTAGTTTTCTTTGCTTTTAAACTTTGAGCGAAGGCATTAGGAGCATAGCTGGTTTCATTTATCACACGTTCGATTTTATTTTTCGTTGCCTCACTAACAGAACCATTATTTAGATAACGTGAAACTGTACTCTTAGCAACTCCGGCAAGCTTCGCGATATCAGTAATTGTAACCAAAGCATTCATCTCCGTCTTTATATGGATTTATTTATTATACACCAATATGTTTAGTAAATTAAGAGGTGAATATAGTTGATTATTTAAACAGGAAAATTTTACAACGTTATCATTGCAAATTTAAATGTAAACGCATTCACTTCCAAGGAGGAGGTGTGAAATATGGAAATTAGTAAAGAGGTTACATTTATACAATGATAATAGGACTAACCATTAAGAGAGAAAAAATCCTTTCTTTTCTATTTAGCTCTCTTCTCAAATGGGTATAGCACTCCATCAACCCAATTACGAAACATTTCGTATACTTCCTGATTAGTTTTAACATTACCAAGAAATACACCCATAAGTTCATTATAATAGTATTCTTTATCACTAAATAACGCTTGAAACTCCTTATCATCTGCGAAATTATTAAAAAATAAGTCCCTTTTAGTTAAATATATATAAGAACAATTAGTTACCCCAATATAAAGCCTGTATCTTAGATTACCTAGTAATCATTGATACAGGCTTTTTTTATACTCCTTGTTGAACTAACGCACCCGTTAGTTTAAGTAGATTTCTTCACATACTTTTTAGTATTTCAGTTAATACAGGAATGCTGCCCCGATAGTTCCATAAGACAAAGATGCGCCAAAGTAACTCCCTTATTTCACCTGTTGAGTTAAAACCTGCTAAAATATGTAATGTAAGCAAGATAACTAATTAAATGGGGGAGAAATATGAATGTAGAACTAACAAGATTTAGAATTAAGGAAGGTAAATCGGAACGGGTAGATGAATGGTTAAAGTTTCTAAACGAAAATATGAATGATGTGCTGATAACCCTTGAAGCCGAAAAAATGTATGTTGAAACTATATTTAGAGAACGTCTAAATGGTGATGAGTTTTTATATTGGTACTCTGTCCAGGGGCAAGGCGGACAAGAAGTCCAGGAATCAGACCACTGGATAGATAAGAAGCATTTAGAGTATTGGAAAGAATGTATTGATGAAACATTCAAACCTGTTGATTTAAAAACGGAAGTAGTTATGATTCCAGAAAATATAAGACAAAATATGAAATGACCTCTACTATTTGAGGTCTTTTTTTGCTATTTTGACACACTGAAATAAGCAATTACTCCTCGTTTCTACACTCTACTTTTCTCTAAATTATACCAGTTCTTATGCAACTAACCTGCCCCTTAGTTCCATAAATCGAGTAGGAGGAGGCGCCTAGCCTCCGACCTCTCACACCACCGTACGTACCGTTCGGTATACGGCGGTTCAGTTTAAGTCTGACGTAGTTTTGTATATCGTTCATATAGATTTACTAACCCATGATGGAGCCAATAAACATTATTAAGGGTCTTGTCTAGAATAGGACTATGCGCTATGCGCCAATAACCCTTTCTGCTATTTCCCCATTCATATGCTTTTTCAAATGGGACGCCTAATCCTTTGAGTTTCCTCACCCTCGTTCTTGGCAATTTCCATTGCTTCCATAGGCACATCCTGAGTCTTCTTCGAATCCATGAATCTAAATTCTTCAATACGTTCGGAGTATCAATGAGGGCGAAATACCCCATCCAACCTCTAAGGTATTGCTTGAACTTATTTATTCGGAGTTTCATGGGTATCGGTAATTTTCTCGAGGTCATTTCCCTGATTCGTTTCTTTACTCTCTTCACCGTTTGTTTAGCCAGTAGAACCTTCGGGTTCTTCTTTGATTTCGTGAAACTAAAACCGAGAAACGTTCTGTTCCAAGGGCGATCTTACTTCGACTTCTCGTAGTTGACCTTTAGCTTCAGTTTATTTTCAATGAAGCTTGAGATATTTCCCATTGCACGTTTGGCGGCTTTTCGTGTCTTCACAAAGATAGTACTGTCATCCTCATACCTTACGAATCGAAGATTGCGTTTCTCTAGTTCTTTACCTAAATCGTCTAACATGATATTAGATAATAAAGGACTTAACGGACCTCCTTACTTTTATGAAAAAGTCCCCCTATCATAATGCCTGTTTGAAGGAATTTACGAATTAGTTTTAGAACTCGTTTATTTTCAATTTTCCGCTCTAACATTCCCATGAGCTTGTCATGATTCACTTTATCGAAGAACTTCTCCAAGTCCATATCCACTACCCATGTATAACCTTCGGTTATATAGGACTTTGCCTTTCGAACCGCCTGGTGCCCTTGTTTGTTAGGGAGAAATCCATAGCTATTCTCCGAAAAGGTTGAGTCATATATCTTGGTCAATATTTGGGCAATGGCTAGTTGAATGAAACGGTCTAGAACGGTAGGAATACCCAATAGCCGAACTCCGCCGTTTGGTTTCGGGATTTCGATACGACGGACGGGCTGCGGTTGATAGGTACCCTGTAAAAGGGCAGTTTTCATGTTGTACCATTCGGTTGCGAGGTGCGGTCTCAGGTTTTGAACCGGCATTCCATCTACACCATGGCTTCCCTTATTTCTTTCTACACGCTTCAATGCCTGTATTAAGTTTTCCCTCTCTAGTATCTGTTCCATTAACATCGTTGATATCCTTTCCCTGCGTGGATAAATGGTCTATTTGTGCCTTTATCTGCTCCACCCTTTTGAAGTTCCCCGTGTATTCACCACTTCTTCCTTCAAATAAGTTCCGTTAGGAATTGTTTGCTTCTTCGCAGATAACGAACGCCTAGTATGCATCCTCCTTAATCTGTTCGGTCCTTCCTTATCTTCTCGATTAGACAAGTACTATGACCTCTGCTGACTTCTGATGATTCAGCTGTCCATCACTGGACAGGTTACCAAGTGTACTTGGCTGTCATCAGACCTCCCCGGGTAAGAGTGCAATCTTTCCCTCCATCTATCTGCTTCATTTACTCTGTACCACCTTCGGCAGTAAGGGCTTTGTTTTGTTTCGCAAACTCATCCAATGATACCTAGCCTTATATGAAGTTCGTGTTCCTCAGACCGGAGGTTTGCCGCTTGCTTCCTTCAGATTCCACGTCACCGTGGACACCCTTGCATTAAGCTAACCACTACTACTGCCTTCATGGTTCGGGACTTTCACCCTATAGATTGCATCCATGCCGGGCGCACGAAAAAGCTGCCTTAAAGACAGCTCCGATCTTATGCTAACGCACCTGATATTTCAACATGGTCTAAATAGTGTTTTATCCATTAAACAGACAATTAATGAAAAGATTATGGTTAATATTGCATCTTGCTCGTAGTAGTTCTTATCAGTGACATCCAGCTACTCTAAAAAATCGAGAGAGATGGAAGAACGTAATTTTAGATTATGGGAACCTTTCCCCCACTTTCCCGACCACAAAAACCCTTAGCTTCATCCTCTTTACGGATGAAGCTAAGGGTATACTATATATAACAGCTATTTTAAAACTGAGATGGAATCAACATTTACCTCCGTAGAAGTTTTACGGGCAACAGGATCTGCCTGACCAGTCCATTCAATAGATAATACGTGCTTACCTGCAGTTAGTCCTGTTTTACTGAAGATTTCTTCTTTATACTTAGGAGTAGCAGCATGCAAGCTATAATTTGCAGATTTTCCGTCCAATGTCACTTTTACAATTCCTTGTTTTTCATTTTTTATAGCTTTATAGGATATTCCTGTACCATTAAACACAATTTTCACAGTTGAACCGGTTTGGTTTGTACTTGTGTATGAGCTTGCCGACGCACTTCCATCGGATATTTTATTCCATGTTCCTCCATATCCAAAATATTTACTCGTATTTTCATATGTTCCTGCTCCAATGCCTTCTGTAACAGAAAGAGTGTATTTTCCAGCTCCACTAAAAGCGTGGGCATTCAAATAATATGTGCCTGTTTTAGGAGCTGTAAAAGTAAAGGACTCCTTGGATGAATTTATAATTTCTGAATGTGCTACAATGCCGTTGCTCGAATTTACAGTCTTTGTAGTGTCGTTATACAAATATAAATCAAAGTCCGTCCCGGAATCACCAGTTAGTGTAGCCTTCACCTTTTCCCCTTTTAATAGTTTAATAGAATATACATCATTTTTATCTTTACTTGCATCAAGTGAAGTACTGATACTTCCTCCTTTCCAAGTAATACCTGGAATATCAGAATCTACCTCGAAATTAACTGCTTTCCCTGCATTCACAAGTCCTCCCGTAACAACTTTTCCTGTTAATGAAGACAGCTTCGTAGTGGTTCTCAAGATAGCATTCTTGATTTGAACGGGAGTATATGATGAATGTGCGCTTTTTACTAACGCTGCTACTCCTGTAACATGCGGGGTAGCCATGGATGTTCCATCAAGATATTCATAAGCCGTAGAATAGTCGCCTTCCACACTTGGGGTTGTACTTAAAATACCTTCACCAGGAGCAGCAACATCTACGCTTTTTGCACCGTAGTTAGAAAAGTATGAAAGATTTCCTGTATTGTTAATAGAGGCTACAGAAAGAATATTAGGCAAATCATAAGCAGCTGGATACATTGGACTTGTATCCGAGTTCTCTGCAGAGTTACCTGCCGCAGCTATAAATAAGGTACCTGAGTTTTTAATAGCATCCTTTAATGCTTGTGAATTTTCTCCTCCACCCCATGAGTTATTCAAAATCTTTACACCTTTTACCTTAGCATATTCAATGGCAGCGATCGCATCAGATTCGTACCCTCCATATGGTCCGATAAACTTGAGAGGCATAATTTTTACATTTGGAGCAATACCGGTAACTCCAATTTTATTTGCTTTTGCCGCTATTGTTCCTGCAACATGAGTTCCGTGGAAGTCTTCCTCTCCTCGAATGAACAATCTATTATTTTTATCATAAAAATTCCAGCCGTTTACATCGTCTATATATCCATTTTTATCATTATCGATCCCATCGTTAGGAATTTCTTCAGTGTTTACCCAAATTTTATCTTTTAATTCTGGGTGATTAATTTCGATTCCTGTATCAATCACTCCAATAACAAGAGAGGAACTGCCCTTTGTATTAGCCCATGCTGCTTCCGCACTTATATCAATACCTTTTTTACCAACTTGCCCTAATATTTCCTGTCCAGTATTTTTAAGTCCCCATAGTTCGTTATATAGGGGATCTGTAACTGCTGTCGGTTGATATACATAGTTTGGCTCTACATACTCAACATTAGAAGAAGCGTTAAATTCTTTTAACACATCTGCCATCTTTTTATTTTTGGAAAATTTTATTACATGTGTTCCTTCTTTATTCAATTCTTTTGCATTTGTTAAACCTAAAGTAGTGCTCAGGGATCCTAGACTTTTTATGGAGTAATTCTTTTTAAATTTTACGATAACCTCATTTTCTTTATACTTCTTTGGTTTGTTATTATTAAAATAAGTAAGTATTTTCCTTTTTTTAACTTCGCTACTATCTACTTTTATAATCTCCTCTTGTATGTTTCCTTCTACCTTTTTCTCATGTTTAACAACTTGAGGAGTATTCGTAGAAGTGGCAACAACTGTTGTTGTCCCCCCAAATAATAATCCTACAGTTCCGCATATACCTATTATCTTTTTTAGTATTCTCATTCTCTAATCTCCCTCAGTTTTTTTGTTTGCATGATAATAATTTGGTAAGAACAAAAACCTCCAATATCCATTTAGTAGATATGTAATTCTCTCGCCAAAAAAGGATCAAATTCAGTATTTTTCAGTTGAAAAATAGAAAATAACTAAATTTTTCCTAAATTGGTGTTTTCTAACAACCAACTACTAGTTTAATAGATGTGAATGAAATGTTCAAGTGTTCATTTAGAAAAAAATGTATATTAATAAGGTGAATGAATAAATAGAAAGGGCATGTTTTGAAAAAAGATGAATCAAAACATGCCCTTATACTATTTAATTGGATTATTCTTTTGTAAAAAAGATTGGTCAGTTTTGTGTTCCTTAATCAACTAAAGCACCCGTTAGTTTAAGAACAATACTTCACAATCTTGCTACCCTGCCCCTTTAGCTCCATAAGAAAAAGAGCCGCCATAGCAACTCCCTTATTGAAGTAAAGCACCTGAGCTTAAAAAGAAGTAGCCATTATATTTACCTTTTCAGTAAAAATCTTGGAGGTGAACCAACCTCTTGTTCTGCTTCAAAGTAAGCAAGTGAACCTTCAATACTTTCTTTAAGGCTTCATTTAAGGATATTTTTTTACCATCAATTTCTTCGTTCAATTACATAACACTCATTGGGTGCACCTTGTTTTTTAAGTAAAGTAGCAATTTCTTGATAATCGGAATTAGGCGTTGGTATTTCAATCATATATTCCGGAAGAAGTGTTTTGCCATTATCGTTGCAAAGTAATGCCTAATTCTTTAATTCTTTGTTCAGCTCTCAAAATATTAAAACCTCTTTTCGTTTTGTGTTTATTTTCAATCAATAAGAATATCAGCGATGAAATATTTTTTTAAAATGGATTCTATTTGTTTTCCGTTAAATGCTGGATCGGCCGACATTTTTTATCAAAGATTAATTCAGAGCAACAAGCAAACCATTTAAGATTTTTTATCTTACTTTAATCGATGGAAAGTACTATTTTTCCATGTGCTTTTTTACTTAATATTTGTTCATGCGCTTTTCCAGCATCCTCTAAGGTTAATTCATCTCCGATTTCCGGATTTAAAATACCGGATTCCAGGAAAGCCTCAACAGCAAGTAAACTCTCATTGTACTCATCGGGTATTGCATTCCAAAGAGCCAACCCTAAGATATCTGCTTCTTTATTCATCGCCAATCTCGGATTGATTTCCAGGCTGCCCCGGTTACCAACTACAACGATACGACCATATGGTGCTATTATCTTCAGATCAGTCTCTAAATTCACATTTGCCAAGAACTCAATGATGACCTTTGGTCCTTTATCATTTGTCAAAGAAATTATTTTATTGATGGAATCCTCCGTTATGTGATCAAGTACATGTGTGGCTCCTGAAGCTTTCACCAAAGACTTCCCCTCTTCTGTGCTTGCAGTTCCAATCACCTTCGCTCCGATTCCTTTGGCCATCTGAACTGCCAACAAACCAACGCCACCACTTGCTCCGTGGATCAAAACTGTCTCACCTGGTTTGATCTTCGCTCTGTGAAACAATGCACGATAAGCAGTTAATGCTGGAATACCGAGAGATGCACCTTTCTGATATGATATTGACTCAGGCAATCTATGGACAACATTCGCATCACAAACTACCTTTTGTGCATATGTTCCGGTATTCCGCTTTGCAAGCAATGCAGCTACAAAAACGCGGTCTCCTATTTTGAGATGCTTTACCCCCTCGCCTATTGCATCTATAACTCCAGATCCATCAAACCCGGGTGTGTACGGCAACTCAGGAATATAAAAAGAATACGTACCAGTACGAATATACGTTTCATTGGGGTTGACACCCGCAGCAAACAGTCTAACACGTACTTCATTTGTAGCTGGAATAGGTTCATCTACTTCTGTGTATTTCAAGACTTCAGGTCCACCAAAATTTGACATTTTAATAGCTTTCATCTGTCTTCCTCCTGCCTCAATATTTAATATATAGTTTTTTTTGCACTTTCTACCTTCTTCACCACCCCTTAAGTCCAGTAGTAAACTCCTCTCATCATTCCTTATACCTATGGTGAGAGGAGATAGAAACTCTAATATTATCAATGAAATTAAAAAAAACAATTGCATCAAAATCATGTAGACAATCGTTCCACCTTCTACAGAGAGGAGCATCTTTTCCTTCCAAAAGTGAAGCAGGGCATAAATTCCATTGAACCTGCAAATATTGTTAGACTTATCAAGATTGGGTAAATTGCACTGAAACCTAATGAATTCATATAGATTCCATAAGCGATTCCCAAAAATAAAAACCCTGCAAAAATGGGGACAGTATATGGAAAAACCGAACGAAATGCCATCCATATTTGATTTCTTTTTTTCATATGATTCACATCCTGAATTGCTAACTTTATTTTAATTTAACATACGAAATCCATACAACAAATAAGATAATTGTATCCATTACAATTATCTTTATATAAAATAAAATTCCCCCATTTTGATGGAATGAGGGGGCTGATAGATGTTCTATTCCCTAATATTAAACGGAATCTCTTAGAGTAGACTTTTCAAATTATACAATTCCATTATTAATTCCATACAATAAATGATATTATTGTATGGAATACGATATTAGAGGTGTAGTATGCCAGTAAATTCATTTGATAATTATCCAATGTCTTGGAAACCTGATAAGAAAGCATTAAAGCGTCCTTTTTATTATTCAATTGCGTCACTACTTGAACAGGATATTATTAATGGCTTTTTAGCACCTGGGACAAAGTTACCCCCTCAACGAGAATTAGCAGATTTTCTTGACTTAAACTTTACCACTATTACCCGTGCCTATAAGGTATGCGAGGTAAAAGGATTGATTTATGCAGTCACCGGAAGTGGAACCTTTGTCGCTCCTAATGCTACTCGTTCTATTACCATTTCCAATGATAAAATCACAAACAGTATTGATTTTGGTTTAGTTGCCTCTTTTGAGCAATCTAATGGAATTGTAGCAGAGGTTATCCAAAAGGTTGTGGATAAAAACTATTTGGAGCAGCTACTGAATTACAATGATCCGACCGGTATTCCACATCAAAAGACTGCAGGGCTAAACTGGATGAAATCTTTCGGTATTCAAGCAGACCAAGAACATATAGCGATTGTTTCCGGCGCGCAAAATGCGTTGGCAATTGCATTGACTGCGTTGTTTGAGCCTGGTAATCGCATTGCAACTGACTTATACACTTATTCAAACTTTATCGAGTTGGCAAAAATGTTTCATATTCAGTTAGTGCCCATTCCCGGAGACCAGTTTGGAATGCTCCCAGACGAACTTGAAAAGCAGTGTTTGCAAACAAATATTCACGGCGTTTTTCTGATGCCCTCTTGCAACAATCCAACCACAGTTATGATTTCAAATTTTCGAAAGCAAGAATTAGCTGCGGTCATCCGTAAGCATCGTTTAATTTTGATTGAGGATGATATTCATGCATTTCTGACGGCAGGTATTATCTCCGATTACCAGCAACCAATGTTCCATTTGCTTCCAGAACAGAGCGTTTATATTTGTGGCACCTCTAAGTCAATATGTTCTGGATTAAGAGTTGCCTATATGGTCTATGGGGATGCCTTACGTGAGAAGATTTTGCAGGCTATTTTTAACATCAATATAAAAACCTCTTCTTTTGATGCAGAGATTATTACAGAGCTTATCTTAACAGGGAAGGCTCATGAAATTGTTTCTCAAAAGAAACATCTTGCACAGTCTGCAAATGATATATATTCAGAATATTTTCCTTTAAGAAAGAATATTGGACATCCACTTAGTTTTTATCGTTGGCTTCCTATTCAAGGGCATAACGATGCGTTACAGATGGAAACGAATTTGAAAAGGCAAGGTATTCGCGTTTTTCATTCTGATCGTTTTCTCAGCGGGCAGACCCCCCCTGATAAGTATTTGCGTATTGCACTTTCTTCTACAAACTCATTTGATGAGTTAAAAATAGGATTAGAAATCCTAAAACAGTATCGTGGCTAATTCAAAAATTCAATAAATCTTGTAAAACATGCATCAGTTTATTGCCGACACCAATATCCTGAATTAATAATACAGGGTTTTCGTGTCGCCTTTTCAATTATAAAAAATTGTCCCGAACATAATAATCCTCTTTATATTGATTTTCTTATGGAACTATCCTTCCCCTTTAGTTCCATAAGAAATGGAGCTGTTTCCAGCCCCATAGAGAAGTAAAGTACCTGTTAGTTGAAGAAGCACTATATTTTAATTGTGAAACTTCTCATACAATACCTTATAAAATCTTTATCACGTATAATGATTTTATAAGGTATTGCTTCAACGGATAATTCCTTCCTTTTTATTTCAACTACCTGTCTTGCATACTCTTCAATTCTTTTAGCTTGCTCTTTAGTCTCCTCTCCTTTGGATAATGAAGTCTTTAAAATGATTTCAAGAGGTTTTGGATGAAAGGAGTAGGCAAAACCATTTGTTTCTTTAAACTTTTTATGTGTTTCTTCCATGACTGCTGTAAAAATAGGCTGCCAATTCTGACCCTTAATTTCGTCTTCACTTTCTCTTTTGACTTCAACTTCAAACTTCTCATGCTTTTTTGCATATATTACATCATGTACATGTTTTTCTATTTGATTCTTCACTTCTTTGTAATGTGGCTCCGTTCCTTCAATCCCCACTTTAATGGAAACCTTTTTGGGGTTCATAGATACTCCACTAGCTATAATGGTATAACCCTTTTCTTCTACAACCTCTTGCGTTATTGTAAGTAGTTCATCTGTAAGTTTCTCTAATTCTTTATTTTTTTCACTTGGTTCAACTTTATCCCGTACTTCTAATACAATCTCAACTCAATCAATTTTATAAGACTTAGCACATTTAAAAATAATAAAAAGAGTCGATTTAACTTTACTCTCAGACCAACTCAATATCTTTGCTGTATCCTCAATAGAAAAACCTTTGATTTTTCTTAAAACGATCACCTTTCGATATGTATCTTTGATTTCCCCTAACGCCTTATATAGTTCAGATGATTCCTCTTTTATTCGAATCATTTCTTCAGGCAATGAGTTATTATCCTTTTGAAAAAGAAATACTTCTTTAAAGAACCTGCTAGGTTTACGTTTTCTTAAAAAATCCACCGTTAAGTTGTGAGCGATACTGAATAGCCATGTTCTTTCACTGGAATGCTGATTAAATGAATTATGATATAAGTACGCTTTTACAAAGGTATCGTGGGTCAAATCCTCTGCCTGTGATAATCCTTAACCATCAATAAAATAAAGCTTAAAATGGATTTACTATGTTGGTTATACCAATCTGCAATTTCTAATTTTCTGTACTCCGACAAGTCTCCACCCCTCCTTTTCTTAAATGTTCAATACCAAGACGTAATAACTAAATAAAAGTTGTGTTTTTGTATTAAAAAAATCTCTAAAAGTTTAGATTAGAGATCTTTTTTTTTATTATAGAACTGATGTTTATATCAGTTGTCTAAGAAATAAGGTAAAAACCATGCTCCAAGCCCATGATTTTTACCTTAAAATAAGTTCCTCGTTAGATCTAATATTAGTATTCCTTATTGAACTAAACTGCCCCGTTAGTGCCATAAGAAAAGAGCTGCCTTAAAGACAGCTCCGATCTTCAGCTAACGCACCTGTTAGTAAATGGTGGATAATATGATAAAGTGGAAATGTTAAGGAGTTGAATATTGTAGATGATACACATAACAAGAAAAAGGTGGTTAATAACCACTCTTTTAGTAATGATTCTTTCAATAATATTGTTTTCTACGTATGATTACTACATTGACAAGAAAGCCATTGACTGGGAGTTCTTACTTATCCGATCTATTATCGCTCCATTGGCTATTACAGGATTTTTCTGGCTATGGGGAGATTTAAAGTTTGAAAAAAAGAAGAAGGATGAAAAGATCGATTATAAAGACTGATTAGCTCCTGATAATGAAGTAAAGCACCCGTTAGTTTAAGTACAATATTTCACAAACTTCACTTACTGCGTTAATTATTAGTTTTGGAACTCTTCAATTCTATCCAACCATTCATTTAATAGAGTGCTAAAAAGTTGCGGTTGTTCAATTTGTAAATTGTGACCTGCTATATCCAATACAGCAAATGTCCCTCGTGGATATTTGTTTACTATGTCAAGAGCATCTTTATATCCAACCGAAGAGTCTTGTCTTCCTAATAGGAATACACTGGGTTTAATAAAATCAGACTGGTCAATCTTAAAAGAAAACTCATATTTATTCTTAACCTTATTTAGAAACTTTTCATCTCCAATTTTACAACCACTTAGAATTTCTTTGTTGTACCTTAACCATGTGTACTCATCAAGTACAATGTTGTTATTCCTAAAATCTTCTAATTCACCCTTTGATAAATTTTCAATAAACTTTTCATCCGTTCTCATTATTTTATGTTTCTCAACTGTTCTATTTGCTGGAAGAGGAATAATAAGAGGGCATATAAATGCTGCACCGAGTATTTGTTCTTGATGCTTTTCAATAATGCCCCTAGCTATATAGCCACCGTAAGATTCCCCAGCAATTACGTACTCTTGGTTAGGAATTACAGCTTGAATAAAATCTAAAACAGCATACAACATTTCATCAGAACTGCTTATTTCGTTATATTCTTTTGTTAATCCCATTCCAGGTAGGTCAATATAAATACGTCGCCACCCCTCCCTCTTAGTAAATATAGGTTCCATACAACCACTCATTAATCGATGGTCCGGAGAATAACCGTGTATCATTAAAATTGGTATACCTTCCCCTAAATCTTCATAATATATTTCAGCTTGACGAACTTTGCAATATGCCATTTTAATCCTTCTTTCTATAAAAATCATTTTAACTGACAGTACCTATTCTCTTTTTTTCTTCAATTCCTTATTCAACTAACCTGCCCCGTTAGTGCCATAAGAAAAAGGCTGCCTCAACACAACCTTCCTTATTGAAAGAAGAAAACTAATAGTATTTGTAACAAGGAATTATTCACTCAACCTCGAGGTAGTTGTAAGGTTATTAAGGGCACAAAATCTAAATACGCTACAATAATATTTATATGGTCCAGGTTAAGCTAATGCACATTGAATGGCTATTCCAGTAATAACTCGGACTTAAATACGATTACAGCATTTCCCGCAATCCTTACTTCCTCTGGTTCCTGATGACAAATTTTCACTTGAACATCAATGACACCCGCCCGGTTTATAGCTTCGCCCTGCACTGCTTTAAAACTAAATAAAGTATTATCATGTTTGACAAGTCCATGGTGTATTAAGTATGCACCTAAAGGGCCGTTCGCATTACCTGTAACAGGGTCTTCGTTAATACCAATTGCTGGAGCAAACATTCTTCCATGAATTAAGATTTCGGAGTCGGGAGCATTCATCGTAAACACATAGAAACCATTGCAATTAATTAATCCACTGACTTTTGTTAGTAAATCCATATTAGGGTTTAATCGGTGAAGAAGTTCCGAATTTTTAATTCCAATCATCACCTTGGAATGCCCGGTAGAAACGATTTGTACTGGACAATCTTCTAATAAATCATTTTCACTAATATTGAAAGCTGTAAATATGTTTTCTAAAGCTAGACCATCAATCACCGCATCAAAACTTATACTACCCTGGGTCATTATAATTTTGTAATCATTACCTTCATTAATTACATCGACTGGTAAAATGCCGGCACCAGTTTTTTGATAAACTTTACCTGTATTTAAACTATTTTCAACTGCACGAGCATAGTGGGCAGCAATCGTCGCATGTCCACAGATTGGAACCTCATGAGTAGGCGTAAAAAAACGAATATGTACATCAGATTCGCTATTGTCTGATTTAAATATAAATGCCGTTTCCGAATTGTTAAGCTCTCTAGCAATTCTCTGCATCTCACCCGAAGATAACCCATCTGCATTGGTAATTACACCAGCAGGATTACCTGATAATTTTTCTTTCGTAAATGAATCAATTTGATATAATCGGTACTTTCTTGCCATGTCATTTCCCACCTTTAATATAGTGAATTTCCGGTCCTTTATACTATCTATTATTCTTACTATATTAAAAATTACCCCGTTAGCTCCACAAGAATAAGAGTGATCGTCACAGCTCTTTAAAGAACTATTGCACCCGTTAGTTCATTAAGGAATAGGCATTTTTTCAAACAGCAGAGGATCTTCTAATCAGAGATCCTTCGATTCTATGTTTATTGTGATTTATTAATTGATTTCTTTTCGTATCGTTTTGAAAAGTATAGAGTAAGGATAACACCTAATAAAACGATTCCTATACAACTATAAAGTGGAAAACCCCAACGTATGTACGCAACTGTTGATGCTCCTAATACCGTGATCCATTCAAAAACTAAAAATGGTTTTATGTATTTATTCAATTAACTAACCTCTCCTTCCTTTATCCATATATTGTTAATTTATTTTAACATACCTGGAGTTAATAAAATCTAAAAAAAAATGGCTTCTAGAACTAAGTCTTATTAAACTATCCTGCCCCGATAGTTCCATAAGAAACTTCTATGGCGGCCATCCTCGCCGCCACCATCTACTACGAAAATCTAAACTCAAAAATAGAGTCTAACCCATTAACCCCTTGACGATAATGGATGATAACAATACAACCAGGCTGAGCTTTTTTTGGTGGATCTTAAGGAAGATACCCTGTATAAGAAACTGGTTGTGACAGGATTGAAGAACCATTTAGTGTGCTACTAGTACGTATACAAAAAT
>NZ_JBHZPG010000046.1:0-35449 GCF_042788005.1 Peribacillus sp. YIM B13472
TGGAAATCAACGTCCAAATTGTACAAGCCATAAAAATAGACAAACTCGATTTTCATCGAGTTTGTCTACAGTCTGGGAGCTGTTACAACAGCTCTTTTTCTTATTGAACTAACGATCAATAGTTTAATATTATTCTTTTATTTCCGTTTATTCATTTAAAAAATTCTAAAATAATATCTCATGTTAATTTTTTATGATTTCGTATTTTTAAGCTCAAGACAACTATGCCTTGATCCTAAAAGGAGAGGAGGTAAGAGTAACTCAAAGTCACTGTGAGGAACGGATGATGAGCAAGCCTTTCCTTCCTCTTTTAAAATACTGTTAAAAAATATAGCTGTAGTAAATGTGCAAAGGGATGGAATCTCCACAATAATTGAAATAAGTATTCCGGGTGCTTATCAGGAAGAAGTGGAACAATCCCGGCTTCCATTAAGATTTAATAATACCAATAGAAAAGTGAATTCAGCAGCGCCAAGCGAACAATTAATGTCCCACTTATCTGGTAAACTACAAACTGCTTTATCAGATACTTCTATGGACGTCCCGCATGTATCAGGAGCGCTTGCTTATCTTATAGAAAAATAATAAAAAACGTCTCTAAGCCTTTCCGGTAGCAAAGCCAGAGATGGAAATGGATCGTGGGCTAAAGTATGTTATGATTTTACTCTCAAAAAATGGTCTATCAATTTTTCGCCACTTGGCATAAAATGTTTACTAGGAATATAATCCTAAAAATAAGAATAAAGATTGACAATCACACATCCTCATAATACGATACTTTACAGAATAAATTGAATTTTCTTTTTATTTTTTGTCATAATACAAAAACCGAGTTTTATATTATAAAACAATAACCTCCTTGTATATACATATTCTCCAAGCGTGAACTTTGGCTTTTTCTCATTTTGGAAGCGCTGCCATTTATGGCGTTTTATATAACAAGGGGGGATAAGATATGGAAGCAAGAATGGAAACAAAGCAAGAAAAACCATTAAATATTGGACGGAAATTTCGCTGGACCGTCGTCATCTGGTTATTGATTGGGGGAATAATCAACTATCTAGATCGGGCCAACCTCTCCATTGCAGCTCCCGAAATGATGAAGGATCTCGGACTAAGCGTGACCGAAATCGGGTTATTGGGGACCTTTTTTTCTTGGAGTTATGCATTAATGCAGCTTCCTTCCGGCTGGCTGATTGATCGGTTTGGGACCAAAAAGGTGTATACAATTGCGCTTATTTGGTGGAGCGGTGCGACCATTTTAACCGGAGGCGTTCATAAAATGAGTTCATTTATTGCTGCACGGATTTTACTTGGAGTGGGAGAAGCACCGTGTTTTCCAACGATGGCTAAGATCACTTCGTATTGGTTTCCTAAAAAGGAACGAGGCTTGGCAACTGGAATTTGGGATTCTTCGTCCAAATGGGGACCAGCCATTGCACCGCCAATTCTCGTTTTCATCATGGTGACTTTTGGATGGAGAGCGCTGTTTTATATAACGGGTGTGATCGGCATCATCTTCGCGATCGGTTTTGTTATTTTTTATAAAAATCCTGAAAAAAGCCAAAAACTTTCCAAGGAGGAATTTGATTACATTAAGTCGGAAGGTGGTGGAGTGGAGCAAGGCATTCAATCATCAAAAATAAAATGGGGTTCGTTATTTAAATATCGAAGCGTGTGGGGGATGATTCTGGGCTTCTTCTGTACCATTTGGATCTGGAACATTTTCCTTGTCTTCCTTCCCCTTTATTTGTTTGATGTCCATCATGTCTCACTTAAAGAAATGGGTATATATGCTGGTATTCCTTGGCTTGGCGGAATCTTTGGCAATATTTTCGGAGGATATCTTACTAAAAAATGGGTTGACAAGGGAATTACTACACCTATTAAAGCAAAGCGTGCCTTAATTAGTATATGTGCCATCTCGGCCGCTATCGTTGTATGTGCAGTTCCACTTGCCAAAGGGCTAGCTATTACCTTAACATTACTGACCCTTGCTCTTTGTTTTATTTCTGCCATTACAGGCAGCGCGTGGGCACTTGCCGGTGACATTGCTCCTCCTTCCATGGTTGCTTCCGTAGGTGCAATTCAGAATTTTGGCGGTTATTTTGGTGGAGCCTTTTCCCCTGTTGTGGCAGGCATGATAGTGGATGCAACTGGTTCTTACTCCCTTGCCTTTATATCTGGCGGTTTAATCGCAGGATGCGCCGCAATCTGTTATTGGTTTATTGTAAAACATCCTATTCAAGAATAGGGTAACCGAGGAGGACATAAATTGATGCCAAAAGTGTATATAGCAAGACCAGTACCGGCCGAGGTAGAGGCATTTATTTCGAAGTATTGCCAGTATGAAAAATGGAACGGCCCTGAACCAATCACCAGAAGCCAGCTGTTAAAGGAAATTTCCGATGTGGAGGGACTGCTCATCAGCGGAGAAAAAATAGATGATGAATTTCTGGACCATGCACCATGTCTAAAGGCTGTCAGCAATATCTCGGTAGGCTACAACAACTTTGATCTAGAGGCAATGAAAAAGAGATGCATAATCGGTACAAATACACCTGATGTTCTCAATGAAACCGTGGCTGATTTAGCTTTAGCCTTAATGCTCTCAGCAGCCCGCCGTATTCCGGAACTGGACAAGCTTGTAAAGGATGGCAAGTGGGGAAATAAAGGCGATGAACCCCTCTTTGGCGTTGATGTTCATGGAAAAACATTGGGCATCATCGGTATGGGGAGAATTGGGGAATCCATTGCAAGACGAGGAAAATTCGGTTTTAACATGGAAGTTTTGTATCATAATCGGCGAAGAAAATCTGAAGTGGAGGAAAAGCTCAAGACAACCTACTCCTCTTTAGAGCACCTTTTACGGGAATCCGATTTCGTCCTTTTAATGGTCCCTTATACTCTGGAGACGAGGCATCTTATGGGACGCGAGCAATTCGCGCTGATGAAAAAATCCGGGATCTTTATCAATACGTCCCGCGGTCAGACGGTGGACGAAAAGGCCCTAATTGAAGCACTGCAAAATAAGGAAATTCTTGCAGCCGGTTTGGATGTATTTGAACAGGAACCCGTATCGCCTGACAATCCGCTTTTAGCCATGCCGAACGTGGTTACCCTGCCGCATGTAGGTTCAGCTACTCATCAAACACGAATTGATATGGCCATGCTTGCGGCGAAGAACCTCGTTGCAGCGGTTACTGGAAGGGAGGTAAGCAATGTTGTCCCTGAATTGAAAGGACTTCAGTCACAAAAATAGTAAAAATTATTAACACAGCGGAAATATTAGGTTGGCCCTGACAAATTAAAAAATCGTTGATATTTAAAATTCACACCATTCATAAATTTAGATGAGATAGATAGTTTTTTATTAAATGCAGGACATAAAAGAAAAATTCAATAAAAAAGGCATCCATTCAATTTGGAACTAGTTTAAAACAATAAAGACTTTAGGCAAAAGGGTTCTACCTAAAAGTTAAAACAAAGTTGATTGGAGCGGGTGTCCGAGACTCCTGCGGGAAAAGCTCGTCCAGGGGAGACCCGCAGGCGCAAAGGCGCTGAGGGCGGACCGCCCGCAGAAAGCGAGTTCCTGGAGGCAACGTTCAAATTGTACAAGCACTGTTGACCAAGCATGCTTGATCTGATTGCTAACATTTCTCCCCTGGTCATAGTTAATGTAGAATCAACCTTTTGTCTACAAACTGAGATCAAGCAATGCTTGGTCTTTTTTTTATGAATGAAAGGTTTGAAGAAACGTGGGATATTGCATTACAAATATTATGATAGCGTTTATATGTAAATTAATAAATTGGCTGGCGATTCAGAGTTTCCACAAAGGCTAGCGTCAATAAATGCGACTGATAAAATAAGTATCGATATTTTTAAGTTTATGGTTCTTTAAGTCTGCAATTTTTATATTTTTTTTAAAAATATGAATTAAATATAGATATAATGTCATATAAATGTTAATTTTGAATAGTAACTAATACCCATTCAAGAAAACGCCGTATTTTAAAATGCTTTTAAATTGTATTATTCTCTGATATTTAACTATTTACTGGAACTGTTTCGACTTCACCTTCTACAAAGATTCTTTACATAAACGTGTATGTTTCATGAGGGAATTACTTTTTATTTCTTTAATTGAGGGAACAATGGTTAGATTAAAAAACTATAAAAAGGGGAATTGAATATATGAAAAAATTGTGTGCTTTTTCAGTATCTTTGATTATTTTCTTTTCTTTTGTAGCTCCTTCCTTTGCAAGTAAAGAAGTTATCACCGAGACATCTACAGAACAAGAATTAAAAGAGTATGCCTATTTTTTTAAAGGTATAGAAATAATGAGTAATATAATTTTAACGGAACAAGAGATTGTAAACTTGTATAATGAAGTTATGAGTATTGGAACACCTATCGTTGGTGGTATTACTTCCTATGCTCCTATTTCAGGTGGATCAACAAAAACAGAAATACCTCCAATTTATAGAACCTACAAAAATACTGGTGTAAATGAAGCTAAAAATCTAATTTTCGCATATATGATGAAAAAAATTCCTAAAAAATTAACAGATAGCGTATTTTTAAATTGGCTTTTTGTAAAGTTAAATAGCTGGTCTAAAATTAGTCCAACTTATGTGGGTTCTTGGGTATCAAGTTCTTATAGCACTGCAGAAAAGAAAAGAAATTATCATGCAACAGTAGTTCATTATGAAAAAAGTAATTATACATCACCTAAATCTGTTCAATATTTCCAATGCAATTACTGGTTCGGGAAATAATATACTAGGAAAAGGGGAATAAAATGAAACTGAAAATATTATTGAAAATAGGTATCTTATTATTCTTTTCTTTTCTAATGATTTTTGATTATTTCCCACATATCGTTTTCAATGACATACCTAAGACTGCACTGACAATTGGAATTATCTCAGTGGCGATTATCTATATTGTCCTTAATCGAAAGACTGAAAAAGAATGTGAAAATTCA
The DNA here is from genome assembly GCF_042788005.1 of Peribacillus sp. YIM B13472. Classification (NCBI taxonomy): domain Bacteria; kingdom Bacillati; phylum Bacillota; class Bacilli; order Caryophanales; family Bacillaceae; genus Peribacillus; species Peribacillus sp. YIM B13472. Next base: position 4,992 of record NZ_JBHZPG010000046.1, read on the forward strand.
TTAATTGTAGAAGCAGTATTTATTTTTTATACTCTAGTGCTAATAGGAGTATTAACATTTATGGGGGGGAAATCCACTGTAGGAATCTCCTTGAAAAATCCTATCTTATGGTTTGTTTTATTATTGACAATAGTTGATATGACATTAAGATATAGGAAAATTAATGCATAGAAAACTCTAGACTTAAGAAATCGGGGCATTTCGGGGCGATAAAAAACAGCCACATGGCTGCCTATTTACTTTAATCTTATCTAAGACTCAAAAGCTTTAGGAACAGTACATGTACTTTATTATTTTTTATACCAAACGAAGAAGCCTTTATAGATTCTTCGTTTGGTTGTTTAAGTGTTGCCTTATTTCGCAATAAACCGAATGGAATGATCCTTTCCATTGATCCCCTTAAGCAAGGATTTTATTAATTTTGCGTACCTTTCCTCCAGCCAATCTCTGGCGAACTCATTAGAAGCAACTAATGTGATTTAGTCATTTTCAATCGAAGACAAGTATACGTCTTTCAACCATGTCTCATAGCTCGGCTTAGAGATCTTTTTCTGCAATTGTACTTTAACAAAAGAGAATATATCTTGATCGTCCAACAATTCAGTATGTAATGTGACCTCTTCTAACGGTGGTACATCTTCTTTATCTGGTTTTAAATGATCTATTATTTGAGTGACACGATTTAATTCATGTTCAAGGGAGAGTTTAAGCGCTTGTAACTCTTTCATTAAAATATCTTTGGTTTTATCATTACTAACCATTGTACACCCCCCTTGATGTCTGGTTATCTTTCTATTTATTATAACTTCTTTTTGTTCTAATCCCATGACGAATTCTACACGAAATAACGTAGAAAACTAGATTAAGAAGCATTATGTAAGAAGGGATGAACATTTCATTGAATTTTACAGAAAAATTAGTCCACGAGTCCAAGAAAAGAATTCAAGGTGATTAAGTAAAGGAAAAATGCTGCATGAACCACACAGTGATTATTAAAAATAATTTCCAAAATAACTCTGGGTGATAGTTCTTGCAGTTGTAATGATCCCAAGAATTATTAGTAGAATTAGACATATTTTGAATCATTTGGTTCTTTTTCTTTTCCTAAGTAAATTCAACAGTTTATCTAGTTCCTGGCTTTTATATAATGTTGTTGGGGCTGTAAAACCATATATCATTCCTATAGTTATTAATTCTTTCCTCAATATCTCAATTTTTTCATGTAATTCTTCCATACTTTCCAATGCAGAATCCCTCAAGTACTTTCATTTTTTATTATGAAACCATTATTACATAAATTAGGGTGTTTTTAAATGAAAGGTGAGTGATTACTTATTAATTATTTGGGCATTCATTAGTCCGATTTTGTATCTTGCTTTTATTCTACTTTCCCGCAGACTTCATTAGGCTTACATAAACAGATGAAATACTATAAGTTTATTAAAAGTTTTTCATTGTTAAAATAGCCCATGGAAGTTATTTGTAACGATTAAATAAATGATTCATGAAGAGAAATAGGACTAAAGATTGTCTTTGTGTGTTGAAGTTTGTAGGTCTATGTAAATGTATGAGTGAATCAAATCTCTTTTTGTGTTCAATGGGAACCATTAGTCCTGCTCGGAATATCCTATTTGGAAATTTATTGGTTTACACTTCTTCATACACCTTTAAAAATGCCCTCCTATACTTGAACCAGATTCAAATAATAGGAGGGAAAGATCAATGAATAATGAAAGAGCAATGGATGATTTAATTAAGAATTGGAGCGAATTAGGTAAGAATATGGACCGCCGAAACTTTATCCAGGGAGCAAGTAAGCTTGCCGGACTTTCATTAGGTCTTGCCCTTGCCCAATCAATGGGCGGGATTGAAGTGAATGCTGCCCCGAAATTCAGTGATTATCCATTTACTCTCGGTGTAGCTTCAGGTGATCCGCTCTCGGACAGTGTAGTTTTATGGACAAGGTTGGCACCTGATCCGTTGAATGGCGGAGGAATGCCAAAAGAAGCCATTTCCGTTAAATGGGAAGTGGCAAAGGATGAGAATTTCAGAAAGATTGTCCAGCAAGGCAAGGAAATAGCCAGGCCGGAACTTGGCCACTCCGTTCATGTGGAAGTAAGCGGGTTAAAACCTGATAAGGTCTATTTTTACCGTTTTAAAAGCGGAGGGGAAGTAAGTCAGACTGGGAAAACGAAAACACTTCCGCCAATAGGTTCAAGTGTATCTAGCTTGTCATTCGCGTTTGTTTCATGCCAGCAATTTGAGCATGGTTATTATACGGCCTATAAACATTTGGCAAAAGAAGATCTGGATATTGTCTTTCACCTTGGCGATTACATATATGAATATGGACCAAACGAATATGTTTCTTCTTCAGGTAATGTCCGTGTACATAGTGGTCCTGAGATCATCACGCTTGAGGATTATCGAAATAGGTACGCACAATACCGCTCCGATACCCATTTAAAAGCGGCACACGCAGCTTTCCCATGGGTCGTGACTTGGGATGATCATGAAGTTGAAAACAATTATGCAAATGTCATTCCGGAAAAAGGACAATCGGTAGAAGCATTCATCAAGAGAAGGGCCGCCGCCTATCAAGCTTACTATGAGCATATGCCCCTTCGTAAATCATCTTTGCCTAAGGGAGCGGATATGCGGTTATACAGAAATTTCACATATGGCGATCTGGCCTCTTTCTTTGTATTGGATTCCCGTCAATACCGGGATGATCAGGCAAACGGCGATGGAAGTTCCCCGCAAACGCCTGAGTCACTTGATCCGAAACGGACATTGCTAGGCCCAGAGCAGGAACAGTGGCTAACTGACAATCTATCAAAATCAAATACGGAGTGGAACGTTCTGCCTCAGCAGATTTTCTTTGCACAAAGGAATTATGGAACACCAACCGCTCCCAAATTCAGCATGGATTCCTGGGATGGCTACCCGGCTGCACGCGATCGTTTAATTGATGTAATCAAAAGAAACAACCTGGAAAATCTGGTCGTGTTGACCGGTGATGTACATGCAAGCTGGGCAGCCAATTTAAAGGCGGATTTCGATGATCCAAATTCAAAGATATTCGGTGTGGAGTTTGTCGGAACTTCCATCACATCTGGTGGAAATGGAGCGGATAAGCGTGCGGATACTGATAAAATACTAAGTCAGAATCCACATATACAGTTCTTTAATGATTACCGAGGATATGTCCGATGCAAAGTAACCCCAGAACAATGGAAGGCTGACTACCGTGTAGTCCCATTCGTTACAGAACCAGGTGCGGACATATCAACAAGAGCATCCTTTGTTTTTGATAAGGATCAAACAGGCCTGCGAAAGGTTGCATCAGCAGCGGTTATGGAAGGTGTACAAAAAACGAACGAAGTCGAGGAAGATCGGACACAAGCCCATAATCGCGCACATGAAAAACAAAGAATGAAAAATCAGGGGAAAGTGACTAATTGATAGGGAACTATAATGATGCTTGATAAGAATATAGCGAAGAAAAATGTGAATATCAGAGGAGTGAATAAGAATGCTTTCAAATATAGGAATACCCGGTTTGGTAATTGTCCTCGTGATTGCACTGATTATTTTTGGACCGTCCAAGCTGCCGGAAATCGGCCGTGCATTTGGCCGGACTTTATCAGAATTCAAAAGTGCAACCAAAGGTTTGGTGAATGATTCAGATAAAGAGGAAGAAAATGAGAATAAAGCTGCGTTAAGAGCTGTTAAAAAAGAGGGATGAATTTAATGGGATAGAGCGGGCGGAAAGACTCGCCTGCTTCTTTTCATGAGAAGAGTTCGAGGGAGAATGCTATTTGCAATAGTGCAAGTAAAATGTCTAAAAAGGAGGAGTGAAGGTGGAAAGTAAGGATTTACACGTTATTGAACATATGGAGGAACTCCGAAGCAGAATCATTAAAACATTGATAGGTTTTCTGGCTTTTTTCATAGTGAGTTTCATATTCGTACAGGATATTTATGATTTGCTCATTAAGGATTTGGAAGGAAAGCTTGCCGTGCTCGGACCAAGTGAGATCCTATGGGTATACATGATTATCGCTGCGGTTTGTGCAATAGCTGCAACGATTCCGCTAGCAGCCTATCAGTTATGGCGCTTTGTGGCTCCAGCGTTGAAACCGGAAGAGAGAAGAGTTACATTTCGGTTCATACCCGGGCTCTTCATTCTATTCATCACTGGTATCTCATTTGGATATTTTGTGTTGTTTCCAATAGTGCTGGGTTTCCTCACTTCCCTATCGGCCGGGCAGTTCGAGATGATGTTCACAGCGGAAAAGTATTTTCGGTTCATGATTAACTTGATCTTACCTTTCGGGATTTTATTCGAGATGCCGCTTGTGGTCATGTTCCTGACCAGATTAGGAATCATCAATCCAACAGTGTTGAAAAAGTCTCGTAAGATTTCTTATTTCGTCCTGGTTGTCATCTCGATCCTGATTACGCCTCCAGATATCATTTCGGACATTTTGGTTATTGTCCCTTTGCTTGTGCTTTATGAAGTGAGTGTACAGCTGTCCAATATGGTTTACCGAAAAAGGCTAATGAAAGATGAGGCAGCCTTATCTGTAACATGAAATGGCTAATCCACAACCTATTGAAAGAAACATTTCTTAGGAAATAGTTATTGGACACTAAAAAGTTGAGGGGAATATCCCTCAATTTTTTTATTGCAATATAATAATTGATAGGAATAATTAGGGGGGCGTTTGCGTTCCCTGTTTACATAAATGCTTTTCTTATTTATTTTGTCTGGTTGTTTAATATCGGACTAAGTCTATTGAAGCAGCATTATAAATAGCCTTCTTCTTGTATAACCTTTTGGAGATTTAAATCATTTATTGGAATGTCTTATTCATTCAGGTAAACTCAAAGGCTTCTGAACAGCGTTAAGTTGTACAAAAAATCTGCATTGCTTAAATGTTTATATAGTAAACATGAACATCTTCAAGTTTTAAGAGGGATGTTTTATTTTATTTATTAGAAGGAGAGAGGATTCTGGTTAGCGAATTATTGTAATCACTTGAACCAAAATAAGCATTCTTCATCAATCATTCAAAAATATCGAACGTAAAAAGGTTCGAATAAATGGTTGTAAGAGAAGAATGTGTATCTTATGGTTCAAGTATAAATATATATTTAGGGGGGAAAGCAGTATCAAAATATCGAACGGGATGGTGAGAAGTTTATGAAGGATTTAGTGAAAATTATCGCAGGAAACATTTCCATGACCTTTGCCTATGCTTATTTAATCGTTCCCAATGAAATTATTAACGGCGGGGTAACTAGCTCGGCATTATTATTGAATGCATTATCGGGTTTTAACATTGCCATGCTAGCCAATTTCGTAACAGGACTACTGTTGATCATTTGTTTAGTTTTTCTAGGGAAAGAATACTTTATTAAGTCGATTGTAAGTTCGCTTAGCTATATGGTTTTTTTTAATTTTTTTTATTCATTGAATATTAATTTCGATATAAATATCGCTTTAGTGATTATCATTTCGTCCATTTTGATAGCGATAGGATATTATTTATGTATAACAGCAAATGCCTCCACCGTTGGCTTTGACGTGATCGCCTTAATTTTACATCATAAAAATGAAAAAATAGATATTGCAGCGACAATAAGGATTATTAATCTTATCGTACTGATATTGGGCCTTCTTGTTTACGGTTATACATCGATTGTTAAGGGAATTGCGTTTACATTGCTTTTTTCATACCTTCTAAAGAAAATGCTGGATAGGAAGCAGAATACCGTAAAATTAGCAACGGAAAGTGTGTTAGACGAATCCTCCAAGGTGAAAGAAGTAAAATGAAAAATATTTGAGGTTTTGCAGTATTAAGGGGCATCTTCTTATTTTAAAATTTTCATTTTGTTATCTAAATATTCTGATTTTTAAATTGACTTTAAAAAAATCAGAGTGTATTATACACATAGAAAGTGGTACTAACATCATGACGTAGTGATGTTATATCCGCTTCGAATTACAAAATAGCCTTAAGGAAGGGGGAATAAGGATATAGAATCATAAGTTCATAGCGTCATTTCCTGTGTTGTTTTTAAAATGCCATGTTTCCAAGTTTCCACTATCTTTGTGAAAGTGTAAAGGACAGGCAGTTGAAAAAGCCTTGTTTTTACATGCAAGTAGCGATTATTTTAGTTGATTCCCCAAAATATTGAAAGTTGGTGGAGGGTATGAAACATCAACAGGAAGAACTGAAACCAGGCCTGAAACAAAGGCATTTAACGATGATATCCTTAAGTGGAGTCATAGGCGCTGGTTTATTCGTAGGTAGTGGTATCATTATTGGTCAAACGGGCCCCGGGGCGATATTATCCTATGTTTTGGCAGGCTTGATCGTTGTTCTAGTCATGAGGATGCTTGGGGAAATGGCCACAGTGAATCCCAATACTGGATCTTTTGCCGTGTATGCAAGAGAGGGGATCGGTGAATGGGCCGGTTTTACAACAGGTTGGTTATATTGGTTCTTTTGGGTAATCGTCATTGCTTTGGAAGCAACAGCGGGAGCTGCAATCATACACAGCTGGCTTCCTTCCGTTCCCGTCTGGATCATAAGTCTATCATTGATTGTCCTATTGAAACTGACGAATATTTTTTCCGTAAAATCGTTTGGTGAGTTCGAATACTGGTTTTCAATCATTAAAATAATCAGTATCATACTATTTTTGTGCCTGGGTGTGGCAGTGATATTAGGGTTTATTCCAACGATAAAACCACCTGGCGCTTCCAACCTTTTGAATTTCGGCGGTTTTATTCCTAATGGACTAAGTTCTGTGCTTGTTGGAGTCGCAATTGTTTTTCATGCATTCGTTGGAGTGGAAATTCCAGCTATTGCCGCGGGTGAGACGAGCGATCCGGTTAAGTCAGTTAGAAGTGCATTGAATAGTGTGGTTTGGCGAATCCTGATCTTCTATATTGGGTCCATCGCAATACTAGTGACGCTATTACCCTGGAATTCGGCTTCTTTGCTGAAAAGTCCATTTGTTGCCGTACTTGAAATGATTGGAATCCCTTCTGCTGCCCTGATCATGAATATCGTGATTCTCATTGCATTGCTTTCCTGTTTGAATTCGGGATTATATACGAGTTCACGCATGTTATTTTCACTTGCACAAAAGGGTGACGCTCCAAAGTTATTTTCAAAAGTGAGCAAGAACGGTGTCCCTATATTTGCTGTAGTCGGCTCGACTTTATATGCCTTTATCAGCACCATTTTCAGTTATGTTTCACCTGATAAAATCTTTTTCTTTTTAGTGAATTCCTCGGGTGGAGTCGGGATTCTTGTTTATCTGGCCATTGCGGTTTCCCATCTGCGATTAAGGAAGAGAATGGAGAAAGATAATCCCGGAATTTTCAAGATCAAAATGTGGTTATTCCCTTATTTGACTTATGCAACGATAATTTCCATGGTTTCCGTGTTAATATTAATGGCATTTATCGATTCGCAGCGTCCACAGTTTATCTTTACCATGCTATTTAGCTTGATCGTTATCTGTTCATTCTTTTTCATTCGGCGAAAAAAGGCGAAGTATACGGAGAATGAATTAAATATTGTTTCTGGTTCCCCAAATTCTGAAAAATTATAGCTTTTGCTCTATACCATTTTAAGGTCATGCTTCGTTTACTTCTATGGAACTCCTCAGACAAAATTCTTCAATCACTAATCAGCTAGAATATGATTCCCATAGAAAAAGAGAGTAGTGCCAAAAGGTGCTTGGCGCCATCTGTCTTTTAAATCATGAAGGAGGGATTATGTTGAATGGTTTCCGTGTAATGACTAGTGGGGTTATCCTTGGAGCCATATTGCTGTCAGGCTGCAACAATTCAGCTGAACCTGACGAGGCTCAACAAGAAAAAAGTCCAGTCATGAATAAAAATCCAGATTCAAATACGGGTGAAACCCAAAATGCAGAGGTTATTAAAAAAGGTGTCGGCGATGTGATTCAATCCATAAAAGGATTGGAATCAGAAATAAGTACGGAGGCGGACTCAGGGAAAATTCAAGAAATGGGAAAAGAGATCAGTTCTACATGGGATTCGATAGAAAAGCAAGTGGAAGATCAATACCCCGATTGGTATGAACGGATTGAGAAAAACCTTTACCCATTAATTGGGGAGTCCGGGAATCCGGATAAGGACCTTGAAAAAATGAAAAGACTCTCTGAAGCTACCAAAGAAGATCTACAGTTATTTTTGGAAGAAGTGAAATGAATTATCTTTATACCCAGGTTATCACCAGGTGGGGATTTATGGGTTATAACAGTTTTAGCTAGTTTGGTGATTTTAAAGGAGGTAAGGATGAGGAGGGGAACTTAGATTGGAAAGTGCAAAAGAATGCAAAGAGGTTCAGGCAGTGATCTTTGATTGGGCAGGAACGACGGTGGATTATGGTTGTTTTGCGCCGGTCCAAGCATTTGTCGAGATATTCAGGATAAGGGGAATAGATATTTCCATTAAGGAAGCAAGGGAACCAATGGGTTTATTGAAAATGGATCATATAATGGAACTCCTGAAAATGAAACGAATCTCCAATTTATGGATTGCTAAATTCGGGAAAGAACCGGACGAAAGAGATCTAAAATCATTATATATGGACTTTGAGGCTTTGCTTTTTAAGGTTCTCAAGAAAAACGCCAAGCCAATACCAGGCGTAATTGAATTAGTCAGCCGTTTAAGGCAGCAAGGAATAAAAATCGGTTCGACGACAGGGTATACTCGTGAAATGATTGATATTGTTGAACAAGAGGCGGAAAAATGGGGCTATCAACCAGATTCCATCGTTGCGTCTAACGAAGTGCCTGCAGGAAGGCCTGCCCCTTGGATGTGCTTTAAGACGGCGATGAATCTCCAAGTGTATCCACTCAGCAAAATCGTTAAAGTCGGTGATACGATCAGTGACATCAAAGAAGGCATTTCTGCGGGAATGTGGACTGTTGCCGTATTGAAAGGCGGCAGTGAAATTGGCCTTTCAGAAGCGGAAATCAACCAAATGGACCCATACGATCTGCAAAAACGGATGAAACATGCAGAAAATCGTTTTTGGAATGCAGGAGCCGATTTCGTAATTGATGAAATAGGTGATTTATTGGAGATCATCGATAGGATCAACTACAGATTGACAGAAAAAAAGGATATATTTATTGGTTAAAAAAGAATCTAATACATGAGTTAGTGACTATGTTGGTTAGAGATTTTAAATAAATTCAAAATATTCAATTTATTTATTGACTGTTTCATCCGATGGTAGTATTATACATCTTATAACTGGTACGGACGTCGCAACGTCATTATCAGAAATAACTATAATTAAGGAGAATGTGCTATGGTCGAAACAAAAATGTTAAGAGGAACGAAAGTTAAAATGACACCAAGTGAAGCCATCGTTGAGACATTAGTGGCCGAGGGAGTTAAACATATCTCGGGAATTCTGGGATCTGCTTTCATGGATATGCTTGATTTATTGCCAACTGCAGGCATCCGGTTCATTGGTGTCCGCCATGAACAAAGTGCAGCACATATGGAAGATGCCTATTGTCGTGTCTCTGGTGTTGCAGGAGTTGTCATCGGGCAAAACGGACCTGGAATGACGAATATGGTCACCTCTGTTGCAGCGGCCAATCAAGCTCATACTCCGATGGTGGTTATATCACCTTCTGCTGGTACACCAACGGTTGGATGGGATGGATTCCAAGAATGTGATCAGGTTTCCATCTTCAAGGCCATCACGAAGGAAACAGTTAGAGTGACACACCCAGGCCGGGTCGCTGATTGCCTTAGGACAGCATTTCGAATTGCCTATGCCGAGAGAGGACCGGTTTTATTCGATATCCCGCGTGATTACTTCTATGGTGAAGTGGAAGATCAAATACTTCAACCACATCAATATCGCGTGGATGAAAGGGGTTGCGGGTCTTCTGAATCCTTGGATAGAGCGGCAGAAATTTTAGCCGAGGCACAGTATCCGGTGATCATTTCCGGAAGGGGAACTGTTGATTCAGATGGCATTGAGGAAATTAAGAATATGGCAGAATATTTAACAGCTCCGGTAGCTGTCTCCTATATGCATAATGATGCTTTTCCTGCTGATCATCCATTGTCAGTCGGTCCAATAGGTTACATGGGTTCAAAGGCTGCCATGAATACACTTAAGAAAGCGGACGTCATATTGGCGGTAGGCACAAGATTATCGGTATTTGGAACGTTACCATGCTATGACATTGATTATTTCCCTAAAGATGCGCAAATCATCCAAATTGATATTAACCCAAGGCAAATAGCTAGGACGCACCCTGTGGAAGTGGGGATCATCGGAGATGCCCGCGAAGCGAGTCGTGAGATCTTGAAACGGTTGAAGGCTAATAAACCAAACCTAAAACAAGAAAAAGAGCGGATAGTAGAAGTTACGAATGAAAAACAAAAATGGGAAGAAGAATTGGTGAATCTTGCGATGATCGATGGAACCCCGATCAATCCGCGTCGGGCCCTATTGGAATTGACAAAAGTGTTGCCTGAAAATGCCATCGTTACTACAGATATCGGTAATGTATCTTCAACTGCAAACGCTTACTTGAAATTCAATCAGGGTCGCAGGCATATCGCTGCGCTTACATTCGGGAACACGGGATTTGCTTACCCATCTGCACTTGGTGCCAAGTTAGCTGAACCGAACACGCCTGTTTTAGCCATTGTTGGAGATGGCGCGTGGGGCATGAGCTTACATGAAGTGAGTACTGCCGTTGAAGAAAACATACCGGTCATAGCATGTGTGTTCAATAATAATGCATGGTGTGCAGAGAAAAAGAATCAGGTCGATTTTTATAATAATCGTTTTGTAGGGGCGGATATCCAAAATCCTGATTTCGCGGAAGTTGCCCGATCAATGGGTGCTGTTGGTATTAGAGTGGAAAAACCTGAGGAGTTAGGCGCTGTCATTGAAGAAGCAATAAAATCAAACAAACCGACTGTCATTGATATACAAGTGGATGGAACACAATTAGCTCCTCCATTTAGAAAAGATGCATTAAAAATGCCTACTAGATTATTAGAAAAATATTCTCATTTAGATCATAAAAACTGGGATAAATAATGTTGTGAAAAGGTGATATGACAGGTGCGATGACTTGATGAACTATTTTGATCATCGCACCATCACCATTTCGCTCTATAAAGGTCTGTAACAGCATGGGAAATTAACTTAATTGCGTTCAATGAATAATAAGGGGGTTTCAATTGTGAAGATGGAGACTGAAACGAAAGACCTTGTTCAAATGGATAAAGACCATTTATGGCATGCGATGCATCGCTATAATGAGAAAGATGCTCCCATGATGGCTACAGAAGGATCCGGCTCATGGTTCACAGATACTAAAGGTGATAAATATCTAGATGGGGTTTCCGGTTTATGGTGCTTGAACCTGGGTCACGGGCGAAAAGAGATTGCGCAGGCAGCCTATGAACAAATGATTAACTTATCTTATTTCCCTTTAACGTTAAGCCATAAGCCGGCAATCGAATTATCTGCAAAAATAAGTGAACATTTAAAAGGCTCCTATACAACGTTTTTTACGAACAGCGGCTCTGAGGCGAATGAGACAGCTTTTAAAATAGCCAGGCAATATCATTACCAAAATGGCAATCAGGGTAAATACAAATTCATCTCTAGGTACAGAGCTTATCATGGCAATACTTTTGGCGCGCTAAGCGCAACCGCACAGGCAAATCGGAGAGTGAAATATGATCCTGCTGTTCCAGGTTTCCTGCATGTGCCACCTCCGTACAGTTATCGGAGTCCGTTTGGGGAAAACGTTGAAAACTCCGATTTACTTGCAGCTGAATATATCGATCAGGTCATTAACTTTGAAGGGGCTGAAACGGTAGCTGGTGTTATTCTTGAACCATTCATCTCTGGTGGCGGTGTCCTTATTCCTTCGAAAGAATACTTAACGAGGGTTTCGGAAATCTGTAAAAAGCATGATGTTCTGTTAATTGTGGATGAAGTGGTTTCAGGTTTTGGAAGAACCGGAAAAATGTTTGGGTTCATGCACTCCGATGGGGTTCAACCGGATATTGTTACAATGGCAAAGGGGTTGACCAGCGGTTATCTTCCCCTTGGAGCAACGGCAGTGAATTCCAGGATTTACGAGAAATTCAAAGAGAACGGAAATTTAAATCATTTCAGGCATGTGTCAACATATGGAGGCCACCCTGCATCTTGCGCAGTTGCGTTAAAGAACATTGAAATTTTGGAAGATGAAAAAATCGTTCAACGTGTATCTGAACTTAGTGAATCGACACTAAGTGAGCTCTTTGAATTGACAGCCCTGGATAAAGTAGGGGAAGTTCGGGGAGTAGGGTTTTTATATGGCATTGAATTAGTGGAAGATAAAAAGATAAAAACGCCAGTTTCCGATGAGTTCATGGGTAAAATAATCGGGGCCTGCAAAGAAAAGGGGCTTATCATCGGCCGTAATGGTGATACAGTTCCTGGATATGGAAATGTATTGATCATTGCACCGCCTTTATCTTCGACCGTTGAAGATCTACGCTTTGTCATAGAAACAGTTAAATCCGTTTTATATGAATTATGTTAACCAAAATAGATGATTGAGCTTTAGGGACTATATAGACGAAAATGAAGATGGGCATGATTTGTCTAACCGTTATGACATCCATGTCCATTTTTTCATGGAGGGTCTAGCAGTGGGAAAACTGGAGAATCCGAAGTAGGAGGAAATATGCAATCACAACAAAGGTTATTGGTGGTTCTTGCACATCCCGATGATGAGTCATTCCTGTGTGGGGGAACCATTGCCAAAATGTCTGAGCGCGGTGTTCTTATTACATTACTATGTGCGACAAAAGGCGAAATGGGCAGGCGCATGGGAAATCCCATTCTTACAACAAGGGAGGCATTGCCTGAACTAAGGGTAGAGGAGTTAAAAAGAGCTTGTGAAGAATTGGGGATAAACGACCTGCGATTTTTAAACGTAAGGGATAAGACGATTGAATTTGAAAGCTTCGATTTATTGGCGGAGAGAATCGTAAAGGTGATTCGTGAAGTTCAACCGGATGCACTAGTAACATTCCACGAGAAATATGGGGGGCATCCAGACCATAGTGCGATTGGCCGTGCTGCCGAATTTGCTTTTCTAAAATCCGGTGATCCCGATTTTTATCCAGATCCAGTATTTCCAGCTTTTAAGGTTCATAGTCTGTACTTTGTCCTTTGGCATGCTTTTTATGATGAATGGATAAAGGAAAACGGGCTGAGCAGTATCACAAGAGTGAATATAGCAGGGACTATACAGAAAAAGATCCGTGCCTTAAGGTCCCATCGTTCCCAGACCCTAGCCGTTCCTGAATTGTGGGGGAATCAAAATCCAAGCTTGCCTTTTTTAAAGAAATCCGAGTGTTTTATCAAAGGGAATTCACCTACTAATATAGAAGAATCCGATTTTTTTCAAACGATTGAAAGGTTGGGATGATACGTATTTGGGCTTTAGTTTATCTGGAAAGGGGGAAGGAATATATGGAATTAGAAAAATATGAGCCACTGGAAGAAACACCACAAGAGCAGCAAAAATTGCTTCAAAACAGGGTGGTTTTGTGGCTGAGCGGTATCGCTTTCACCTTTTTTATTGCCCTCTTAGGCTTGGGGCTGTCCGAGATTGCAGGATTCAATCGAATCGGTCCACTTGCTTGCTCGATCATCATTGCCGTGATTTATCGTCAAATTGCGGGATATCCAGAAAAGTTCCGGACGGGAATAGAATTTTCCGCAAAAAAACTTTTGCGTTTTGCCATTATTTTATACGGGTTGAAATTAAATATCGATGTGATTTTCAATCAGGGACTGCCATTGTTGGTACGTGACATAGGAACAGTGACTTTTGCAATAGTCGTGATGGTTCTGATTGCAAAGTGGTTTAAGGCAGATGCCTCCATTTCCCTTCTTCTTGCTGTAGGAACCGGGATATGCGGTGCAGCAGCCATTGCGGCAATATCTCCAATCGTGAAAGCGAAGGAAGAGGATACAGCCATAGGCGTCGGGATAATTGCTTTAATGGGAACACTTTTCTCCATAGTTTATACACTTTTACGTCCGATCCTTCCGCTATCTGCTTTGGATTATGGAATTTGGTCTGGGATCAGTCTTCATGAAATTGCCCATGTTGCATTGGCAGGAGCACCGGCTGGTGAAGATGCTCTAGCAATTGCACTCCTCGCAAAATTGGGCCGTGTCTTTTTACTTATCCCTTTATGTTTCATTTTTATGTATTGGATGAAAAAACGCACGTCCGGGAAAATGGGCAATGATGCCAAAATTGATTTTCCATGGTTTCTCGTTGGTTTTATAATCATGAGTCTAATAGGAAGTTATGTGTTTGGAACGTATATCACTGTGTCTCCTCCCGTAATGGATGGTATTTCCAAAACGACTACATTTATACTGACAATGGCCATGATCGGTCTTGGACTGAATGTTAGCTTGCAGGCACTGCGGACAAAAGCCATGCGTCCTCTTTTAGCCATGACCATTACCTCGTTGCTGCTCTCGATAATCTCGTACTTCATCGTTTAATAGATAAGCTTTTCTATTTTTGCCCATTAAATATGCCTGAAACGTGATGAAGGTTGCATATAGGATAAGCCCTGAATACATAGATCTATTCAGGTTTTTTTTCATCTGAAGAAACGTTTTAGTGGAAAAGAAGGAATGGAAAATCCTAATTTAAGGAAAAACCGACCGATGGCATGTTTGAATATTATAATTATTTGGTTTACAATAAATATAAGAACTGATACGAACATTACGATGTCTTTTTCTGTTTGGAGGAAATTTTATGGAGTTAGACTTTAAAAATCCAATCCCTTTACATGCTCAATTGAAAACCATATTGGAAAATCAGATTTTGGAAGGTTATTATAAAGATAAAATCCCAAGTGAAAGGGAACTCATGGATATGTATTCTGTCAGCAGGAGTACTGTTAGGGAAGCCGTATCCATCCTGGTTCGTGAGGGGATATTGGAAAAGAGGCATGGTAAGGGAACATTCGTTTCCCTTAAACCTGTACAAGAATGGCTTAAGATGATAAGTTTTACGGAAACTACTAAAAGCATGGGGATTGAACTACTAGATCATGGCCGTGTAATGACACCTGAAAATATAGCTGATGCAAATGGGTTTGAGGATGAATCTTACCATATTAAAAGGCTGCGGTTGCAAGGGGATGTCCCAATAGCCATAGAATTGCATTATTATTCTTTGGACCTAGGAAAAAAATTGACGAAATTCGATTTAAGTACAACCGTATTGTATGATGCACTCGAAGGTGATCTAAACATTGACTTTTGTGAAGCGGAACAAATCATAACCTGCGGCTTTCCAACAAAAGAAGATGCAGAACATTTAGGTATAGCCGTAACGATGTGCTTGCTGATTACAGAACGAATGATTTTTGATTCTGATGGTAACTTAGTAGAATATTACAAAGGATTATTCCGCTCGGATATGTACTCATTCGCTATGAAAATGTCCCGGAAGAATTGATTTTGCACATAAAATGACCTAAGCCCTTTCCAAGATAGTTGAAAGGCTTAGGTCATTTTCAAGTCTACCAGTATATACAATATACGACTACATGCTGCCATTGTTATGATCAAAAGCATTTATGATGGAAAATTTTTCTATATCCATAAGAAAGTATCCCTATACTGAGATAGCTTTTTAGATCGTATAAATCATGCACGCTCTTTTTTAGACCTGTTCATTACATGCCTTACTTCAAGAGCTGGAATATCAGTGTATGTCCACCGTTTTCAACCGTTTGGTTTTGGTGGGCTTGCCATCCTCCAATTTAGCTGAAATAAGCCCAAGTGCCACTCCAAGCAGCGCACCTGCTCCCACTTCCACAGGCTGATGTCCGAGCAGTTCATTCAGTTCTTTCTCACGCTCCACATACTCGAAGCTCGGAAACTCTCCAGAAAATTTCGCCATATTATCTTCAAGATCATTCACAAGCTTAGCAATTTCGCCTGTATGGCGCCGAATCCCCTGAGCATCATACATCACAATCACGCCAAACACTGTCGCAAGCGATGTTTCCGTATGCAGCCAGCCCTTATTCGCTGCCACATAGGATGCCAGTGCGGCCACACCTGCAGAGTGCGAACTAGGCATGCCGCCTGTTGTGAAAGCCTGCTTCAAGTCCCACTTTCCCGTCAGCTTATTATGCGTTAAAATTTTCAGTCCCTGTGCAATGCCGATCGCCGACAGTGCCGTTAAAATTCCCCGATTCATCTTTTCCATGAGCAACTCCTCCACTCCAGACCAGTCCAACCCAATCCAGGATTTTATCTTCCCTCTTTTGATACCCCAATAATAATTTTTATATGCAGCAGTTCCATGATTATCGGCATTTAATAAAAGTCCACTTAATGCATCATAATGACACTTTTTGCTGTGTCCGTGTTCACCTGAAGCAAAATTTACGATCTAGGGTTCAGGCTTGCTTTTTTACGGAGAAAGTCACCATTAAATAATAATATTTATAGGATGAGTCACTTAAGGAAAATATATAACGGAAGATTATTAACATGGTGTTAAGGGTGGCAATGGAATGAACAAGATCAAGGATATAAATCCGGAAGAGTTAAAAAAGATCATGAAGGTAACCGAGCGAATGTCTTTCACAAAAAACTTCAGGTCCGCTACGGCTGAAGAATGGTTTGTTTTCATTCCCGGCTTTAATGATCAAGTTACTGGGGGAGCTGCTGGAAAGGCTATAGTGCACTACAATCTATATGGAAACAAAGATATGTTCATTAACACAACAGTCATTCTGGATGACCCTGTTTTATTTGAGGAAGAAAATTTTCAGCTGGTTTACTCAATTTGTGATGAACTTATAAATCGTCTAGTAGGATACGCTGATACTTTACTGTCAGTACACGCAGGTTCAAATTCTTATAATGCTGAATACAAACGATAATGTTCGTAAAAGAACAAGGAGGAAAAACAGTGCATCATAATCTCGTTCAGTCAATAATCGAACAATCAGTCAAGCTTACAAGTGAAGCCGATTGGGATAAGCTCATACAACAAGTTAAAAATTCAAAATTTGTTTTGCTGGGAGAGGCATCCCATGGAACATCCGAGTTTTACACGGCGCGAGTTGAAATAACAAAAAAACTCATTCAGGAAAAAGGGTTCACCTTTGTAGCAGTTGAAGGCGACTGGCCCGCATGCCAGGCAATTAATAGGTATGTTAAAGGCTATGACCAAGTATCTAATTCGGCAAAGGATGTGCTAAAAATTTTTGACCGCTGGCCGACCTGGATGTGGGCAAATAAGGAAATGATAGACCTGATTGAATGGATGAAAGAATACAATGAATCTGGACAAAATCAAACAAAAGTTGGATTTTATGGGATAGATATCTATAGTCTTTGGGAATCCATGGATGAAGTTATCCATTACTTAAAACAAATTGATTCGCCTGACCTCGACGCTGCAAGACATGCGTTCACATGTTTTGAGCCATTCAATCGTAATAATGAGGAGTACGCAGTTTCCGCAGGCATTTTTTCAGAAGACTGTATAGAGGAAGTGGCCAAATTACTGACAACCATACAACGGAAAAAAGAAAAATACCCCCATCATGAAGAATTGAATTTGAATCTTCAAGTGAATGCATTAGTAGCGTATAATGCAGAAAATTATTACAGGATAATGGTGGTTCATGATGATAAATCATGGAATATTAGAGATATGCATATGGTGGATGCACTTAATGAAATTATGGATTTTTACGGTTCAAAAGGCAAGGCGATTGTATGGGAACATAATACCCATGTTGGCGATGCCAGCGCTACTGATATGAGAGATTCCGGGATGATTAACGTCGGTCAGGTCATTCGTGAGCAAAACCCAACTGAAGATGTATTTATCACAGGATTCGGAACCTACAGAGGGACTGTTATTGCAGCAGATGAGTGGGGCATGGATCTTGAAATAAAAACAGTTCCCAAAGCAATTAATGGAAGTTGGGAGGAGGCTATGCACCTTTCGGGGGCATATGATAAGTTGCTCATTTTCACTGATGAAAATCGTCAGCTATTCCAAGATAGGATCGGACATCGGGCGATTGGGGTTGTATACAGACCGGAATATGAAGAATATGGAAACTATGTACCTTCTGTAATGTCAGATAGATATGATGCTTTTATTTACATTGATGAAACTCAGGCACTTCACCCGCTTGTTCATGAAACAGCACCCGTTGTGTAATAAAAAGACGAAGCCCTTTATAACATGTCATGTTATAAAGGGCTTTGCCTTTTTGTTCGTGCTAATTCTTAATGCTACCCAATATTGGTATTATCATTGCGACGGAAACCAAAGTTATTGCGTTTGATCTTTTCTATTTTTATTTGAGACTTATGAAAAGCTAATGAATCGTTCGTACAAAGCGGTTTAATATTTAAATTAAAAACCATTCTATAAAGAATGGTTTTTATCTTGATATCTATTTGCGGATGGACTGTTTTTTGTTAAATAAACTACCAATTAATAACATGAAGTAATTAAGAATCGGTTCACCGAAACAGACGGTTAATAAGGTTCCGATACCAATTGGTCCACTGAAAGTAAGTGCCAAAACTAAGAAGAAAAGATAAATGAATGTTTTAAAATATAGTGTATTCATTCCAGTTAGATCTTGTATGATCAACATCAAACGGTCTACAGGAATTGGAGCGAAATTTGCATGTAAGTAGATAGCCGTCCCTAGCCCTATAACCGTTAACCAAAGAAGTTTAATGAGCATTTGTTCTGGCTGTACTAAGTTATGCAGTAAAAAAAGCGATATATCAATACCAAGACCGGTTACTAAAGCAGGTAGTAGACCCATTAATTCTGGTTTTTGCCTTTTTAAAAGCGAATTTAAAAGTATCGTATGGGAAAAATCGACCAAAAGGGCATCAAATGAAGATGTTCCACGGTCTGATTGTATCGTTAAAGAACAACCTAAGGTTAATAGTATGATTCCATCAAATATAGGTTAATGATTGTTTTACTCACATTTAACACACTTATTCATTCATTAATTCTTTTATCATTAAAAGATGTGGACCGCCATCTTCCATAAAGACATCGGATGAAGTCTGATAGCCGAGTTTTTTATAAAAACCCTCTGCCTGTGTTTGCCCATGTAATTTAACCATGGACAGTTCATTTTCCTTTGCAATCTCTTCTAACGTTTTAATTATTATTTTTCCAAGGCCAAATTTACGGTAAGGCTCTAAGATGCAAATTCTCTCCAATTTACCTAAACCATCAACAACTCTTAACCTTCCAGTTCCGACTGGTTTTTCATTATAATAGACTAAAATGTGTTCAGAAGAAGCATGAAGTGCATCAAATTCATCAAATTCACTTTCTAATTGGAAACCTTGTTCCTCAACAAATACTTCTTTTCTAATATGAAAGGCTATTTTTAAATCATTTTCTGTAGTAATTCTCTTTGAATCCAATGTTCTTCATCCCTTTTCTAGATTTATGTAATAAGACAAGTCATAATAAATGTATATCCTTTTTTAGTATAAACGAAATTATTTTTGTTGTAAATACAACAAAAAGTTAGGGGCACTTTGAATGAAAGAAATACTCCGTGAAATTGGAATGATAGCAAGGGCATTGGACTCTATAAGTAATATTGAATTTAAAGAATTTGACCTTACAAAAGGGCAGTATTTGTATCTTGTCCGAATATATGAAAATCCAGGAATCATTCAGGAAAAGTTAGCAGAAATGATAAAGGTTGACCGTACGACAGCGGCTCGTGCCATTAAAAAACTTGAAATTCAAGGTTTTATTGAAAAGAAAAATGATCAGGACAACAAAAAAATTAAAAAGTTATATGCTACTGATAAGGGTGAAAAGGTCTATCCCTTATTGAAAAAAGAAGGAGAGTATACCGACAAGGTTGCATTATCTGGATTTTCTTTGGAGGAAACGGAAACGATGTTGCATCTTCTTCAAAGGGTCAGAAAAAATATTGAGGTAGATTGGGAATTTGTGAAAAAGGGAAATAAAAGGGGGTATTGATACAGCTTATATGCTATCACTGATTCATGGATGCCTAATTGGTGTGAGCATCAATGGAACGGTTGTGGATAGAAAATTTATAAAGAGAGGCTCGATTCCGATTGGAAATTGAGCCTCTTTCTTATTATCCAGCTGCATTTTCAGTAAACTGACTATTGTAAAGATCTGCGTAGAAACCATTCACCCTTAAAAGGTCAGAATGCGTTCCCTTCTCTATCACTTTTCCTTGATCCATAACAAGAATCAAATCTGCATCCTTAATCGTTGAGAGACGATGGGCAATGACAAAGCTAGTTCTTCCTTCCATCAGTCGGTTCATGGCTTTTTGGATAAAGACTTCGGTCCGAGTGTCCACACTAGACGTCGCTTCATCCAATATCATGATTGGTGGATCTGCTAGAACAGCTCGGGCGATTGTCAAAAGCTGCTTTTGGCCTTGTGAGATGTTCGAAGCTTCTTCGTTTAAGACTGTCTCATAACCATCTGGCAGTGTCCGAATGAAATGGTCGGCATGTGCCGTACGAGCAGCTGCAAAAATTTCTTCATCAGTTGCTCCATTTTTTCCATAAGCGATATTTTCTTTAATCGTGCCATTAAAGAGCCAGGTATCTTGAAGCACCATCCCAAAGTTCTTTCGAAGATCACTCCGGGACATACTCCGTGTATCAAGACCATCAATATTAATCTTTCCGCCATTGAGTTCATAAAATCTCATCAAGAGATTTATCATGGTCGTTTTTCCAGCACCAGTCGGTCCAACGATTGCGACCGTCTGTCCAGACAAGACATCGATGTTCATATCTTTAATTAACATTTCTTCCCCATATCCAAAGTCCACATGTTCGAAAGAGACAGCACCATTTGCCCTTTTTATATTAGCTGTGGTTTGTTCTTTCATTTCCTCTTCTTCATCAAGTAGTTCAAAAACACGCTCAGCTGCTGCAACCGTCGACTGAATAATGTTTGCGATGTTAGCCGTTTGTGTGATCGGCTGGGTGAACTGCTTTGAATAAGTGATGAATGCTTGAATATCACCAATTGTAATCGAACGTTGCGTTACCAATATTCCGCCGACAACACTGATGAGGACATAGCTCAAATTTCCGATAAAGAACATCAGGGGCATGATGACACCTGATATAAACTGTGCTCTGCTTCCCGCTTTATACAATTCTTCATTAACCGCAGTAAACTGGGCACTTGCCTTTTTTTCATGTCCGAATGCTTTAACGACTTGATGGCCGGTATACATCTCTTCAATATGCCCATTTAATTGTCCAAGTTTACGTTGTTGATCGGCAAAGTACTTTTGGGATTTTTTCAAAATAGGCCGGATTGCAAATATTGATAAAGGTAAGCTGACTATCGAGATTAATGTCAATAACGGGCTAATGGAAAGCATCATGATGATAATCCCCAAAATCGTTACGATTGATGTGATAAACTGTGTTAAGCTTTGCTGAAGGGTGCTCCCGATTGTATCAATATCATTTGTCATTCGGCTAAGTGTTTCTCCGTTTGGACGTCCTTCAAAATATTTGAGTGGAAGTTTCTCGAGCTTTTCGTTAACATCTTCTCGAAGATCATATACCGTGTCTTGTGCAACACTTGACATAATGTATTGTTGTACATAGTTGAAAAGGCTGCTTAAGGCATACAGTCCAGCAAGGAGTAGAAGGATATGGCCAATTTTATCAAAGTTAATGGCTGCTCCTGGTATTCCTTGGAATTTCCCGTATGCTCCTTCGAATAATTCCGTAATTGCCGTTCCCATGATTTTTGGTCCGACAATCATAAAAATCGTACTCATGATTGCAGCAAAGAGCACGGCAATCAATTTGTTGCTCCGAGGTTTTAAATAGGTCAAAAGACGTCTTAGTGTTCCTTTAAAATCTTTTGCTTTTTGACCCATCATCATCATGTTACCGCCACCAGGACCATGCCCAACCTGACCGCCGCTTTGAGGTTTTTTTTGATTACTCATGCAATTTCCTCCTCTGTGAGCTGTGATAAGGCGATTTCACGGTATATGTCGTTTGTACTTAGCAACTCTTGGTGTGTTCCCATACCTACAATGTGTCCTTCGTCTAACACAATGATTCGATCAGCGTCAACCACCGTACTGACACGCTGGGCAACGAGTAGTACCGTCGAATTTTTCGTTTCATCTTTCAAGGCTGCGCGAAGGTTGGCATCCGTCTTGAAGTCAAGAGCAGAAAAACTATCATCGAATATATAAATATCGGGTTTCCGAATGAGTGCCCGTGCAATCGAAAGCCGTTGTTTTTGCCCGCCTGATAGGTTTGAACCGCCTTGTTCGATTTCTGCCTGATAGCCGTCTTTCATGTTACTGATAAAATCTTCCGCTTGCGCAATCCGAGCAGCATGCTCAACCTCATCTTGTGTGGCTGTTTGTTTTCCAAAGCGAATGTTTTCAGCGATTGTACCTGTAAAGAGGACGGCCTTTTGTGGTACAAAGCCAATTTTTGAACGAACTTCATCTTGTGATGACTTACGAATATCAACACCATTGACGCGAATCGTTCCACTTGAAATTTCATAGAAGCGAGGGATCAAATTGACGAGCGTTGTTTTCCCTGAGCCTGTTCCACCGATTATTGCGGTGATTTCACCAGGACTTGCAGAAAAACTAATATCCGTTAATGCAGGTTCTTCTGCTCCTGGGTAACTGAACGTCACATGTTCAAATTCAAGTGTACCGTGTTCACGATCTGCCTTTTCTGTCCCCTCATCCAGGAATGAAGGTTTCATGTCAAGGACTTCGTTTATCCTTGTTGCCGACACGGCCGCTCGTGGAACCATAACGAACATCATGGATGCCATAACGAGAGCGAACATAATTTGCATAACATATTGGATAAATGCCATTAAGTCGCCGATCTGCATACCGCCGTTATCAATACGAATTCCACCAAACCAAATGATGCCAACAACCGTCAAGTTCATTACAAGCATCATTACAGGCATCATGAAGGCCATGATTTTATTGACTTTGATCGAGACATCCGTCAATTCTTTATTCGCTTTCTTTAGACGTTTTTTCTCTTGTGTTTCACGATTGAAGGCTCGAATGACGCGAATACCAGTTAAATTTTCTCGTAATACAAGGTTCAACCGGTCTAATCGTTTTTGCACCGTTTGAAAGAGCGGTACACCTTTATATAGAATAAGCAAGATCGAGCCAATCAATAAAGGCATTGTGACAACAATGACAAGGGATAATTTTGCATCCATGGATACAGCCATAATCACTCCGCCGATTAACATGATAGGTGCACTGATAACCATACGAAGCATCATGATAACCACTTGCTGGACTTGCGTTATATCATTGGTCGTCCGTGTAATCAATGACGCCGTACCGACTTCATCAAATTCTTGTAACGAAAATTTTTCAACATGATTAAAGACTCTCAGGCGGAGATCGCGTCCCATTCCCATTGACGCTTTGGACGAATAGTAGCTTGCTATTATGGATGCACAAGCGCCAAGTGCGGAAACCAACAGCATCAAACCACCGATTTTCCAAATGTATGGAGTGTCTCCTCGAACGACGCCTTTGTCAATAATATCAGCCATTAGTGTAGGCAAAAAGAGGTCCGACATGGATTGAATAAAAACCAGACCGATAACTGCTGAAATAATCCACTTATAAACGGATAAATTTTTCAGTATTTTTATCATTTTGAACACTCTCCCTGTTCGGTAGCTTGTGCTTCTAAAAAGTTTGTAATTTGAAGATGCGTTTTTAGCAACTCTTCAAACTGTTCTTCGGAAAGCATTTCAATGGCCGTTTGAAAGACTTGGTGAATGCTTCCTTCGTGAAAATGAATCGTTTTTAATAAATTTTTCCCCTGATCGGTGATTGACAACTGAATCTCACGCCGGTTGCCCTCCACATGCTCACGATGGAGCATGCCTGCCCGAACGAGACCATCGACCGCTTGGCTCAAGGTGCTTTTTGGAAGAAATGTTTTCTCCCCGACATTTTTTTGAGTGGTCTCTTTGTAAAGGGTAATGGTCATCAAAATGGAATATTGAGGAACTGTTAATCCATTTTCTGCGGCTGTCTTTTGAACGAACCGCATTATATTTTTCTGCACGTTCCAAAATGAACGTAATAGTTGTCCGGAACGCATTAATTGTTTTTCATTCTCCACTCAACATCACCATTCTTTCTGTTTTGAACTGTTCCATTTCGAACATTTAATTTTATGAATCATTTTAATTTACAGCTATTTTTCCGCTTAGTCAACAAAAAACGATCACATAATTTCGATGTTTATCTAAACCTTGGTCGTAAATAAAAAATTAGCGTTGTTCCTCCATAAAAAACTGAATTGTCTAGTCAATTCATCATTGTTTTCGCGTGAAAACACCCACTTTTTCATGTGCTTGATTCAATAGACATAAAAATGTCCTTTTAACAGAGTGAAATTAGTTGGAAATTTGAGATAAAAAGTGGTAGGATAATATTGCATTGAGTTAGTACCAGGTAATAATACTAGATGATAACGCATTTGAGGGTGTTATATGGCAAGCATGCATACATAAACGAGATTTTTCTTCCTTAGATAAATAACCGGATTTAAAGTTTGTTTTAACAGAAAAATGTTTTAATTATTAGGAGGGATGATGACATATGGTTGAAAACCGTCATCTACAGGCAGGTCTAAGTGATGAGCAGGTGCTTGAGATGTATAGAATAATGTTATTGGCAAGACGTATAGATGAACGGATGTGGCTGTTGAACAGATCTGGGAAAATTCCTTTTGTCGTTTCTTGTCAAGGGCAGGAAGCAGCTCAAGTGGGAGCTGCATTTGCATTGAATCGTGAAACGGATTATGTCCTTCCTTATTACCGGGATCTCGGTGTGGTGCTTGCCTTTGGGATGACCGCAAGGGATTTAATGTTATCCAGTTTTGCAAAAGCAGAAGATCCAAATTCGGGCGGGCGTCAAATGCCTGGGCATTTTGGGCAAAAAAAGAATCGCATCGTGACGGGATCTTCGCCAGTTACCACTCAAGTTCCACATGCAGTGGGGATTGCACTCGCTGCAAAGATGGAAGGAAAAGATATTGTTTCATTCGTTACATTCGGAGAGGGTTCATCAAACCAAGGTGATTTCCATGAAGGAGCGAATTTCGCAGGTGTACATAAACTTCCGGTTATCTTGATGTGCGAGAATAATCAGTATGCTATTTCCGTACCGATTGAAAAGCAATTGGCTTGCGTGAAAGTGTCGGACCGGGCCATAGGTTATGGCATGCCAGGGGTGACGGTTGATGGAAATGACCCGATCGAGGTATACCGGGTGGTGAAAGAAGCGGCCGAGAGAGGCAGGCGTGGTGAAGGACCAAGCTTAATCGAAACGGTTTCATACAGGCTTACACCACACTCAAGCGATGATGATGATAGTCAATACAGGTCGCCTGATGAAGTGTCGGAGGCAAAAAAAATAGATTCGATCATCACTTTCGGTACCTATTTAAAAGAAGCAGGAATTATGGATGATCAAATGGAGAAACAAATGAACGAGGAAATAATGGAAGTTGTGAACGAAGCGACGGATTATGCGGAAAATGCTCCATTTGCAAATGAAGACACGCTCTCAAATTACGTTTACGCAGGTAAGTAAGGAGGAAAGAAGATGGCAGTGATATCTTATATAGATGCCGTGATAATGGCGATGCGGGAAGAAATGGAACGTGATCCCCGTGTATTTGTATTAGGTGAGGACGTAGGGGTAAAAGGCGGAGTGTTTAAAGCAACTTCAGGGTTATACGAACAATTCGGGGAACAGCGTGTCATTGATACACCGCTTGCTGAATCCGCAATCGCAGGAGTTGGCATCGGCGCGGCCATGTATGGAATGAGGCCGATTGCGGAAATGCAATTCGCTGATTTTATCATGCCCGCAATCAATCAAATCATTTCGGAAGCTGCAAAAATCCGTTATCGCTCCAATAATGACTGGCATTGCCCTATCGTCATCAGAGCTCCATACGGCGGGGGTGTACATGGGGCGTTATACCATTCACAATCCGTTGAAGCCATTTTTGC
The DNA here is from genome assembly GCF_042788005.1 of Peribacillus sp. YIM B13472. NCBI lineage: Bacteria > Bacillati > Bacillota > Bacilli > Caryophanales > Bacillaceae > Peribacillus > Peribacillus sp. YIM B13472. Next base: position 31,233 of record NZ_JBHZPG010000046.1, read on the forward strand.
CAATCAACCGGGACTTAAAATTGTCATGCCCTCTACACCCTACGACGTGAAAGGGTTATTGAAAGCAGCCATTCGCGATGAAGATCCAGTCCTTTTCTTTGAACATAAACGTGCCTATCGCCTTCTTAAAGAAGAAGTGCCGAATGATGATTATGTTTTACCGATTGGTAAAGCGGATGTAAAACGTGAAGGCGAGGACGTTACAGTGATTACTTACGGCCTTTGTGTTCATTTTGCGCTACAGGCAGCTGAAAGGCTGGCCAGTGATGGCATATCCGTTCATATACTTGATTTACGAACCGTTTATCCATTAGATCAAGAAGCCATTATGGAAGCTGCATCTAAAACAGGAAAAGTCCTATTGGTTACTGAAGATAATAAGGAAGGAAGCATCATTAGTGAAGTATCGGCGATCATTGCAGAAAACTGCCTCTTCGATCTCGATGCCCCAATCATGAGACTCGCGGGCCCTGATGTCCCAGCGATGCCATATTCACCATCATTGGAGAAATCCTTCATGGTGAATCCTGAAAAAGTGGAAAAGGCACTGAGGGACCTTGTTGCCTATTGAACGAACCTTAAAATAGTACAAACAAAGCATCCTCCATCTAGGGGGATGCTTTGTTTGTTCAAGTAATTGATCATGCCGATGAAAAACCAATTAAGGAAATCGCCAAGGATGTCCGTGAACTTGGCCAAAAAGTACGAACAGTTAAGTTGAAATCTGAAAATATGCTGAAAGGTACATTTACAATTAATAGATGCTAACGTTTGGTTCAGTTTGTTTAATCGTTTTGGCAATTTCACTGATGGTTTTACCTACAACTTCGAATATTCTTCCAAATCATTCAGTTGATTTGAAATCTGTGGCATTTTTATCCTGCCTTTAAAAGGTTTTGTTTATTCTATAAAGAATTTGGCAGAAAATAAATTTCAAGTTCATCTTAAATAGCAAGATTTAATATGAAATCCATAACAATGTTTGTCATAATAAGAAAGTAGGGAGGGGGAATATCATGCTTCGATTATACGGGGCTTTAATCGGCCTTAGTTTGATATGGGGTTTATCGTTTGTTTTCATGAAGTGGCTGCTCCCGCCAGCGGGCATTTGGGGGATTGTGTTTCTCCGCTGTTTGGCGGGTGCTGTGGTTCTGCTTCCCATTTTATGGTGGAAGCGCAGTGAAATCAACTGGAAATTACCATGGAAAGCACTGGTTGTTGTCGGAATCTTCAATTGCGGATTAGCATGGGGGTTAATAGCTTTAAGTGAAACAGAGGTTAACAGCAGCACGGCATCGATTCTTAATGCAACCACCCCGATCTGGACGGGGATCATCGGATTTATCATTTTTTCTTATGTTTTAACCGCCCGACAATGGATGGGCATTCTTATCGGTTTTTTCGGAATTCTAGTATTGATGGATTTTCAAGTCGGTCAGCTTTTCGGCAAGGAATTCATCGGGATTGGGACAATGTTGCTTGCGTCCACCTGTTATGGTTTTGCCGGCCAATATACGAAAAGATTTCTTTCCAGTACCAGCATATTGGTCATTACTACGTTTACGCTGCTCACGGGTGCCATTATCGGTTTGATCGGGATGCTGATAACAGGGCCGATTAAGCCAGTGATGTTGATGGACCCGCTAACGATTTTCTCCATAGTCGGTCTTGGGTGCTTTGGCTCTGGGCTCGGCCAGCTGATCTATTTCTACATCAATAAAAATGGCAGCCCAGAGTTAGCCGCAACGGTTACATACCTTATTCCTGCAAGCGCAATGGTTTGGGGCTATGTCCTGCTTGGAGAAGCGATTAATCCTAATGTAATTATTGGCCTGCTGATTATTTTCGCAGGGGTTTATCTTTCTTCTAAGAAGTCAAAAGAAAAAGATGGTGCTAATTCTTCATCCGGAAAACAAGGCGAATTGCGTCATGTAAAATAAGAAACCGAAACGAAATAGCCCTCACGTAAAGGTTTTGTTTTTACGTGGGGGGCTTTCGTTTGAAATCCTGATTCAATTTTGCAAAACAAGTGATTGATCGTCTTTGCCGCGACTTATAGCTATAGACAGTAACCCATATTCGGAATGGCATTTGCTTTAGAAAGGATATTCTGTTTCCATTATTCTTTCGAAAGATATTTAGAACTAAATGAAAATTGATAGAGTTTTTTTAGGAGGTGTTTTGAATTTGAGATATATTAATTTGAGATAATGTTGTTGACAGTAAAATTTATTCATGATAAATTATCTTTAAGTAAAGATATATTAATTAAAGATAATAAAAATTATGTAAAACCTTATCCAACCCCTTTAATGAATAGCCACTCTTTTGAAAGGAAAATATAGGGGATTAATACAAATGTTGAACATCCAAAAATTGAATCGTTTTAATGGGAGGATTAATTTATGAATGGATTAAAAGGTATACACCATGTAACGGCCATAACAAGTAGTGCAGAAAAGAACTATGAATTTTTTACAAATATATTAGGTATGCGTTTAGTCAAGAAAACAGTTAACCAAGATGATATCCAAACCTATCACCTGTTTTTTGCCGATGATGTTGGCGGTCCAGGTACTGACATGACATTCTTTGATTTTCCTGGTATTCCTAAAGGAGTGCATGGGACTAATGAGATTTCAAAAACATCCTTCCGTGTACCGAATGATGCCGCATTGAAGTATTGGGTTAAGCGGTTCGACCGTTTAGAAGTAAGGAATACAGGAATCCAGGAGCAATTTGGTAAAAAGATCATTTCATTTGTGGATTTTGATGATCAGCAGTATCAATTGATTTCCGATGAAAACAATGAAGGGGTTGCAGCGGGGATTCCTTGGGAAAAAGGACCGATTCCCCTGGAATATGCCATTACAGGATTAGGACCAATTTTCATTCGGATCGCCAACTTCGATTACTTTAAAGAAATGATGGAAAAAGTTCTATTATTCAAAGAAATAGACAAGGAAGGATCTTTTCACCTATTTGAAGTAGGGGAGGGTGGGAATGGTGCACAAGTGATTGTCGAGCATAATTCGATCCTTCCTCAGGCAAGGCAGGGTTTTGGGACTGTTCACCATACAGCCTTCCGTGTTGAAGACCGTTCCGTTCTGGAAGAATGGATCAAACGAATGGAAAGCTTCCAATTTCATACGTCCGGTTATGTTGATCGTCACTTTTTTGAGTCGCTTTACGTACGAGTGGCGCCGCAAATATTATTCGAGTTTGCCACGGATGGTCCTGGATTTATGGGGGATGAGCCGTATGAAACGCTTGGGGAAAAGTTATCTTTACCACCGTTCTTGGAACCGAAAAGGGATCAAATCGAAAAGTTGGTCCGTCCCATTGATACAGTAAGAAGCACCAAGGAATTCATTAAAGAATAATTGACAACCTTTAGCGAATGATATATTGGTTTATGCCCACACTAAAACAGGTAGAAATAAAAAATGGAATAATCATTTGAAATAGAAAAAATGCTCTGGAGGAATGAATCATGACAAAAGATTTTTACACGGCGATTAAAGAGAGACGATCATATTATGGAATCAATAAAGAAGTCCAAGTATCGGATGAGAAAATTAAAGAAATTGTTGAATTTGCGGTAAAACACACGCCATCGGCTTTTAATTCCCAATCTTCCCGCCTTATTGTTTTGACAGGCTCGGCCCATGATAAATTATGGGATATTACGACGCAGGCTTTAAGGAAAGCGGTTGGAGATAGAGATTTCTCTGGTACTCAACAAAAAATGGATTCCTTTAAAGCGGGATATGGGTCAGTTTTATTCTTTGAAGATGAATCTGTTGTGAAATCACTTCAAGAACAATTTGCAACTTATGCCGATAACTTCCCAATCTGGTCACAACAAACATCAGGCATGCATCAATTAGTTGTTTGGACTGCACTTGAAGCAGAAGGATTGGGAGCAACTTTACAGCATTATAATCCTCTAATTGATGATGAAGTGAAAAAAGAATGGGATGTTCCAAGTAACTGGAAATTGATTGCGCAAATGCCATTTGGAAATCCAACAGCTCAACCGGGTGATAAAGAATTCAAACCGCTTGAGGATCGTATAAAATTTTATAAATAAAGAGTACTGATAAGAGTAACTTTGTCGAGAGCCAATTCTAATTGGCTCTTCAGTTTGTAGACAAAAGGGGTTCGGAATTAAAAAATTCTGAAACCCTTTTGAAATTCCCTTTGAATTTTCGCCT
>NZ_JBHZPG010000047.1:0-34558 GCF_042788005.1 Peribacillus sp. YIM B13472
ATTTGCTTTTTTGATAGTGTGTGCTCACTTAAAATTTAACGTTGGCGCTTTGTTTTGTTCAGTTTTCAAAGAGCAATAATGGAGCGGGTGAAGAGAATCGAACTCTCATCATCAGCTTGGAAGGCTGAGGTTTTACCACTAAACTACACCCGCATTTAATTTTGAAATGTTTCCAGAAAGAATGGTCGGGAAGACAGGATTCGAACCTGCGACCCCTTGGTCCCAAACCAAGTGCTCTACCAAGCTGAGCTACTTCCCGTAAAATATGGTGCGCCCGGCGGGAGTCGAACCTACAACCTTCTGATTCGTAGTCAGATGCTCTATCCAATTGAGCTACGGGCGCTAATTTCTATGATGTTATTGGTGCGGCCGAGAGGAGTCGAACCTCCACGGGGTTTCCCCCACTAGGCCCTCAACCTAGCGCGTCTGCCATTCCGCCACGACCGCGAAAGCGACTTTGTAAGTTTAACACCTTTTCAACTTGATGTCAAGAAGAAAAATATCAGTGCGGGTGAAGGGACTTGAACCCCCACGCCTTGCGGCGCCAGATCCTAAGTCTGGTGCGTCTGCCAATTCCGCCACACCCGCAAAAACAAATGGTGAGCCATGAAGGATTCGAACCTTCGACCCTCTGATTAAAAGTCAGATGCTCTACCAACTGAGCTAATGGCTCTAAATAAAATGGCTGGGCTAGAAGGGATCGAACCTTCGCATGACGGAATCAAAATCCGTTGCCTTACCGCTTGGCTATAGCCCAATAAACAATTACTAATTAACAGCCAGGATAATATTATATCACGATAATATTATTTTAGCAAGTGTTTTTAAAAAAATATGGCGGTCCCGACGGGAATCGAACCCGCGATCTCCTGCGTGACAGGCAGGCATGTTAACCGCTACACCACGGGACCAGCATTATGATCATGTATAAGAAAGTGACCCATACGGGATTCGAACCCGTGTTACCGCCGTGAAAGGGCGGTGTCTTAACCGCTTGACCAATGGGCCTTGATAAAATATGTATCTGGCGGAGAAGGAGGGATTTGAACCCTCGCGCCGCTTACGCGACCTACACCCTTAGCAGGGGCGCCTCTTCAGCCTCTTGAGTACTTCCCCAAAAAATGGCTCCGCAGGTAGGACTCGAACCTACGACCGTTCGGTTAACAGCCGAATGCTCTACCACTGAGCTACTGCGGAATAATGAAAATTGGGTTCCTTTTTCACGCTCAAGGACCTTAGTGTTTGTCGTTAAGACAAGTTGTTATCTTGTCGACTCTTATGATTATAAAGAGGTTACAACTTAAAGTCAAGAGTTCTTTTATGTTTTTTTATATTTTTGTTATTCACTCCTTAAACCCTTGGTAAATCAATGATCCACGACATTTACCACATACGAAACGGGTAGTGTCGATTCGTTTTTTTCTTATATATACATGATGACAGTCTTCACATTTATATTGAATAGTATTCAACTTTTTCTTTAATTGGTTAGAAGGCAGCGGCTCGCAAAATCTTGGTGCCCCCACTTTTTTGAGTAAATGCTTAAAGTCCTCATCACGATGCTGGTACCCTTTCTTCTCGATGTGCAAATGATAATGACACAATTCATGCTTAATGATTCCGATCATTTCTTCCACACCGCGTTCATCAAGATACTTCTTATTGATTTCTATATTGTGTGAACGGAGCAAGTATCGTCCTCCTGTTGTTCGGAGACGCGGATTAAAACTGGCTTTGTGTCTAAAGGCCTTATTAAAGTCTTTCATCGAAATTTCTTCTACTAGTTTTTGCAATTGCCGATTATCCATTTCCCCCTCCCTTTCTTTGGTAACATGACAACCCATTATAACATAGACTAATAATACAATAGGAAACTAAGGGAGGAAAAGCTATGCCTAATTGGTTCCAGAATCAAATCCGCAAAGCCTTTTATGAAAAGGATTATTATCAAGTGAAGATGTTGAATCAATGTTGGTTTTTTTATCAAAAGAAAGAAAGTCTCAGGGTATAGATTCACCTGTGCTCCAAATATAAATACATCGCTTCAAAAAAACCCCTTCTAATTATAGAAGGAGCTTACCATAGGCTAGTTTTGATCCTTTGGCTCGAGCATCGTTAAAGATACCCTTTGCTTTTTGGGGTCAACCAGTTCGACCCAAACCGTCACAACATCCCCAACGGCAACTACATCCAATGGGTGTTTTACAAACCGGTTGCTCAGTTTAGAAATATGCACCAGTCCATCCTGTTTGACACCGATGTCCACAAACGCACCGAAATCCACAACATTCCTCACTGTACCTTGTAATTCCATCCCAGTTTGCAGATCCTCCATTTTTAGTACATCCTGCTTAAGCAGTGGTTTTGATAATTCATCGCGAGGATCTCTTCCCGGTTTCATCAAATCATCGATGATATCTTTAATCGTTATTTCCCCAATTTCCAATTCATCGACCAAATCAGCCGGATTTAGTTTACCTAACTCTTCATTCAATGCATCACTGCCTAAATCCTCAGATGCAAACCCCATTTTCTTTAATAATTTATTCACGGCACTATAGTTCTCAGGGTGTATCGCCGTTTGATCCAAAGGTTCATCTCCATTAATGATACGTAAGAACCCTATACATTGTTCATATGTTTTAGCACCAAGCCGGGGAATTTTCTTTAATTCCTTCCTGCTTGAAAACTTCCCTTCCTCTTCCCTTTTCTTTACAATATTTTGAGCAACCGATTTTGATAAACCAGCTACATATTGTAATAGAGACGATGAAGCAGTATTGACATTCACTCCCACTTGGTTAACAGCTGTTTCCACTACAAAGGTGAGGGATTCAGTTAACTTTTTTTGGGACACATCATGTTGATACTGACCTACCCCCACGGATTGGGGGTCAATTTTAACAAGTTCAGCAAGGGGATCTTGAAGCCTTCTGCCTATCGAAACTGCGCTTCTCTGTTCTACTTGAAGATCCGGAAACTCTTCACGGGCTATATCCGAGGCTGAATACACACTGGCTCCCGCTTCATTAACAATTATATATGAAATATTCCCTTTCACTTCTTTTATAATATCTGCGATGAATTGCTCTGATTCACGTGATGCCGTACCATTGCCGATTGCCACGATCTCAACCGAGAACCGCTGAAGTATTTCGATCGTTTTTTCACGGGCAGCATTAAGCTTCGCAGCAGGAGGATGCGGATAGATTACACTGATATCGAGTACCTTTCCGGTTTCATCGATGACAGCCAACTTACACCCAGTCCGATATGCCGGATCTAAGGCTAGGACCATTTTCCCTTTAAGCGGGGGCTGCAAGAGCAGGTTCCGGAGGTTTTCAGAGAAAATATGGATAGCTTGATCCTCAGCTTTTTCCGTCAGCTCTTTTCTGATTTCCCGTTCTACAGAAGGCATGATCAAGCGCTTGAGTCCATCCTCAATCGCAGATTTAAGAACAACTTGGGCTTCAGATTTGTTATTTTTAATGATTTTCCGTTCCAGATGACCAATGATGACTTCAGTCCGGGGATGAATGGAGATTCGTAAAACCCCCTCCTTTTCACCTCTATTCAGCGCCAACACCCGATGTGGTACGATTCTTTGAACCGGCTCCTCATATTCATAGTACATCTCGAAGATTTTTTTCTCGTCCTTCTCTTCATTTTTCACAGTTGAAACCACTTTTCCAGCTTTGAAAATTTCAGCCCTTATCCACTTCCTTAATTCTGCATCATCGGAAATATGTTCAGCTATGATATCCTGCGCTCCCGTAATAGCCTCTTCAATAGAAGAAACTTCTTTTTCTGCCGATATGAATTCTGCAGCTTTTTCGCTAACCCGAGCATGCATTTGACATTCCAAAAGCCAATTAGCCAATGGTTCAAGACCCTTTTCTTTAGCGACTGTTGCTTTCGTTCTCCTTTTTTGTTTGAATGGCCTGTATAAATCCTCGACTTCCTGCAGTTTTGTTGCTTTCTCGATTTGTCTTGTTAATTCTTCCGTCAATTTCCCCTGTTCACCAATCGAACGCGTAACTTCCGCTTTCCTCTGGCCAAGGTTTTCTAGATAGTTCCATCTTTCCATAATGGAACGAATCTGCACTTCATCAAGTGAACCCGTCATTTCTTTTCTATACCGCGCAATAAAGGGAACAGTATTACCCTCTTGAAGCATCTGTATGACGTTTTGGACTTGATGATTTTTCAAAGTTAGCTCATTGGATATTTGTTTAATCAATTCTTTTAATGTATCTTCTACAACGATCATTATGTTTACCTCCAACGTTTTGATCTAATATGTTTAGTCTAGCAAATGAGCGATGAAGTTGCGAATTCCATACAAAAAAGCTCACTTCCGAACTACGGCGAAAGTAAGCTTCCTAAAATGAAAGTTGTATCATCTGCAGTTAATGGACTGCTTTTTAAGATGCATTGGGCGTTCTTATCGATAGGGACCAGCCTTTTCAAAAAAGTTTTAGCTCCCTTAAGATCTAAACCATCGGAATGAAGAATGAATTTTGCGTTTGGTTCATATTTGTATCTTTGCGTCCTGTATATTTGTTTCCTTCCTGATAAATACCCTGTAACAGGTAAAGGGTAAACGAGTTTATCGTCACTTGGATTATACAGGAAAAAGCGGATGTTACCAACTGAACTGTAAACAAATTCATTCTTGTCATAAAATATCTTCAAAATGGAAACGGCTGCTCCCCGCTTATCGATTAAAACTTGATTGCACACTGCCATTAGTGATTCGACATCCAACTCATGATTACGTTTAACTTCCTCGATGACGGCATGGGAGGAATCGTAAGCATTTTTCCCGCTGCCCAGACCATCTGCCAGTACACAGACAAAGTATTCTTTCGTATGAAGAAAAAAGTAATCATCACCACAATAAACCATCCCGTTTTTAGACGATTGAGAGACAAGGACTTCTATTTTTTCTCCCCTCAGAATATCTTTGATCACTGAATTAACTCCGAGTTTTCAGCATTAATGGCTTCTTGAAGTTTCTTGATCGCGCGGCGTTGGAGCCTTGACACATGCATTTGGGAAATCCCAAGTTTATCGCCCGCTTCTTTCTGACTTAAATTCTCTAAATAAGTATGTTGAATGATCATCTTTTCACGGTCACTTAGCACATGCAGCACCTTTTCAAGTACAAGTCTCTGATTGACCCTTTCAAAACCTTCATCGACATTCCCGAATATATCAAGCAATGTGACAGTACCGCCATCAGAATCCGCCTCAATAGAATGATCCACGGATAAAGCTTGATAGCTTTTTCCCATTTCCATCGCCTCTAAAACTTCTTCTTCAGTCACGCCTATACTATCGGCTATTTCATCGATTCTTGGTGAACGATGCAGAGTTGTAGTTAATTCCTCGACAGTCACCCTAATTTTCGGACCAAGTTCCTTAATTCTCCTTGGCACATGGACACTCCATGTTTTGTCACGCAGAAACCTTTTGATTTCGCCGATTATAGTAGGGACAGCAAATGCCTCAAAGCTCTTACCAAAAGATTCATCATATCGTCGAATGGCACCTAACAAACCAATCATGCCAACTTGAGAGATATCCTCCTGAAATGGTTTCCCTTTCGCATATTTACGGGAGATTGTTTCAACCAAACTTTTATAATGGATGACTAGATTGCTCTGTGCTTCCTCATCTTGATTCTGCTGGTAAGCTCTAATCCATTCATTTACCTGTTCTCTTTGTGCCTGGTTAGGTTGAGACTGTTTTTGCATCCATCTCCACCTGCTCTCCTTCTAAAAACTTAGTCATAAATACTGTAACCCCATCATGCTGATGGATTTTCACATCATCCATCAGAGTTTCAATAAGGTAAAGACCCAAGCCTCCTTCTCTCAAAAGTTCGACTTTTTGTCCATTTTCGTATGGACCGATTCCTTGACGAACCTCTTCGAAATTACAGCTCTTACCACTATCAGAAACCATGACCTCCAAGCGGTCAGGATAAAGGCCGAAACTTACTTTCACTTCACCTTTTTCAGAATCTTTATATGCATGCTGTACCGCATTTGTACAAGCTTCACTTGTAGCGATTTTCAAATCCTCAATTTCATCATACGCAAATCCCATCCGGCTTCCTATCCCAGAAAGCGTTAAACGAATGACACCGATGAATTCTGGTTTTGCAGGTATTTTCATTTCGATGTAATCATATACTTGGCTCATTCTAACCCACCCTCTGTACCACTTTTTATATCAATGATATCTGCAAGACCTGTTATATCAAATAAACGTCGTAATCTTTCTGATAAGCCAACTAAAGTGAATTCGCCATTATGTGCCCTTACGCTTTTAAAAGCACCGACAAACACCCCAAGTCCCGTACTATCCATATAAGAAACTTCAGTTAAATCAATAGTAATCGAAACATTATCCTGCTCCGAAATCGGGAATAGTGATTCTCTTAATTTCGGTGCAGTATATGCATCGATTTCACCTTTCAGTTTTACAATAAATTCAGAATTCAATTCATTAACATCTACAGTTATATTCATCAATGACCCACCTCTTCAAATCCTCTTCATTCCTATATCTATACCCAGCAGAAAAAATACTAAACATTTGATTTTAAAATTATTAATGTAAAATCATCCCTCAGTTGGAAGTTCTGCATTTTCTCCAATTGTTTATATATATTATTCACCATTTCCTGGGCTTGCAAATGCATATTCTTTTTAATGAAACCAATAAGTGTTTCCCTTTCTATGAACCCATCATTCGTCCGGCACTCCGTAACTCCGTCAGATAATAAAATGATCATGTCTCCATGATTCACCGTTTTTTCATATTGGCGATACCTTGTTTTTTTATCAACTCCAAGCAACAAGCCCTTTGCATCCAAATCGCTAAAAGTACCCGTTGCGGCGTCATAGTAAAAACCAGGTTCATGTCCGGCTGAAGCATAGGAAAATTGCCTGTCATGCGGATCATATAAGCCATAGAACATGGTTATGAACATGCTTGGATCCACATTATGCTCCACAACACGGTTCAAACTCTCAAGCACACTTTTCGGTTCATGACGATGCTCTGGAAGACTGTCCATCGCATATTTGATCATCGACATGCACAATGCAGCAGGAATCCCTTTTCCAATGACATCGGCTATCCCTACCCCTATCCGCTCATTTTCATCTTGGACGAAGTGATAGTAATCCCCGTTCATCTGCCTCGCCGGAACACTGATCGCTCCAATTTCCAGAGCTTTGATATCAGGAATTTCCGTTTCCAAAAGAGTATGTTGAACGTTTGCCGCTATCTCGATTTCCGTTTTCAGTTCCTGCTGCTGATGTCTAAGGCTTTGATGTTCACGGTATGCAATGCCGTAGCCCATCATGACTTCTAGCAGAAAATCGAAAGAATCCAATACTTTTCCCGGCAATTCCGGGTAAAGGTCCATCAAGTTATTTTTATGCATACTGATGATTTCTTCTGGAGATATATTGTATTTGATATGTAGGCGGCTAATCTTTTGCCCTTGGTAGAGTGCCTGCTCATTTTGGTCTTTAAGATAAGTAGAAAGCGCCTCATGATACTTTTTCTCCATGTTCTCCCTTATATCCATAGTCCCCTCCTAACGGAGCCATTTCGTAGCGATAATCTTAGTCCCTTCACCTGGTATCGATTCGATATCAAAGTCATCCATTAAACGTTTGGCTCCAGGAAGGCCTGCGCCCAGCCCCCCCGAGGTGGTATACCCATCTTCCATGACTCGGCGGATATCCTCAATTCCCGGCCCTTGGTCCTCTGCAATGATTTTCAATCCTGACTTCCCATTTATATTTAGCTTTTCTATGCTAACACTGCCTTGTCCAGCATATAGGTATATGTTTCGGGCCAATTCGCTAATGGCCGTTGTGATCCTTGCCTGGTCTACAATACCGAAACCCAACTCTTTAGCGACATTTCTTCCGAGCTGCCTTGCAGCTACGATGTCCCATTCATTTATGATTTTTACGCAGGATTGGAACTCCATTCTTTAATCCCCCAATTCCTGTTGTAATTTCTCCAGGCCTTTCTCTAAGTCTAATGCTGTCAGAACATCTTCGAGACTAATTCCCAGTTCAATTAATGTTATTGCAACAGCAGGCTGGATCCCCGTAATTACAACTTTGGCCCCCATAAGCTTAGACATGCTAAAGACATCGCCTAATACCTTCGCGATAAAAGAATCAATAAAATCTATTGAGGTAATATCTATAACAACCCCATTCGCGCTTGTTTCATGAATCTTATGCAGTAAATCCTCTTGAAATTGAAGGGCTGTCATATCATCCAATTCCCACTGTATAGAGACTAACAAGCAGTCATAAAGCTTTAATATCGGAATCCTCATACTTATCCCTCCACCTTTACGATCTTACGGCTCGTTAATTCCAACGCAACTTCTATCCCTTTTTTTAACGTATTTTTTGTAATCACTTCATTTAAATTAATTCCAAGATTAACTATGGTTTGGGCTATTTCAGGGCGGATGCCGCAAAGTATACATTTGGTGCCCACCAATCGGACCGCTTCCGCAGCTTGAATGATATGATGGGCAACCATGGTATCCACGACCGGCACGCCCGTTATATCGATAAGAACAACTTCAGATCTATGCTTAACCACGCCAGTCAACAGGTTTTCCATTATCTGTTTGGCACGTTCCGTATCAATCGTACCAACCAGCGGCATTACCGTAATGCCTTCCAATACAGGAATGAGCGGAGCCGAAAGTTCTTGCAACGCTATTTTTTGCATGGAAACCGTTCTTTCCCAAGTTTGAGTATATATATTGACTATTTCATTATTTATCGGTGTGGCCCATTTATCCAAATGGTTAACAAGATTGACTTGATTATCAGGAGTAACCAGACCCTTTTCCACCATTCCATTAATGACAATTAAAGTGAATTTATGAAGTCCTTCATTGACGAAAGTAAGAGGCCATCCCAATTGGACGACTTTCTCGGCAAAATCAGAAAGCTTCAATGTGAATTCCTTGTTTTTACTATCAACGTTCGTGATGATCATATCTATAAATTCACTGCTCGTTTGCGTGAACATTCGATCTGAGACGACTTTAATTAATCTTTCGTCCGTACTTTCCTTCATGATGCCCATCCACTCAGTAAGGATGTAATCTTGATTTTGCTTAATAAAATCGTAAACCAATTGATTCATAATATCCTCCCATTCTAACACAATTGCTATGTTTCCCTGTCCTCGTCACATGGATGTTAACTAACTGTAATCTTATTCCCATTTGGATTTTCTTCGAGTTTCCACACTTCACTCTTGCTTTTTTTAAGTATTTACAACATAACTACATACCCTAAATTCAGGTAAGAAAAACATCAATTAAAGAAAAGTTAGGGAGATACTACAAAAACAATGAACGTTCTATTCAATATTTAACTGTATAATGTTTTTATTCGTCAATTTTTTCATATTTCCTGCTGATACTTTTTGGACATGTGTTCATGTTATTTCACAAAAAAAACACGATTCCCACAGTTGCAGGAATCGTGCCATCTAAATAGCATCAAGAATGATTTGTATTATAATAACGCCCGGTTTAACGGGAAAAATTTTCTTTAAAACTCAATGAGGCCTAAACTAATTTGCAAAGCTTCATTGACTTTTTGCATCATCGGTTCGTCAAGATGCGTAATTTTATCAGTTAAACGCTGCTTATCAATTGTCCGGATCTGTTCTAATAAAATGACGGAATCTCGCTCGAATCCGTACTTTTTTGCATTAATCTCAACATGTGTAGGCAATTTCGCTTTTTGAATTTGAGCTGTAATGGCTGCCACGATCACAGTCGGACTAAAGCGATTACCAATATCGTTTTGTAAAATTAGTACCGGACGGGTCCCACCCTGCTCTGAACCAACCACCGGGGAAAGGTCTGCGAAGTATACGTCACCACGCTTAACAACAATCAATGGCTCAGCCTCCGCTAACTAATCGTTCAACGCAATGACCAGCCTCGAATTCAGCCTGGAAGGCTTCAGAAGCAATCGTTAAATTAATGGCCGCCATTTCAATATAACCGCGTTTCATCGATTCACGAAACTCTTTCTTTTTACGTTCGCGAAGATACATTTTTGTGGCACGATAAATAAATTCACTGCGATTCACATTTTCCTCACTCGCATACCCATCTAACTCTGTTAAAAAATTTTGAGGTAATCGAATTAATATCTCTCTTGTTGCGCTGGATTCAGACACAAACATACACCTCCACCATCACTACACACCTTTATTATATATCCTTTTCAATATTACCATTAAATTGCCTATATGCAAAGAGTATATTCTATTCTAAATCTTATTATCAGCATAATAAAGGAAATCTTATTCACAATCTTAGGATTTTTTTACAATCCGGTCATTCCAAAATGAAGTTGCGCACATGATTCATCTGATTGTCTTTAATATATATGCGGGGCACTCTTGCTCCTATCATACATGTTACCTCATAGTTGATCGTCTCCAGTTTTGCCGCTATTTCATCGACAGCAATCGAATCATCCCCATCATTTCCCATTAATGTAACCTCTGTTCCTACAGGGTATGGTCCAGTCAGCTTGATCATGCATTGATCCATGCAAATCCTTCCGACTATGGGTACTCTTTTTCCATCCACAAGTACTTCCTGACCTTGCAGCTTACGTATCCAGCCGTCAGCATAACCGATTGGCAAAGTACCAATCCATTCATCACCTTCAGCCGTATAAGTCGCCCCATAACTAACGCTTTCACCCTTGGCAAGCTGTTTAACCGCGACCATCTTCGTTCTCAATGATATAGCCTGTTTTAATGGAAATGGCAATATCGGCTTCATTTCCACGGAAGGGCTCAAACCATACATGGAAATCCCCATTCTTATTGCATTCCATTCAGGATCGGTGAACCTTAAAGAAGCTGCACTATTGGCTGCATGAACATATTCTGGCTTTCTAGTCAATTCGGAAAGCATACCTTTAAAGAAAGCAAGCTGCGTTTCATAAAAGTCGGTCTTTATTTCATCCGCCGTCGCGAAATGAGTGAATATCCCTTGGAAATTGAAACAAGCTTCCCTCTCAAGCAAACTTTCCACTTTCATGAGTTGGCCTTTATCTCGAATGCCGATTCTCCCCATGCCGCTATCCACTTTTACATGGATTTGCAAAACTTGTCCCGGTTTCAACAAATCCTTTGCCTTCTCCAACCATGCTACATCGAAAACCGTCAAAGAAATTCCATACTCGGCAGCAAGCGCTGCACTTTCTGGCCTCGATGCCCCAAGTACAAGAACCGGAGCCAATATTCCCTTTTTCCTCAAGGCGAGAGCTTCATCCAAAAAAGCGACACTTAAAAAATCTGCCCCCGCTTCAAGCGCCGTTTTAGCCACTTCATAGTCCCCGTGTCCATAAGCATTCGCTTTAACGACAGCGAAAAGACTAACATCTTTTCTTAAACTTTTTTTCATTGAAGAAATATTTTCAAAAATATTATCCAAATTTACTTCTGCCCATGTATCTCGATGAAATGTTTTCGTTTCCAAGACCTTTTCCTTCTTTCCTACACTCACAATAAGATTCTTCCCAGTAGCGAAGTTTTCGTTTCATTATAGGACCATTCTATAACCAACCGCTAGAAATATAAAGTGCTTTTTCACCTTGATTCTAAGTTACCCAGCTGCCAGCCTAAATCAAATGGAAGGATTAAAAATGTCAACAAGCTGCTTCCCCGCCTATCCTACCTAGAAGAAACCTTCATAAGGAGACGGGAAACATCAGCTTGTTATGTAATCCTATTTGACTGGATCTTCCCCAACCGAACGGGCGACTTCTATCATTTCTACCTGTGTCAAATCCTTTGATGCAAGCATATAATCGACACCTTCAAAAGTCCATGCAATCGTATTTCCTGTCATGGCTCCGACAGTATAACCCAAATCAACCGGTTCTCCATTCACATTCGTCGAAACGGATGTTTGAACTACCTCAGCTTTTTCCTGAACCAATGTAAAACTTTTTGTACCCTCATAGGTCAAAACGACACGTTCTCCCTTTTCCGTCTTAATTTCTTTTTCTTCCGTTAAATTCATATCACCAATATTTTCAGGGTATTTCACCGCAAACCCCTCATTTTGGACTTCTGCCATAACAGGCGCTTCAAGTTGTGCACTTGTCATGTTTTTCTTCATATCAAATGAATCTTTATCAAAAGTCGTATCGAATTTGACTTTTGAGAATTCAACAAGAACTAATGCAGTCTTATCGGGGTCCATGACTTTTACACTGACTGGAGATAAATCCTTTTTGTTTATAGTAATCTCTTGATATGGCAACATTTTATTGTTTTGGTAGCGTGTTTTCGTTTCAAAGACATAATGTTTATCCGTTTCTTTATATGTCGCACTTTTATCTTCCGTAATGTCTTTCACCAGCGACTCGAACAAATAGGCCTGACTGCTGTTTTCCGGCCACTCGCTTTGAAATTTAAAACTTTTATTCAAAGCTGGCGTCAAAACATATACACCATCATCATTTTTCAATATCATCTGGCTTTGATCCTTCTCTTCATTTTTCAGATTCACGCGGTAAAAGGAGGGGTCCTTATGCCAAATCTCCACATTATACACTTGAGGTTCCGTCCCCATCTTTAATGTCATCTTCGCATTAGCTTTATATCCTTTCATTTCGCCAAGCTTCTCATTCAATTCACTCACTACGTCACTCTGTGATTTTTGGCCGCAAGCAGAAAGAGCAAGCAAGAGCATGATCCCTGCAAAAAGCATTACTATCTTCTTCATCTTTTCAACCCCTTTTTGTCATTTGAACGTAAAAGGGAGAGGAAAAGGCAGGATCCGGACATTAGCTCGACTGATGTCTTAGATTCCTCAGTATTTTAGACACGGATCAATTCCAAGATCCGGCTAAAAACTTTTCGAGAGCACCTACTCTGCCATGTACCTTTTACCGGGCCTTGTCTCCCTATAGCACTAAATGTATATGAGACAACCTTAAGGTTTATGACCCGATTGGACAAAACTCCATTCACCCTTCAATTACGACTTGCGCAACCGCATAATCCCTGCTGTGGCTAATCGAAAGATGGACCCCTTCAGAAAACGGCTTCGAAATCACCGGCTTTCCGTTATCATCCGAGATGATTTCAATATCCAAAAAGGATAGGTGCTTTCCGATTCCTGTACCGTTCGCTTTTGAAAAAGCCTCCTTTGCCGCAAAACGCCCAGCAAAATACTCGACCTTCCTTCTTCCATTTAACTTTTCGAAAATCAAGATTTCACTTTCTGTTAATATACGCTCCTTTAAACGGGGTTGCCGATTAATCAATGTTTCCATTCTATCCAACTCAGTAATGTCCACGCCTATACCTTTAATCACTTTGACACCTCTTCTATTCATTTGATAGGTTGCATATTATTAGGAGAACTCTTTTACCTGAAAATGATAATATTGTATCTAATTAAAAACGATAATAAGGAGGAATTTATGTTTACAAGAACAGAAGGCTTCCGCGAATACGCAAATTCATATCGAGCTGTAACTGTGCTTATACTCATTATGATGATTGTATTCGTTCTCGTCCTTTTCCCCACATTTCCCGGCAATGTACTCTTTTATTATGGCACAGGTGTTAACTTATACATCGCTGATGGACAATGGTGGCGTTTAATCACCCCCATCTTTCTACATAGCACGTTTACACATTTACTGTTCAATGGATTCTCCCTTGCCATCTTTGGTCCATTCCTAGAGAAATTACTTGGCACCGCCAAGTTTACAATCTTCTTTTTATCGACAGGGCTCCTTGCCAATATCGCAACCTTCCTAATTAACCCACTGACATATAACCACGTAGGTGCTAGCGGAGCAATTTTTGGTTTACTCGGATTCTTTCTATATCTCGTCCTGTTCAATAAAACCAATTTTACGAACAACGAAAGAAATACAGTATATACACTGACCGGAATTGCCATTATCATGACTTTCATTCAACCACAGATCAACGTTGTCGGTCATTTGGCTGGACTGGCAACCGGCTTTTTAACAGCTCCATTATACTTAAGAAAAAAGTGGTAGGACAAACAGCCGACTCTTCCTTTAAATCATTGGGAGTCGACTGCTTTTTTAGGTAAATACCATGATTTAATTATTAGGCAATCCTTTTCTTCCACATCAGCAACCACACCGACCCGGGAAGTGATTCCTGATTTAATCGATGCTGAAATCGTAGCTACTTCTTTTCGATTCTGAAACCAACTTTTTTTATATGTGATTGATTGAATTCTGCTTCTCTGCATGATTAATGTTTGCTTTGAGAAAAAACGGCTGCTCAATAGCAACAAATTCCCTTCTATGCTCCATCCTGCATCTCTATATTGCATGTAAGCCCAAAAAATCGCCAACGGTACAAGCAAAAGGGAAAGATAACCCCAAGGTCTGAAAAACCATACCAAGGCACCTATGATCGGGATGAGGTAAAGAAACATACGAAGCACATACCGGGAAAGTGCACGCTTAGGTATCGGTGTCATCTCAGCGGTTGTTTCATAAACCGGTAAAATTCCCAGGATCTTTTCTTGTAAATGCTTCTTCCTGATTAAAGGGAACAGCATGATCGATAGACTTTCTTTATCTTCCATACTGCCTCCCGCATACTCAATATAAACCGTCGCCAATCCCAATGGCTTTCGAATCAAATTCTCCATGATCCGGATACCTTGTATTTTATGGATAGGGATCGTCAGCTGTCTTTTCTCGAGAAGCCCTCTGGAAATAACAATTTCCTCATCCGTTTTTATCACGGTAAAGGAAGCATATTTAATTACCATGCTTAATGTGGCCAGTACATAAACCACCAATAAAGCCACTAGGGCAAACAAGGTCAGAATGAAGGTCCCCATTTCAATAAAATCTTCATAATCCTTAAATATCCTCTCAAAAGGTATCATTTCATCGAACTGTGAAATAAATGCGATTGCTCCAGACAGGAAAACACCTACCGCTCCCGAAGTGGCAGCCATAACGAATAGTTGCGGAAGCGTCTGTTTAAAAACGGAAGACGATTTTGCTGCATATTCATTATCCGCTACTTCATCTTTATCTTTATCAAAAGGATTATTCGCATTTTTTTCCTCACTAATAAAAGCGTTGATTCGATCTGCATCACTTTTGCGTATGGCTGATAATACGGCATCTGCCTGAGACCCGCCTGCCGTTTCAATATTCAACTTCACCAGGCTGAATATCCGCTGGATGATGCCCTCCGAAATATCTATGCTATGAATCCGATCAAACTTTATATACCGTTTCTTCCTTACGAATACCCCGGACTCAATTCTGAATTCGCCCTCTTCCATGCGATATGTAAAGCGTAACCATTGAAGGAATGCATTGCCTATAATAAAAAGTATAATAATGGCTATGACCAGAGGTTGTATCCATCCAGGAATTCCTTCATTCTTCCCAGGAATGACGACCACTAATAAAAAAGGGATGACTAACTCCTTAATCGATTTTATTATGTTAAGCAATACAGCTATGGGGTGCAGCCTTTTAGGTTCAGACATCTTCTTCCTCCACACTCGCCATCTTGGAAATATAGTGCCGCAATTCATCTGCCTCTGCTAGGTCCAGGGCAGGAATAACATGAAGGGTAGCTGCAGTCGAAATTTCAACGGATGCTAAATCGTATTTCCTTAATAATGGCCCTTGCTTCGTTTCAACATGCTGAACCCTAATCATGGGTATGAGTGTTCTTTTAATGACGAAAATACCACTTTGGATATCAATTTCGGTATTTCTTACTTCGTAACGCCATCTCTTCCATTTCACCGATGGAATCAGAAAAATGGCCAGATAGGATTGGATTACCGATATCATCATCAATGCTCCAAACACCCAATATGTCCAATCAAAAATGATTGTAAGCACGAGTACGGTGATGCTTATAATCCAAGTTATTGAACAGCTTATAAGACCACTGATTTTCCATACGGTCAAGGCCTTATTCGATATACGATTTTCAGGTTCCATGCGCTTCTCCTCTTCCGGACAGGTAATTAATGAATCTTCATCATCCATCCTTCGCTTTCATCCATTATACTATAATTAAATACTGGGAATTAACCCCTTTTTCAAACAAAGGCTTTGAGCAGTCCATCCAAAAACCGCCAACCACTCGGATACCATATGAAGCATGGAGATGCACACAAAAAAATGCCGCTCGAATGAGCGGCATTTCCAATTCAATTAAATCTTATTTGTTTTTTCTCTTTTTTGGCTCGTGCTGCGGTTTCCGTAACCATTCGATTTACGGTTCGTGCTTGGGCGTTTACTTGATCCGCTACCGTAATCTTTTCTGCCTGAAGAACTGCGGCCATTGCGCTGTCTGTTACTAGAAGAACTGCTTCCTCCGCGATTGCGACGCATTGGAGATGGAGATTCTTCCGTTAACTTGATAGGCGTTTGATCCGGTTCTTTTGTCATTGATTTAAGCATAGCTGCAACTAAATCCGCTGCGCTATGTTTTTGTAATAATTCTTCCGCTTGACCAAGGTATAATGTTAAATCCTCATTCTCGATTGTATTAAGGATCTTTTCCGTTACTGCTTTTTGTTGACCTTCCAACGCTTCAGTTAACGTAGGAGTCTTAAGTTTCTCCATACGTTTTTTCGTTGTATGTTCAACTGCATGCAGTTGGCCTCTTTCTCTTGGTGTTACAAACGTAATGGCAATACCATGTTTACCCGCACGTCCTGTACGTCCAATACGGTGAACGTAGCTTTCTGGATCTTGAGGGATATCAAAGTTGTATACGTGAGTTACGCCGGAAATATCAAGTCCACGTGCAGCCACATCAGTAGCAACAAGTACATCGATGTTTCCTTCTTTGAATTTTTTCAAAACGGATAGACGTTTTGCCTGACTAAGGTCACCATGAATGCCTTCAGCCATATAACCGCGGATATTCAATGCAGAGGCCAATTCATCTACACGGCGTTTCGTACGTCCGAAGACGATGGCAAGATCCGGTGTTTGAATATCGAAAAGGCGTGCAAGTGTATCGAATTTTTCACTTTCTTTTAACTCCAAGTAATATTGTTCGATCCGATCCACTGTCATTTCTTTCGCTTTTACACGGACAAGAACTGGTTCTTGCATGAATCTTTCAGCAATTTTACGGATTGGATCAGGCATTGTAGCTGAGAAAAGCAATGTTTGCCTTTCGTCAGGAACCGTTGAAAGGATCAATTCGATATCCTCAATGAATCCCATGTTAAGCATTTCATCCGCTTCATCAAGAACTACAGTGTGAACTCCGCCTAATTTAATATTTTTACGTTTGATATGGTCTAAAAGACGACCAGGCGTACCAACGATAATATGTGGTTTTTTCTTTAAAGCACGGATTTGACGGTCGATATCTTGTCCACCATAAACCGCAAGTACACGAGCGCGTTTTCCGTAACCAAGCTTGAAAAGTTCCTCGGAAACCTGAATCGCAAGTTCACGTGTAGGTGCAATGACAATCCCTTGCACGTTTTCATTATTAATATCGATGTTTTCCATCAATGGAATACCGAATGCGGCAGTTTTACCTGTTCCTGTTTGCGCTTGACCAATGATATCTTTACCTTCAAGTGCTAGTGGAATCGTTTGGGATTGAATCGGGCTCGCTTCCTCAAATCCCATTTTTTCTATTGATTTCATGGACGTTCTATCTAATCCTAATTCGCTAAACAATGTCAATGTTTTCGTACTCCTTTTTATATCGTAAATTTACACGTGCATTCATGGATCATGCACAGATGTTTTAGTTCAAATCCTCATCATCATGACGGATGTTCTTCTTTATCTCTTATAAAAAGTTTATCATTATCACCTAAAAGTATGTCTGCCTTTTAGTTCAAATGAACTCAATATGATTTTTTAAAAAGGAAATATACCAGTACGGACATTCACTGGCATTTTTAACTTCGCGCACGTGTAGACTTATCATTAACATACGCTCATCTTTTTAAAAGTACATGTAACCAAAATTAAATTCAATATGGAAAATTAAAAGTAGCATAAACGGGTGTTTCACCGTTTTATTCAGGTGAGGGCTGCTGCACCTATTATTCATCAGACTTAAAAAGGCTGTATGAACAAAACTTGACGAGAGCCAAGATTCTTATACAAAACAGGCCCGGTGCGTTGAGGATTTGCAGAAGTGGAAAAGCGCTTAAATGCGGCTTGATTCCCTAATAGCTACTAAAGCCGCCAAGAGATGCAGCTTTTATATATGACCAGACGCGCGGCCTATTTAATCTAAAATAATCTCAAGAATGAACTCATGAAACATGTAAGAACATACAATTTTGTTGCCTCAACCTGATTAATTTAAATAATCATCAATGATAAGACATTTAAACTCATACTCATATTACCATTTTCAAACTGTTAATGCAATAAAGGATATCTCCCCATTCAGAGTTACTAAAAACTTTAGTACGTTTCAAAAACAAAGAAATTGGATATTTATACCTGATAATTGTGCAGCCTTATTTATTCATTGGGGTTATCGTAGTTACTATAACCATTCATGCGAAAGTCGATTCAGACTGCAGATAAATTCGGAAGAAAGCGAGTTTTCCTACTGTTTTTCCCTTTAAAAAACGTTCCAGTCGGTTTCAGAAATCCAGTTAGGAGGGTTTCAGTTACTAGTCCCGTTTTAGGATCAGACCATTCCAAACCACTTACTGTATCCATTTAAATGTTTTGCAAAACGAACATCTATTTATTTACATGATATGTGTAGAAATCAAATAGTTTCAACAAACCTTTTTCAGGAAGGATTAGTTCGAATGAATGGCCACCATCCACGGTTACCCCCCTTGGAAAAAGAAAGGACTTATTTATGAACCAACTCTAATTTCCAGGCATATAGAATCATTTAATTTTCAAAAATTCCATCTTTTCACTCAAAAATTATAGTAAATAAGTCTATATGCAGTATGATTGACCTAACAACAAAACAACGGGGGGTTATATGAATATATTCACAATAGATGTTCCTTTATGTAAGGATTTTGGTCGAATCTTAAAGAAAATGAACAAGAATGTCACCTTTTTGGAGGATCCACTCAATCAAAGTCATCTATTCAAGGATTCAACGGACTTAATGAAATCATTATTTATTTTACCTTTACACATATCAAAAGATTCTTGGCAGCAAACTTCTTTGTTTGCCTTAGCTGAATCTCACGAAATCCCTATCTTATTCATTTACAAACGCACTTTAGGAATGGAGACACCTGCGGCTTTACCAGAAAAGACCTTTTATGAAACCATGGCGGTCCCTGCCGATTCAGTTGAAGTCAGGATTAAATTAAAATCACTCAAAAACATCAGCATGCAACTGTTTTCAGCAAAAATGAAGGGGGAAGAGCTTGAAAAGATACACCAAAAATCAGCAAGGAGCCTGCGAATTGCAAAGGGCATTCAGCTTTCAAATTTACCTTTGTCGATCAATAATGAAGATATAGAGATCAAAGGTCTTTCCCAGCCTTCGAGTGAACTGTCAGGGGATTTATTTTACTGGACGGAGGTTGATGACAGGATATACGGTTTCATAATGATCGATGTATTCGGTAAGGGCATCCATACAGCACTTATAAACATGTCCATACGGACTTTGATGCCAGACCTTTTCAAACGTGTAAAAGACCCCATTTTCATAACAGAGGAACTGGACAAACATATGCGGGATCTATTTCAAGGAGTTAATCGGGAAAACAAAAACCATGCTCGCATTACAGCTTTCATAGCATACGTGAATACAAAGGATCGACTCATCGAATATGTGAACTACGGACTTCCTTCAGCCTTTTTGTATTCCCCATGCACCAACCAAATTCTCAATTTAAACGAAGGGGCCGCCCCAAGCGGACTGATTCCCGAATTGCCCATAAAAAAAATAGTCTTTCATTATGAACCGGGAAGCCGTTTCATCATCTATACAGATGGACTCTCTAAAACGCCCATTCCTTCCGCCTTTGACCGGTCTGACAATATCGAGAGGGAATTCATTGAAAATGTCCATCTCGATACAAATGACCTTCTTCAGGAACTTTTGGTCTCAAGGATGAGGCATTCAGTGATTAACGATGACATCTGCATTATTGCAGGGACCCTTTTTTAGGTACGATGAAAAAAGGCCGTTTCAAAAAGAAACGGCCCTTTCTATGCTTTTTTATTTTTGTAGGGCTTGAACGACTTCCTCCAGCTTCATGCCCCTTGATGCTTTAACGAGAATGATGTCATTTCCCTGTGTAGAAGACTTAAGCTCCTCTATAAGCTCCTGCTTATCTTGAAAAGGACGAACCCGCTCCGATGAAAAAGACTTGCTCGCTCCCTTGGCAATAAACTCGGCTAAAGGACCAAACGTGAATATCTTATCAATTCGCTCATTGGAAATCAATTCACCAATTTTCAAATGAAAATCTTTTTCCTGTGGCCCTAACTCCAACATGTCTCCCAATACAAGGATCTTTTTCTCGAATCCAGATAACCCCTCAACCAACTCCACTGCTGCCTTAACTGAAGTTGGACTGGCATTATACGCATCATTAATGATTTTCTGCCCTTTTGCGCCTTCGACCAATTCCATCCTCATATTAGTTAACTGAATGGTTGACAGACCTTTACGGATCGCTGAATCATCCACATTGAATTCTTTAGCAACCAATATGGCGGCCAATGCATTAAGAACATTATGATTGCCTAATACGGGTATCTCATAATTGATCTCCTTTTCACCACTTGCGATTGTAAACAAGGTACTGTCTGCCCCTTGGCTTATGGTCTGTGGATATAAATCATTTTGTTCCGTTCGTCCAAAAGATATTACGTTTAAATCAGGAAAATCCTTTTTGATCCGATTGCGAAGCAATGGTTCATCACCATGATATATCAGCGTCCCATCTTTCGCCATACCTTCGACAATTTCCAACTTTGCATTCGCGATTTCCTCGCGTGATCCTAAATCCAATAAGTGTGATTCACCGATATTGGTAATGATCGCTACATCAGGCTTTGCCATTTTGGATAAGAACTCAATTTCACCGCGGCTGCTCATTCCCATTTCCAAAACGGCTGCTTCAGTATCCTCTTCCATGGAAAGCACCGTTAGTGGTAAACCTAAATGATTATTGAAGTTTCCAATGGTTTTATGAACTTTAAAGGTAGTGGCCAGCAACGCAGCCGTCATATCTTTCGTTGTCGTCTTACCGTTGCTTCCTGTTATCCCAATGACTTTTACATTCAACTGCTGACGGTAAGAACGCGCCAATTGCTGAAGTGCTTTCTCGGTATTTTCGACAATGATTATCGGTAAATCATTAGGAGGATTCGGAACATCCCTTTGCCAAAAAGAAGCAGCAGCTCCTTGCGCTAAAGCTTGCTTGACATACTGATGGCCGTCAACCTGCCCACCCTTAAGCGGAATGAACAAACATCCTTCCTTAACCGTTCTTGAATCGATGGTAACCCCATTAATTCCTTTGGACTGGAATGGACTTATATCATTCAATCCCTCTGCCATTTCATGTACTTGTTTTAACGTTCTCTTTATCATTTTGTTCCTCCTACATTCATCGAACCGTTAATCGCTCTCTACTTCCAATAACCAAACGAAGCAGAAACCAGTTTAAATCGCACCGGTTCCTGCTGATTGGAATCCATCAAATCAACGTTTGATGGATTGTGAAGTTAACTGCTACATTACTTGCATGATCAAACTGTATATTTGATTTGTTGTTTTTCCTGATGACGTTCCAAGGCAAGTTTCACGAGTTTTTCAATTAGCGCCGGATAGTCGACACCTGTGTGCTTCCACAATAACGGAAACATGCTGAAGGGAGTAAACCCAGGCATTGTATTCACTTCATTAATATAGATTTGCCCCTCATTCGTTAAGAAGAAATCAGCGCGAACCAATCCAGAGCAATCCAATGACTTAAAGGCAGTAATGGCCATTTCGGATAAAGTTGCATACTCGCTTTCCGATATCTCCGCTGGAATGACCATCGCTGAATTACCGTCTACATATTTTGCTGAATAATCATAGAAGGCAAAATCCTTCTTAGGGATGATCTCGCCTGCCACTGAACAAGACGGTTCATCATTACCGAGAATACCAAACTCGAGTTCACGAGCAACGACCCCTTCTTCAATGATGATCTTCCGATCGAATTGAAAAGCTTCCGCTACCGCTTTTTCCAGTTCATCAGCATCATTACATTTGCTGATACCGACACTCGAGCCTAAATTGGCAGGTTTGACAAAACAAGGGTACCCCAATTCATCCGCTACCTTTTTAATGGCACTTTCAGTATTCTTCTCCCATTCGGAACGAATGAACCAAGTGTATTTCACCTGAGGAAGTCCCGCCTGGGCAAAAATGTTTTTCATGATGACCTTATCCATTCCTGCTGATGAAGCTAAAACGCCATTTCCTACATAAGGAAGGTTCAATAGTTCCAGCATCCCTTGCACGGTCCCATCTTCTCCATTTGGTCCGTGAAGCAATGGGAAAATTACGTCATACCCTGTTGATTCACTATTTTCATCAGTTGAATGTGCCTGCAAGGCAAGAGGCGAGCTCGATTTTTCCGGTAAAAATGTCAAAGCCTCCACATTCTCAGCAGGTCCTGTTAACTTTGGTCCATTAATCCATGAACCCTCTTTTGTTATGTAAATCGGATATATATCAAACTTTGCTAAATCGAGAGCTTTAATGACCGCTAAAGCCGTCTGCATAGAAACCTCATGCTCCGCAGATTTTCCACCATAAAGCAAACCAAGTTTAGTTTTCATGAGTTATTACCCTCCAATATTCTTTTAACCATGTTCATTGTATCACTTTACACTAAAACGGATAAAGCAAACTCAACATTTCTTTTTTATTACATCTTCTATCGCCCTGCCCTACAGCCTGTTAATGCGGGGAAAAGCGAAACTTCCATCATTGTCGCTTTTCCAATGATTACTATTATTGGAACACAAGATAAAACTGCCACATTCTGTGGGTCGCCCCCTCTTATCTTTTATGCATGAGATGGTAAGTCTTACACCTAAAAAATTCGAGGATATCAAATAATCCAATGCACGAACCCCGCAAGTTATGATCATCAGGAGGATGATGTACTTTTAATAACGCTTTCCCATACCTTTTCTTTTCGATTGAAGATAATAAAGGCATCGGGCTCATTAATATCTCTATCCGAAAAGTCATCATGCATCTCATCCATGTTTAAATAATCCCCTACGACCCATGCAGGTATCTCGATTTTCGTTCTTGTATACTTAACATCCCGAAAGGAAAAAGCGAGCCCCTCTGCCAGAATATGAGCCAAGGAAGAAATGATTTCTGCCGGAATCGCCGTAAGCTCTTTTTTCTTTCTGATTCCAAGCCACGTCCTCTCTACTTTTAATGGCTCCATCTTTAGCGGAATCAGGCTTCCTAACATCATATAATATGTCGAAAGAGAACGAAAATAAATTTTATTGAACCAGCCATCATCCTGGGCAAGGTACACAAATTGATTATTCAATTTACGGAAGAACGGGGGACTAAGATGGGTTTTAGCGTGTCCTAAATATAAAAGTTCCGCTAATTCCCTTCCATCCAATTCATCCAGTCCTTCCGCCTCTTCAAAATCGACCCAACAGAAATCTCCATATGCCCGAACATTTTCTTTAACGAGCTTCGCAATATCCTCAGATGAAGCGCTCTCAAGCAGGACATTCAAATTGTATTCCCCTCCATCGAATTGATGTTTCAATAATAAGATGGAATCCAAGGTATATGGCAGCGAATAGACGAATTCACGAAAATTGAGTCCATTAAAAAGGACAAACCGTTCGGAAGCCTGCATATGCATATATAAGATATCATTGCTATCATTCTTCATAACCTGACCCCCTCCAAGCTCTCAATCAATAATGTTATTTTATCAAACTTTTGGGTTTTCACGTAAGTTATATAGCCCCCAATATTAATCATCATCAGCATCGTGTAAATAATGCGAAACGAAGAATCCATATTAAACCAAATAATTATCCATATTATAGTAAAAAATATAGAATTGGAGGAATTGATCATGGATAAAGTTAAAAAAAGCTTTTATCATTCATTCTTTTCACGGGACCGCTTCCCCTGATGCAACTAAAAGATTAAGTCTATGGCAATCAGAGAAATACGCATTCGAAAAATGTTTATATCAGGATGATTCAATCCTTGATATGGGATGCGTTACAGGAAGAACCACCTTCGCACTATATAAAAAAGGATTCCAAAATATAACGGGAATCAATCTAACTCCTGACATGCTTACTGAAGCCGAAAAAATAGCCATGAATATAACACATGGACATCCCCTTTATCCTTGGAGATGCAACGAACCTCCCTTTTCAACGACTCATCATTCGAAAAAGCAATCTTCGCTTTTAATGATTTAATGCAAATTCACCAGCAAAAAACCGCACATTGGCTTTAAAAGAAATCAACCGTATTTTAAAACCAGAAGGACTCTTCATTTTCACAACACATGACCGGGATAAAAACGAAAATCATCTGAACTTCTGGGAACAAGACGAAATGATTCGGTGTGGAGGCAAATAAGATGAAAGGCTTTATGAGTTTGGGATATTTTGATATCCGGAAAGACTTAAGAAGATACTTACCTCCATATCCCTACTCAACTTGAATGAAGGAAACAGGGTTTACAGTCATCGAGAGCTTTTACCGAAGTGAAATATTCCATGAAAACGATGATGTCAACGTTTTCTCTTCCGATTGCCGCTTCTGGATCGCCCACCGGAAGAGAAAGCGCATTTTAATTCAAAAAAAAAAAATCCAGAGTGACATTTCACTCTGGATTTTTTTATTAAGAAACTTGCTCTAATTCTTTTTTGGAAGGAGGGTTGAATTGACCTTCCCATTTAGAGATGACGATTGCTGCAAGTGAATTACCGATAACGTTTACTACTGTACGTCCCATATCAAGAATACGGTCGATACCGGCAATAAATGCTAGACCTTCAATAGGAATACCGACAGTTCCCAATGTCGCTAAAAGAACTACGAAAGATACACCCGGTACACCCGCAATCCCCTTGGACGTGATCATTAACACTAGCATTAGCGTAATTTGCTCATACGCGCTTAAATCGATTCCGTACATTTGAGCGATGAAGATAGCTGCTAACGCTTGGTATAATGTAGAACCATCAAGGTTAAAGGAGTATCCAGTCGGAATAACAAATGTAGCAATATGTTTCGGACAACCCGCTTTCTCCATTTTTTCCATGAGTTTCGGAAGAACCGCTTCTGAACTTGCAGTAGAGAAAGCAAGAATCAATTCTTCTTTTAGAAGTTTAATCAACGTAAAGATATTGAATCCGACAAATTTCGCAATAAGACCAAGAATGACTATTACAAAGAAAATCATTGTTCCGTATACAGAAAGCGCTAACTTTCCTAGCGGAATTAAAGATTCCAAACCGAACTTGGAGATCGTCACACCGATTAGTGCAAATACACCGATAGGAGCGAATTTCATGACCATGTTAGTTAGGTAGAACATTCCTTCAGCTGTACCTTGGAAGAAGCGGAATACTGGTTTACCCTTTTCACCGATGGCTGCAATACTAAGCCCAAACAACACGGAGAAGAAAATGATCGCTAGCATATCGCCTTGTACCATAGCTTGAACTGGATTGGATGGTACAATGTGAACGAGTGTATCCACGAACGATTCATGCTGCTTAGTTTCTGCTGTATCCACATATGTTGAGATATCAGTTTGTTCCAGATTATCCATATTCACACCAGCACCAGGCTGGATGATATTCGCTGAAATTAAACCAACAGCAATCGCTATCATAGTTACTACAACAAAGTATGATAATGATTTAGCACCCAGTTTACCTACCGCTTTCAAATCACCTACACCAGCAACTGCAACGATAAGGCTTGAAACGATGATCGGCACTACAATCATTTTAATCATTCGTAGGAAAATGTCTCCGAATGGTTGTAAAAAGTTTTGGGCCGTCTCGTTACCATAAAAAATGGCACCAACGATAATCCCTAAAATTAAACCAATGAAAATTTGGCTAGCTAAACTTAATTTGAATTTCTTCATTTACTTTCCTCACCTTCCATAAAGTCTTTGATGCAAAAACATTTTTGTCTCGGTAAGGGAAACAAGATACTAATAAAAGAAAGTAATTTTTCTTTTTTGAAAAACTCTGTCTTTACGCCGAAAAAAAAGACACTTCATGTGTCGATTTCTTATTGGCGTGAATATTCACACATGTTCCCTTAAAGACGCTGACGAGGTTAGCTGTCGGGTTAGGAATTGGAAACACAAAGCCCTTTCATTTCTGAATTCACCCCTAGCGGATAATATCCACAAAAATGGGTCCCCCGTTCTTGGAATAAGATTAAGCGAGTTAACTTATAATAAAATATTATACTAAAAATGATAATCTGTAAATATTTATTCGCATCCGTACTTGAAAAAATCTTTAAATATGTCTGAATATTCTGTATTAATGGCTATTGTATCTATTATTACTCTTCCCGATTTTTAATCACATAAAGTTATATTGATATAATTACTAAATAATTTGACATCACCTCTCTTGTTGAAGGAACAGTTATTTTTCCAAAATGCCAAGTAACAGATATCTTACTTTTTCCCTAGAGGTGAATTTTTTATAAGTTGCAACTTTCACTTTTTCAAATTGAATCGGAGTAATAAAATTAGAATGGTTCTTCGCTGCCACATTCGGCTTCATCAGGATGACGTCACCTACTGACGGTCCCTTTATGATTTCTTGCTTTCCTTCTGCTTTAAGCCCTTTTGTAATATAATGTTTATCCACATATCCTTTTTTAGTCAATTTGTAAATATAAGGCTGTTTTTGGTAATGTACCGCCTCTATAGGAACGGAGGGTACACCTGCTTTCTCATTGGTTATTACTGTAAGATCCACTTTGGATCCCACCAACAAAGGTTCCGTTTCTTCGCCTTCCGGCTCGATTAAAGCCTGAAATGGAAATCTGTTATCTTTTTTTAACGACGGCTCTTCAGCTGGATAGGAATGGATACGGCCTATCGTTCCTTTCAATGCCTTTTTTGAATCAGAGGAACTTGCTTTTATAGTCATGCCCACTTCAGCCTTTTTCATTTCCTCTTCGGAGAATTCCCCTTCAATTGCCATATTTGTTGAAACAATGGATATGATGGGATTATTCAGGTTTTTATTGATATTTTTAACTACACCATCAGCCTCGCTCGTCGTCACGATCGCATTGGACTGCTCCTCAATTGAACTTAATTTAGCATCAAGCATTTTCACTTTTTCATTCAAACTGTTTCTTTCCAGTTCCTGCTTGTACATTTCTTGCTCAATGTTACTTTTAATAAGATCCGTCGAGCTTGTTTTTAAATCAATACTCAAGTTTTTTTCCACCGATTCATCAATGGCCGCTTTTCCAGAATCACTGGCCAGGGTCCCTTGATAAGACCTCAACTTGCCTATGTATTCTTCAATCCCTGCAATTTCTCCCTCTGCTGCCGTTTTCTCCGCTTCTAAATCCGCTTTTAGCGCATCAAGTTCGGTCGTCGTATACTCAAACAACGAGGAGCCAGCCGTAATCGCATCGCCTTCATTTACAAGGAATTTCTTAAAATCATTTTTCTTGGTATCGAAATAGATATCAAACTCTTCTACAGGTTTAATTACCCCATTTGTTTGAATAGTATCCGTAATTGTATCTTTTTTTACCTTTGTCCAGGTTTCAACGAAAACAGTTCGTTCCACTTTGCTTTCATTTTTTTCAAGAAGGTATATGTTAACGGTTATTAAGACTATCGACGCAATCGAGACCGCTGCTATTTTCCATTTTCCGCTCATTCTTTTCACCCGCCTTATACAAATACGCCTACTTGGATGTATGCTAAAAAGGCTTTAACAAACCATGTGGCCAGATAGAATAGAACAATCATTAAAAGGACCAAATAATTATTTCGTTCTGAAAATTGCTTTAAATAAAAATATTGCAGAGCAATAATAAGAAATTGAAAAATGGTGATTTCGCTGAAAAAGTGAATGAAATAATCACTTCTGAGAAAATACTGACTGATGATCCCCAATGAAAAAGGATTGGCATCGCTGCCTATATCCATTAAAACGAATAGAGGAATCAGTAATATTTTTTCCAACAATTGCAAGCCAAAAAGAATCATTTGAACGATGACCAATTTTATATATGGGATATCAGTAACGATCCAAAAGAATAGAGCTGCTAAAAATATGTATATGGAAGGGTCGAGAATGCCTGTTATTATACTGCCGCTCAAAATCAGCAACTTTGCTGCTTCGAATTCATTGGCACTCATCGTCGTGATTTCTTTGGAAAATGATTCTGAACCAATGCCAAAATATCCCCCAATGGCGAATAATATAAGACTAAGAAAATATAAAAATAGTAACTTCAATCCAAGCTTTGTGACTGCCTCTGCATTTTGCAGCTGATAACGACTCCGATAAGGCTCTAAAATGCCCTTTAACAATCTGACCTGGTACACCATATGTGGTCCTCCTGCAAAAAATGATATTTCATCATATATTTTATCTTATTTTGGAAACAATTGCAGAAATAAGGGATGAATATACAAAAAAAACACATAAGCCTTCCCTTCAAATATTATCGCCACACTAATTTTGTGTTAATGCTGACAATTGAAAGAATGTCTTCTTCCCTCCCTTATACTTTTCTAACCCCCGCTTTTGAAACTCATTAACAAATGAAAAAAGAGGCTATACGCCCCTTTCGTTAACCCCTTCATATATTCAACAAATAATCCTTCATCATTAAGATAAGTTTTGAACTCAGGGGACTTCTTTTATCATTTTTTTCCAAAAATAACAAAAGGCTTTCCAAGATGATGGGGCTTGGCCTAACTTTTGAAAACTCTTCCTGAATCGCCTTTAAAGCTTCCGTATTCTTATTTGTTTCCATTCCCTCTTCCTTACGTGTTTCCACTTCCAGCATCCTGACGATGATCGAATGGATTTCCTCTTTTGGGCTCATATCCCGCATCGAGCATTCTGGTAGGGGAAATTGTTTCAATAATGGATCTTCCTTGTTCTGCAGGCTTGCGATGATGGAATCCATCCGGTTCAATATGAAGCTAGGTAACAATTCCACATTGAAAGCATTTTGTTTCCTGATCAATATTCCGATATATCCTTTGAAAAGGGAATCTAAAATTATGGTGCAATCCGGCAAAAAATCAGCAGAAAGTCCCGGGTATAACTCAATGATTTTACGCTTGAACCAAATCAAGCCCTCTTCATGGATATAATGTAAAAATCTATCTAGTTCTTTGCTGATATGAACCATTTGTTCCTGCATCATCATTTGAATCAAGTTGGTATTTCCCGTCATATGCTCAATGTGGACAGTGATCTGCCTCATGAATTTGTCTTTACTGGACAATGAAGCATCCAGTTCAAGATCAAGCAATGAGTCCGTTAACGCTTCATAATAAAATTTAAAAATGGAGACCAGTAATTCTTCCTTCGATTTAAAATGATTATAAAAAGACCCCTTTGCTATCCCACATTTTTCAGCTATTTCCTGAACGGAAGTGGCATGATAGCCTTTCTCCGCGAAAAGCTCTACAGACTTATCTATGATCATCTTATTTTTTTCTTTCATCAAATTCATCCTATCTCTTAAAATTATCCGTTGGTGACCAATGGGTCACTCCTTCCAAAATGTATCCTAAAACCCTTGAAATCACAACGTTAACACTACCGAATATTATCTGTTGCAATCATAATCCATATACTATATATTTGAGCTTGTGACCGACTAGTCACAATTTTATGTATGGAGGGTACAAGCTTGAATTCAATTATTAAATTTTCATTAAAGAATAAATTGGCAATCTGGTTGCTTACGATCATCATCGTTGCAGCTGGTTTATACTCCGGTTTAAACATGAAACAAGAAACCATTCCAAGCATCTCGACTCCTTTAATAAGCATCTCCACTGTATATCCTGGAGCTGCACCTGAAGAAGTAGCAGATAAGCTCACAGAACAGATAGAGCAGAAAGTAACAAATTTGCCAGGAGTCGAATTAGTCAGTTCATCGTCCATGGCTAATGCCTCTTCCGTCCAATTACAATATGATTATGATACGGATATGGACGACGCTGTAAAAGAAGTGAAAGAAGCTTTAGAGAAATTAGAACTTCCTGAGGGAGTGGATGACCCAAGCGTATCAAAATTAGAATTAAACGCTTTTCCTGTCGTCGCACTCAGTGTAACAGATAAGGGTTCTGATTTACCAGCTCTTACAAAAAACGTTGAAGAGGTGTTAGTGCCTAAACTTGAAGGAATTGACGGCGTAACATCCGTATCAATTTCCGGACAACAAGTAAATGAAGGAAGCCTTGTATTCGACGAGGAAAAAATGGCCCAATACGGTCTCGATGAAGATACCGTAAAGAAGGTTATCCAGGCCGCAAATGTCAACATGCCTCTTGGCATATATAACTTTGATGATAAAGAAAAAACGATCGTTGTGGATGGAAACATCTCCACATTAAAAGACCTGAAAAATATAAAGATACCTTTAACCGGCGGCTCTCAAACAGGAACGCCAGCACAAAACGGACCGGAAACCAATCAATCTCCTGAAATAACAACAGGTCCCGCCCAACTGCAAAACGTCAAATTATCAGATATTGCCGATATTAAAATCACCGGTAAGGCTGAATCGATTTCAAGAACAAACGGTAGCGAATCGATTGGGATTCAGGTTACAAGATCGCCTGATGCCGATACGGTTGCAATCGTAGACGAAGTAAATGAAGAAGTGACGAATTTCAAAGAAGATTTTAAAGGCGTAAGTGTACACACTACGCTTGATCAAGCCCAACCGATTAAAGATTCTGTTGAAACCATGATCAGCAAGGCACTCTTCGGCTGTCTGTTTGCCGTCATAGTAATCATGCTGTTCCTTAGGAACTTTAAAACGACTCTCATTTCCGTCATTTCGATTCCATTATCCCTGCTAGCAGCCCTTTTGGTGCTTAAACAAATGGATATTTCATTGAATGTCATGACACTGGGGGCCATGACAGTTGCCATTGGCCGAGTTGTCGATGACTCCATTGTCGTCATTGAAAATATTTATAGGAGAATGGCTTTAAAAGGCGAACAATTAAAAGGCGGCGATTTAATACGATCAGCCACTAAGGAAATGTTCATCCCTATCCTTTCATCGACAATCGTTACTGTAGCCGTATACCTGCCTTTAGCAAGCGTTACAGGACCTGTCGGGGAACTATTCATGCCATTCGCCTTAACAATGGTGTTTGCATTAGTCGCTTCATTAATAATTGCCATCACACTTGTTCCGGCAATGGCAGACTCTTTATTTAAAAAGGGACTATCTAAAAAAGAATTAAAATCACATGAAGAAAAACCAAGCAAACTATCTGCATTCTACCGTAAAGCATTGGATTGGTCGTTAAACCATAAGTTGATCACTTTCGGTACAGCCATTGTATTATTGGTTGGCAGCTTATTCTTAATCCCAAGCATCGGTGTCAGCTTCATGCCTGCAGATGAAGAAAAAACGATTATCGTCACTTACACTCCCGCACCTGGAGAGTTAAAAGAGGATATTGTAAAACAAACAGAAAAAGTAGAAAAATACTTCATGGATAAAGACGATGTGGAGACCGTTCAATACACACTTGGCGAAAGCATGATGGGCGGCATGATGGGCGGCTCGAGTAACTCGGCTCTCTTCTATGTACTCTATGATAAAGACACAGAAAATTTCGGGGACAAAAAAGAAACGGTCATAAAGGATTTAACTGAACTTGATGCACCTGGAACTTGGAAACAACAAGAATTCACGTCAACATCAAGCAACGAAACCACTCTATTTGTATACGGAAATACACAAAAAGACATTGAACCGGTAATTGACGATATTCAAAATATCATGAAGAAAAATAAAGATTTAAAAGATGTTGATACAAGTCTTTCCGATGCTTATGAGCAATATACACTAGTTACAGACCAGGAAAAGCTAAGCGATCTTGGACTGACAGCTGCACAAATTGGTATGTCTATTGCCAATACGAATAAAGATGATGCTATAACTACGATTAAGAAAGATGGAGAAGAAGTCAAAGTATATGTCGAGACAGAAGAAACGACATTCGAAGACAAAAAAGATCTTGAGAATACGAAAATTTCTTCTCCAATGGGAATGGAAATCCCATTGAAAGAGCTTGTGAAAATTGAAGAAGGCAAAGCTTCCGATACAATCAGCCGCCGCGATGGAAAAATTTATGCCGACGTGTCTGCAACAATCAAAACGGATGATGTGGCAGCAGTAACAGCTGAGGTACAAAAGGAAGTTGATAAATTAGACCTTCCACAAAGCGTCTCTATAGACTATGGCGGAGTGACGGAAGATATCCAGGATTCATTCACTCAACTTGGTATCGCTATGTTAGCGGCCGTTGCTATCGTATACTTTGTCCTAGTCGTTACTTTCCATGGTGGTTTAGCACCAATAGCCATTCTCTTCTCCTTACCATTTACGGTAATCGGGGCATTGGCAGGGCTATTCGTTGCAGGTGAGACCATCAGCGTATCAGCAATGATGGGTGTCCTAATGCTTATTGGTATCGTCGTAACCAATGCCATCGTATTAGTGGACCGTGTTATCAAGAATGAAGAATCCGGGCTATCTACCAGGGAAGCTTTACTCGAGGCAGGATCGACCCGCCTGCGTCCAATCCTGATGACTGCCCTTGCCACAATCGGTGCTTTAATACCTCTGGCAATCGGTGCGGAAGGCAGTGGATTAATATCACAAGGTTTGGGAATTACCGTTATCGGCGGACTTGTGAGTTCTACATTGCTAACACTTGTAATAGTGCCGGTAGTATATGAAGTTATAATGAAAATAGGAAAAAAGAAGAAAAAAACAGTTAAGTAACAAAGAAAGAGGGGATTCCTTATATTAGGAATCCCCTCTTTCTTTATTCAACAATTGATCAATATGTTCTTAACATATTAGCCCTTCATACTCCGGCCCCTTTTGGCCGAACTATATTCCTTCTTCTTTTAACCTTCCCCGTCTCATAAGACAAAACGTCCTATTCGTCATTTCCAAGGAAATTTGTTTGTTTTAAAACCTTATTTTTTAAAAGAAGGGAAAGAACCCGCTTTCCCTTTTAATTTCTATAGATTAGTGTTTGGTGAAAGTTTGATCTATCGCATCTGCCAGATCCAGCGATTCTTCTTTTAGATAACGCTTCGTTACGTTTAAATCTTTATGACCGGCAAGCTTTGATATCGTTTGTATATCTATTCCATTATCCACTAACCTTTGGCAAAAGGTATGTCGCAGTTTATGTGGATGCACATTGTATTTTTTTAATATATATTGAACTGACCTCGGAGTGATCCTTTGATTATAGCTTGAGATGAATAACGGATCCGCTTTTTCTTTTAAAGAATAAAGATAATTTTTTACATGTTGTATAGCCGATGGTGTAAGGGGAACGGATCTATCGACTTCACCTTTTGCGTTCCTGACAAGTATATAATTTCGCTCTGTTTCCATAATGACGTCACGGCCATTTAAGTCACATAATTCAGAAACACGAATTCCAGTATGTAACAAAAGGTAGACGATGGCAATGTTCCTTAGATTTCCTTCTGCTTCTATATCCCTTAACAGGATCTGCTGCTCATTGATGCTTAAAGTTTCAGGTACCTCGAGCTTGTGCTCCTTAACCTTACGTTCCACTGAAAGCATTACTTGCGGTTTGCCTAAAAATTTAAAGAAGACATTTAGGGCGATATAGTGCTTTTCGATTGTCCCCGGGCTTTTCTTGCAATTTTCTAAATAATCAAGATAGCCCTGAACATCTTCAGAATGAATCTCCATCAATATTTTTTGTGTCTGGTCACAAAACTGTGAAAGGACACCAGTATACGTTTTGATCGTATTAGCTGATTTGCCTTGGTCTCTCAACCATTCAGCAAACGAAAAAATCATTTCATCTTTAGCAGAGGTATCCATCGGCTATTCCCCCAATGACAGTTTCAGAACTACGTTAAGTTTAACATATATCCCTACAGAAACGAAGAATTCTGTCCCTTTGTCTTAAACAGATATGGATAATGCAGATAGCTGTAGAAATTCAGATGCATTTATAGTATGTCCAACCATTTATGCGGCATTATAACTTTCTTTATGG
This sequence comes from Peribacillus sp. YIM B13472, assembly GCF_042788005.1. Lineage (NCBI taxonomy): Bacteria > Bacillati > Bacillota > Bacilli > Caryophanales > Bacillaceae > Peribacillus > Peribacillus sp. YIM B13472. Next base: position 34,418 of record NZ_JBHZPG010000047.1, read on the forward strand.
TCCTTTTAAGTCACCACTTTTTTTAACTGGTTTAAATAAAAAGATACTGAAGGAATATCAGCCTCAAAAAAAGACCAGCCGGATGGCTGATCTTTTTAAATGGCTTGGCGGCGTCCTACTCTCACAGGGGGAAACCCCCAA
>NZ_JBHZPG010000048.1:0-32439 GCF_042788005.1 Peribacillus sp. YIM B13472
GCTTTTTTGATAGTGTGTGCTCACTTAAAATTTAACGTTGGCGCTTTGTTTTGTTCAGTTTTCAAAGAGCAATTTGTTGTAGGTTTTTTTCAACTAATTCATCTTAACATAACGTTGAATAGTTGTCAACTTCTACGAAGTATTTCTTTTTTAAAAATCGCTCATTAATTAGGCGACTTCATTATCATACTGCTATTTTTCTTTAGTGTCAACATTTAATCCGTAAAATAAGAATTTCTAATAACACTTTCCTCTTGATACCATCTTGTTAATGAATACAAAAAAAACACCGTACGTGTTTCATCATTAAATTAATCAACTGGGATGCACTAAACTGAAGATTTTATCAAAACATGCCCTTATACTATTTAATTGGATTATTCTTTTTATAAAAAAGATTGATCATTTTAATGTTCCTTAATGAACTAACGCACCCGTTAGTTCATTAACGAGATACAATTGGTGCATGCAGTTTTCCATGAAAACAAGTTAATCACCAACAGCTGGATCTCCTTCATTTTCTCTTTCCCCCAAGGTTTGGACGAACCTTAATAAATATCCGTCTGGGTCCATGATTAAAAATTCCTTCTGACCTACTAATTTAGTATCTGCTCTATACCAATTCTCCTGAATTTCTATCTTAATCGGATACTGATACATTCTTAGACTTTTATATATTTCGTTAATATCACTTACCGTTATTTGAAAGTTAATTCCCCTCCCAAAAGGATATGATAACTCCCCAGTCTGCCAATAGCCATTTATCTCTTCAATCATAATTTGACAGTCATTTAGTGATAACATAGCGAACTTATCTTCTGGACGTTGATACTCTAACTTAAACGAGAGAATGTTTAAATAAAAATTAAGACTTTTATTTATATCTGAAACTGATAACTCTGGTACTAATGAATTTAGTCTAAACATCATATCTATCTCCATTTCCAATGTTGTTAGCACCCTTTATTCTATATCATTCCTTATTGAACTATCCTGCCCCTATAGTTTAAGTACATTTCTTCACAATCTCATAATAGAATTAACATAAATATCCATTTTGTAAATGAGATATCTTTATTGAGTTGTCTCTCCTACAAAAACTGTTTAAAATGATCACTCTTTGCCTTCCATATAAAGAATGTACTCACTTTTAGTTCCTACTGATTAGACACAAAAGTGAGTACATTAATTTGTGAAATGGTTGATTAATAGGTATTTATAGATGCCTGAAATGTTCTTACATTTATGACTTTCTACACTAATACACAACAATCCGTGAAGACTCCTCCAATTATCAAATGTTTAATATCCAGACTTTTGAGCATTAAATCGATGCTTGATTCATAGAAGCCGCGTATCGGTATTTACTAATAATGATGTCATTTTTGTGAGGTTTTATCTTATCTATAATTTAGATAGAATTCATATCTTAGTGATAATAGATAGGTTCCTCATGTTTATTCAACAGTTCATTGCTTACTAGGCCAATAGCTTCTCCCCTGCTTATATGTCGAGTGTAAATAACAGGTATCCATTGTTGACGTCATGTATGAACAAGAGTCATGGCATTTTGAACAATGTCATTCATACCAACAACATTTGATTTACCATTTTCTTTTTGTATATCAATAGAAGAGCTGTTTTTTTCATATCCATTGTAGCTCACTCCTAAATTTTCTTTCATCTTTTCAACTTTAACTTCAGTTATATTGTTTCATTCAAAATTGCATGGTACATGATAGTTGATTATCTACCATGTACCATGTAAGTCTTCGGAAAAATGAATATGACGTAAAATGTAACCACTATCTTCTTTATAATTTTCATAATAAGAATTATTTAATTATCTACTTTCAAAGAGAGTTAACACTTGCTTGCTAAAACATACATATGATCTGCCTATCAGAAAAGCAATGTTGCCATAACCTTCAAATTCAGTTAACAGCCTAAATTTGTAACGACATTCGAATCATTATCAAATCTCCAGCCATTTTTCCACAAGACCTGCCACTCCTTAAGCTCCATCCGACAAGACTTCTCAGCGACATAGCGACATGTGGATATTTTACTGCTAATGAGAGGGCTTCTTCAAATGCATCTGCAACATACACAACTAAACCGCCTGTACCATCCGCAAAAGGCCCTCTTGCAAAGACTTTCCCTTTATGATCAAGTTCGTTTAAATACTCGATATGACGTGGACGCACTTCTATATTTTTTTAGCATCAATCATATGTAAAAATGCTGCATAATAAGCCATGCTTTTCCACTCCCTAATTTCGATTCCAGACAACCAGCTTCATTTCTGTCATTTCTTCTTATTTATCGACCTGGTAGCCTTTAAGTTGCATGATTTCTTCAGGATTAAGAGCTGTAAGCGACGTTTAGATTAAGAGTATTCCTGAACAGCAGGCCAGCTAATACAGACTGTACAGAAAGGTAAGAACTTAACCTTTTTGGCATTCTGTACGTCGTTAAGGCATTTAAATGTCCCAACCTCGATCTGTACGGCTAACTCCATTCTGTAGTTTCCTTGTTCCATTTATGGCAAGCCATCATACCAAAATAGACTTTATGCAATCTCCATTTTTATCCTAGACTTAGATTATCATGTAAACATAATTAAACGACTTTTAACTATTATAAAACAAGACAAATTAAAAAAGTCAATTCCGTACTGCGAATCAGCTTTTTTTAATTTGTTTAGTTTTGTTTCAATCGTCTATAAAAAAATACATTTTTCGGAAACATAATAGGAGGAGGGGTATTATATCGTCTATCCATTGTTTCTTAGTTCCAAGTGCTATTACAATATTTTCACTCCTACTTTTCTTCTCTAGGCTTGGTATTGTAAGGAATAGGTTCTTCTTTCTTAATTTTCTTTGTATCTGTATACATACTTGAGCGTAAACGGATAAATTGATAAAGGTGTGTGACGATCACTTTCAGTATGGCATAACCCGGAACTGCTAGAATAATACCTATAATTCCGAATAGATTTCCTGCAGTCAAAATTACAAAAATGACAGTAATGGGATGAATGTTCAAACTTTTACCCATGATTTGAGGTGATATTAACTTACCTTCAAGTAATTGGACGATAATCCAAACAACAGCCAGTTTTAGAACCATGAATGGTGACATGACAAAAGCAATGATAATAGCCGGTAAAATAGCAATAATCGGGCCTAAATAAGGAACTACGTTTGTCAACATAGCTATTATTGCGAGCAATAACGCATAGTCAATCCCAATAATTAAATAGCCAATAAAAAACAGGACACCGATACAAATAGCAACAAAAAGTTGACCTCGAATGTATGAACTTAATGCATGATTCATGTCCCCAAAGATTTCTTTTGCTTCGGGACGTGTTTGATTGGGTAAAAGCCTTACGATGTATTTCGGTAAATCTTTACCATCCTTTAATAAATAAAAAAGGATAAAAGGCAAGACAGCAAACGCTAGGATCACTTCAGTGAGTGTACCAATAAAAGTAAGAACGCCCTGTGAAAAGCCGGAAACATACTCGTTAAGATGACCGGAAAAGCTTTTAGAAACCTTATCAATGTCAGTATTAGTCGATTGGGCTCCCTGATTAACATACTTATTTTGAGAAACATTCTGAACCATATCTTGAATATCATGACTGATTTTTGGAATGTTACTTACTAGACTTTGTACTTGATCTTTTAAAGGGGGGATAACAGATAAAATGACGATCGCCAACAAACCTATTATGACTAAGTATAGTAACAGAATAGATAGAATCCTCTTATTCCCCTTCTTTTCCAAATAATTAATCAATGGATTAAACAAATAAAAGCAGACGCCAGCTAATAAGACCGGTAAAAAGATCGTTTTTGCAAAGATTGCGAACGGCACCAGAATAAAAGTTATTTTAGATAAAGCAAAGGTTGTGATGCTAAGTAAAAAGACGATGATCGTATAGACAATGAATTTGCTATTTAATATCTTCTTTTTGAAAAAAGTATCCCTGGGGTTTTCGTTTTCCAAAAACATCCAACTCCTAATTCTATTATTTACTATTTTGATTTAATAACTCCTTTATCGTATCATCTCATCGTCCTTTCCCATAACTCACATACTGCATTCACTCAAAATCTATTATATACTAACAATTCATCTTTTTTAGCACGGATTGTTACTTCAACTTTTTCTATTTAGGAGAACTCTTATGTCCCATTTAAGATATTTTATGAGTATAACCTCAAAGAAAAAGGGGAATCTTAAATAACTGATTAATTTCTCCACCACACTTAATGAAGGTTTTATCATGAATGAAAACAAGGGAACGAAAAAAAAGCAGAAGGGAAATGGGATAAAGATAAAGGAGCTGTTAAGGAAACGGTTGGTAAAGTAAAAGATGCATGGTCCCGATAAGGATAAGAAATAAAAATCCGGTCATAAATAAACCTGCAAATGGTGAAACAATTACCATTTGCAGGTTTTTTCATTTTTTATTCCTTGTATGGATGTAAAGACATTAATTGGGGGGAGTAAGTCTTTTGTAACGCGCCTCAGCAAACATATATACACCGTATGCAATTAATCCAAGTGAAACAATCGTGAGCATCACAGGTCCAAACGGTTGAGTGGCCACCTCAGCAAGTGCGCCGTCAAGACCTTTGGTTTCATCCGGGTCAGCTTGGATTGCTGTTTTAATAAGAAAAACTCCAATAATTCCAAATATTACGCCCCGTGCAGAAATCCCAAACTTCCCAAGGTATTTACTCCACTTCCGTTCCTTTTGGCTCATCTCATTCTTTTTTAACTGTTTTTGAAAACGGCCGGACAATGCCCAGAAAATCTGACCTATTCCGACGATAAAAATGACTGTACCCGTGATGGCAATGATTGTTTGTCCGAATGGCTGTGCTAGCATTCTTGCTGATAATGTTTGATAATGTCCACTAGTTGTATGAACTCTCGTATGAAGTAAAATTTTTACCGTACTGACACATAAGCAAATATAAATAATAGCAACCACCAAATAACTGATTCTGCTAACAATGCCTTTTATATTATAACCCTTATTTTCAGGGTCAAAAATTGTCCTTATAATTTGCCAACATGCATATCCACTCAGCCCCACAGCTAAAATGATAACCACTAAGAATCCAAACGGTTGTTTTGCAATGGTATATAAAGCCCCTTGAGAGGTTGTTAACTTCCCTCCGAGACCAAACGCCATTTGAATGGCCAACAATCCTATTAGGAAATAAACAGAGCCTTGAGCCATATGACCAAAACGAGCAAAGCTAAACAGCCATGGCTTGGCATCTGCTTTTGCTTGACTTAACTTATTATCAAGAGTTTTCTTCTTATCAAACAGAGACTTTTTCATCCAGAATCCCCTTCATAAATATAATAAATAAAAGCTATCGTATGGAGCATTAGATTAGCTAACCAGTTTTTTAAAAAAGTTAAGTTGTAAATTTCACTTATAGTTTTTTAAGTAACGACTAAGCGTTCTCTGTAATTGTCTAATGTAAATCTAAGATAAAATTCTATTAATATAAAAAACGGACACAATCTTGTGTCCGTTTCGATAGTTAACCACGTTTTCGCAAACTTCTTAAAATAAGGCTGATAATAAAAACTAAGATAATGGCTCCAATAATAGCCGGTATGATAAAGAAACCGCCTACTTCTGGTCCCCATGATCCTAAAATTAGAGAACCTAGCCAAGCGCCGATAAAACCAGCAATAATGTTCCCAATAATTCCACCTGGTATATCACGGCCTGCAATAAGACTTGCAATCCAACCGATAATTCCTCCAATAATAAGTGCCCAAATAAACCCCAAAACATTTCCTCCTAAAAAAAACATAAATGTTGAAAAACATAAAATGATGAAAAATGTATTTCGGTAGTAATTTTCCCTGTTTTGAAAGATATAAACCTAAAAAAGAAAAAAGAATTATGAAATTCTCCCCACAGTCCTACATCTCAAATGAAAGGGTTAATATTATTGTTGGATAACTTCTCATTTAAGTACTAAAAAAATTATTCAAGTTTTACATCCAAGATAAACGGGGTACTACTTGAAAATAATTAACATCTCATAGGAGGAATCAACTAATGAATATACAAATAATAGTATCTGGTACGTGAATTTAATACTGAGCAAGAAGTTGTAAATGCTGTAAAGGAATTAGAATCAAGCGGACCTATATGTTTTGACACATGAGAAGGATCGAACACAAAAAATCCCTGATAAAGCAGATACTAATACTATCGGTGTGGAAGAACAAGGTTTAGGAACAACTATTAAAAATGCCTTCCAAAAAACCGGAGATGAATTGCGTAATAAGATGGAAGAAATCGGCATCAAGGAAAAATATTATTATTTGTGAAGGACCAAGAAAAGGATCAAGGATGGGTATAAAAAAGAAGAATTTGTATCTTTTGCCTTGATTTTAATAATATTATGTAACTCGATTTCTACGCAACTTCCCCATTCTATGTTCATTCAGCTAACAAGCATATATCCCGGTGGGTGTTTGAATTTTGGTACGCTGATAAAGATAATCGGAATATCTTTGGGCTTCTCAATTTGCTGGATACGTCGTCGGAATCGATACCATTGATTTTAGCTTCATAATATCAAGCTGGATTAAGTCAAAGGGAAGGAATGAGAAGTATGCGCCAAGAACAATACACAACCAAAAGATGGATAGTCTACTGTCCATCTACCCAACGCTATGTGAATCACGAAATTTCTTTTGGAGGGACGGATGAAAAGGAAGAAGAGATCGCTACTTGTACAGGTATCGAGGATTGCTGCTGCGATTGTTTGTTTCTTCTTGGTTATCGATCCGTAGGTGGGACAGGAAAGAAAAAATCAGTTTTCTCAATTCAAATCTCCAAAAACAAGTAAATTTATATAAGTTCATTTATATAACCCTTATTCCACTACCATGAAAATAAGTTTCTTTAAAAATGAAAAATAACAATACTTAAGAAGACCCTGCTCAATCGTTTAAAAAAAAGAGGAGAGCGTTAATTAATTAGTCTATGGATTAGGGTTGACTGGATTAAGGTCAGTATCAGTATTGACACTTCCTAACCATTTTCATTCTTTGTGGTGAATCGCTGACTTTTGCGATTCATGGATGGCTAAAGGGTGTGTTAGCTGAAGATCGGAGCTATCTTTAAGGCAGCTTTTTCTTATAGAACTCCCATGAAAATTAAAAAAGCTCAAAATCCAGAAAAAATCACAACAAAATAGACCCAGTAAAAACGCTTTTTAAAAAAGGCTGAGCCTTATGAGTGATCAGATTGAGTTTGGTAAATCGTTAAACAAAAGCCTCCAATCATAGCAAATTAAGTAGAGGCTAGCGCGACGACCAAAAAAGGATTAATCTCCCATGAGTGCTACCCATAAAGGGCGCGACAGTCGGTGGTACACCGTGGTCGTCGGAGTCAGACTAACGGATGGGCTCAAAGGCACATAGTTCAACGACCTTCTTCGCCAGCCATTAAAACATTATCGAAATAGAGACCAATTTTCATTCTCTGTGGTGAAGCGCTGATTTTTGCGCTTCATGGGTGGCTAACGGGGCAGGTTAGTTCCATGAGGAACCTAATCTGAGTAATTTTATTGTATCTTCTAAACAGAATTTTTCTGTGTTATTATTATTTATACAAATATTACCACCATAAATAAACAAACACCCCCTCTTCCTAATTAGATTTTTTATTATTCGATATCACAATGAATACAAAGTTAAGTGAAATATATCTAAAAAGATCTCAAAGGAGTGAAACCAATGTAAACAAATATCTTTCTCTTAGAAAAACTAAATAAGAGGGGTTGTTTTCATTGAAGAATAAATCATTTAATGTATTGATGGCAGGACAATCTTTAGCAAATGCTGGAGATGTTTGTAATGCTTGAAGCATATAGGCCTAGTGAGAAAAACCAAACTAAATTATCTCTATTTACTCCAGTCAATATAGGTTCATTACCCAATAATAGGGATTTTACTTTTGATAACTTTTTATTATCTTCAAAGGCAAAGGAAGCTGAATTTGTAATTTCTGAGGAAGAGAAGAGTAGGAAAATCAAGCAAAACTTTGTCTTAAATCAAAATAATAATCTTATTGAAGTTCAATAGAAATATTATTTATGAATGTGGCAAATATCAAGTCTAAATTAAAAAAACCTTAATAAATAAAGGAGAGTACATATTAGCCATGTATAATATGTACTCTCCTTTTTTCTTTTAGTGAACTAACGCACCCGTTAGTTTAAGTACAATCCTTCACAATCTCTTCTAAACTTTAACATAATCCAATCCCTAAAATGTGTTGTTCCAGAATCTGGTGCAATAAAAAAATCCGCCTTCTTATTAAAGAAAAGCTCCCTTTAATTAAACTGTTACTATTATTTTGTCGCCCGTTTTATAATGTAGATAAATTACAAAACTGACGAATGATTTTCCGGAGTCCTTGGCATAGTAAACTTTTCATTCCTTCATAAAACCAGTAATTTGACGATACAGCTGCTCGGGATGGGTGAGATTGACCATATGGTCAGCACCTGGAATTTCTATGATTCGAGCGTCTGAGTGCTTTCGAAAGTAATTGGCAACACGAAGGTTATCGGCTGAATCCTCCTTACCAATTATTAATAATGTTTTGGCCGCCAATTCTCCTAATCTTTCGATGGCCGGTGGTTGCGGCCAAATCAATTTAACAGCCGGCCATTCAAACATACGGTTCATATGGTGCCTGAGCATTTGAACCATTAAATTCCGGTGAGGACTCACCGTTACGACACGATACGATGGATCACCGAGCAAAAGCTCAACCATCTTATCGATATCCGGAGCAGCTTCATGAATCTTCTTCATATTCTTTTCAAATTCCTTTGAATAGCTAAACCCAGATAATCCAGGCGCAAGCAAAACAAGTTTTGAAACCTTTTCAGGATAATTCAGAGCGAATTCAGTGGCAATTTGGCCACCCATTGAGTGACCGATGAGTGTCGCCTGATTGATTTCAAGATGATTAAGCAGCGACAGCAAATCTTCAACATGATTGACATCTTCTAAAGGGGACGATGATTTCCCGGTCCCACGTCCGTCAAAAGCAACGACCTTGAAGTGTTTCGCTAAAAGAGATGCGACAAATGTCCAGTTCCGTACATCAGCACCACCAGTGAGGAGAACCACAGGATGACCATTACCATTAACTTCGTAATACAAATCCATTGAAATCCCTCCATTCATTACAATTTAATCTTATAATTTAATAATTAATACTATGTTATCTTTCTTAAATAATCCTGCTTTTATCTAGCTTAACTTACAATTCAAGAAGTACCTTTTAATTCCCTTCCATATTCTAGAATATGGCCCGATTGTTGAACACAAGTTAAAAACCTCTCTTCAACTAACCTGCCCCGTTAGTGCCATAAGAAAAAGGCTGCATCAGCAACCTCCCTTATTGAACTAAAGCACCCGTTAGTTGATTAAGATTTTTTTATTTATGTTCTTTAATTGGCATAAAATTAGAAGGGGTTAATTCTTCAGACTCTATTACAATTGCAGTTAGTCCAGTGGCAGTTGCTGTTTCGTGTCCTTCACCCTTTTCCCAAAAGACCACATCGTTAGCTTTTATATTTACTATTAATTCATCATCACCACGAACCCATCCTTCCCCATCTACAACAATGAGTAATTGTGGGATAACAGCTTGATGGAAACCTACAATTCCGTTAGCTTCTAAATGCATACAACCAATTTGTGTAGGTTTTTCTGTTTTTACAATTCGAGACATAATGAAATTTGAATTAAAATGAGAAATGTTTTTTCCTACTTCTTTGTCAAATCTATAAAATTCCAAAAAGATTAACCCCCTCTTTTTACATTCTACTTTGTAAATACTACGTACTTAATCAATAGTCCTGTTTAAAATTTATTCTTTCACTAATCTGCCCCTTTAGTTCCATAGGAAAAGGAGCTGTTGATCAGCTCCTGGCATTGAAGTAAAGCACCCGTTTGTTTGCAATGAAAGTGTTTACTCTTTAATCCACTCTAACAATTCCATACGGTTACCAAAAGGGTCGGAAATATAGAACCTTTTAGCTCCTGGAAGTTTATCGTCTTCAATAACATCAATCCCGTTTGTTACCAGATGTTTTTTTAATTCCTCTATATTTTCTATTTCAAAAGCAGGATGTGCCTTTTTGGCTGGATAAAATGGTTCTTCGATTCCTATATGTATTTGATAATTTCCAAATTCAAACCAAACCCCGCCACGTTTCTTTAATTCTTCAGGTTTTTCAACTTCGTCAAAACCTAAAATATTCTTAAAAAACTTTCTTGCAGTTTCCTCACTACCTTTAGGAGCAGCGAGCTGAATATGGTCAATTGATTTAAAAATAAAGGGCATTTATATCCTTCTCCTCTGACTTCAAATGGATATTACTTTTGCTATTTCCAATTTTACGCCAATTGGAATGATAAGGAAATTTTAAAGTTATTATTTATAACCATAAGTCTTCCTTATGGTTATAAATTTTTTTCTTCTTCAACTAACCTGCCCCGTTAGTTGCATAAGGAAAAATCTGCCTTAAAGACAGCTCCGATCTTCAGCTAACGCACCTGTTCGTATTATAAGGTCAGCCAGTTATTTCCGGTTGAACAATTCTTATATCGATATATGATAACTGTAGCCGGGGTAGAACTTACCTGCCCGTGGGACATGATCTGAAAATTTTAGAGAAAGATATTGACATCCTATTAGCTGGTATCGTTTCATTAAGTAGCGTGTGCGTTAATGGATGTAAAATTCATATATAAGTTGTTTAGAATTTCATCATAATCAGTTTTTTTTTACACCAGAACCCTTAATCTGATAGACACTGTAGTGATGAAAATAAGCTTGGTTTGGCGATAAATAATAAGAAAAAATCTATTATTAAGGGAGTACCTGTATGGTTAAATTGTTAATTGCTGATCGCGATCAAAATGAACGAACAGGGATTGGCTGGCTAGTTTCTTCGTTTTCGATTCCATTTGATCACATTCTGTTAGCAGGCTCAGTATCTGAGGTATTTCATCTAATAGAGGCCGAAGTACCAGATGTTGTTTGCATTGAACTCGATATGATTCCAAAGGATGCGTGGGACAGCTTTAAGGAGCTGACCAAACGGTACATACAAAAGGTCATCGTCATGACGGCTGAAGCCACATTTGAACGTGCGCTTCAAGGCATCGAGCTTCATGCCTATGATCTATGGGTAAAACCTCAGTCGCCTGACCATATCAAACGAGTATTAACCCAGTGCTGCAAGGCCGTTTCAAAAAAACTGAGGAGAAACAAGCGCCATCGGCTCAAATTGAGGTTCCTTCCGTATCTTACAGTTCTCTATTCGTGCATCAAGAAACGTTAGGCGCCAATTTCCGATTAATGCTGATGCAGTTGGAAAATTCGAAGAAACAACCTATACTGCTATCTTTTTTACAAGAATATCCATTTAAGAACCGACCGGTTGTATTGCCGCTAAGCGACATGATCGTTTCTGTTTTTTCATTCGATAACCAGCAGCCACAGCCACTCAAACAATTAAAGCACATAGGCAATCGGATTCTAACCGAATGGGAAGAGCAGTTTTCGGAGCCCATGTCACTAGTTTTATATGATACTAATGACCCGTTGCTTTCGTTAAATGAAAAATATCTTCATGCGAAGCAAGCGCTAGAAATTCGTTTTTTCAAAGGATATCGGCAGCTTTCGGTCATTGAGGATAAGGTGAACTGGGTTATGATCGATCCGTTTTTAACCCCGTCTGAACAGCGCGAATGGATTGACATGCTGAACGAAGGTGACAGGGACAAAATTAAGCAGTGGATGTATAAAGAATTTTTGAATAAGGCAGATCCCTATCCCGAGCCAGGTTTATTGCGAACCCGGTTAACAAGCTTATTAGCCCAAGTCCGACGCTTCATGAAGTCATTTTACCTTGACGAAGGGATGCTTGAGAGACGTTATCATCAAGTATTTGAATCCATCCTATACAATCCGATTCTATATCGGATCGTCCAGGAGTTATTGCTGTTCTTATATGAAGTTCTTGATCGGGCAAATAACAATCAAGAAAACGCTCGTACAGATGTGATTGAGCAGGCCATCCGGTACATTGAGGAGAATTTTACTAACCCTAAGCTAAGGCTTGAGGACGTTGCGAACCAAGTAAACAGAAGCGCAGCGTATTTTAGCTCGCTCTTAACAAAAAAACAAGGAAGCTCGTTCCGACAGCTATTAACAAAGACACGGATAAACGAAGCGCAGCGTCTATTGATAGATACAAAACTCTCGATTCAAGATGTAGCAGATAAAACAGGATTTATAAATGCAAATTACTTTAGCAAAATTTTTAAGGAAAAAACCGGTACAACCCCTCGTTCATTTAGAAATCGTAAAAAAGTATAGAAATCTAAAATAATTATAGTTTTCAAATGTAAGCGTTTTACATTACACTATAAATTCGAAAAAAATTAGAAAAATTCAAAAAATAGACGTCTGTTTTCAATCGCTTTCCTTCTCTAAACTAGAGAAGTAGGAAGTGTCCCAAAAATCCAATATTGAAAAGGGGAAAGACGCTTATGACCGAACAAAAATTTAAGATGGATGACGCTCCACTTAACAAGTTCCATATGAAAATTACAGCGCTTACTTTTGGCTCTAATTTCTCTGATGGGTATGCTCTTGGGATTATTGGAGTGGCTCTTACTCTCCTTAGCCCACAAATGGAACTCAATTCGATGTGGGTAGGACTAATTGGAAGTTCTGCTTTGGTCGGGCTCTTTTTCGGTAGTCTAGTACTTGGAGGGTTATCTGACCGCATAGGCAGACAGAAAATATACCTGCTTAACTTCTTATTGGTCACTATAGCTTCGTTGCTGCAACTATTTGTGGATGGGCCCGTAGAGTTGTTAATTTTGCGTTTACTGATAGGTTTTGCTCTCGGAGGCGATTATGCAGTCGGATCGACTTTACTTGCCGAGTTCGCGCCTAGAAAGTATAGGGGATTCTTACTGGCTTCTCTAAATGTGCTCTGGACGGTAGGTTACGTCTCTGCAACCATTGTCGGATATTATTTAGGTCAAGCTGGTCCGGAATCATGGCGTTGGATGCTTGCTAGTGCTGCAATCCCTGCATTCATTGTGCTGGTACTGCGAATCGGAACACCTGAATCCCCACAATGGCTCATCAGCATGGGACGTATTGATGAAGCACGCCATATCGTAAAGAAGTATATCGGGCCTAATGCGGAAATCGACGAAACTGTTATTGAGACTCAAAATAGAAATGGCTTTCGTGCTCTTTTTAACAAAAAATTTCGGAAGCGAACAGCTTTTGGAAGTCTATTTTATGTCTGTATTGTCATTCCGTACTTTGCCATCTACACATTCCTACCGTCTATCTTAAATAGTATGGGTTTAGCAGAAAACTTCACTGTAGACTTGTGGTTAAACATATTCCTAATCTTGGGTTCGATTGCTGGTCTTTGGCTTATGGAGAAATTTTCTCGCAGAGGTTTCACGATTAGTACGTTTGCAATCCTGACCGTCTGCTTGCTTATGCTTAGCATTTTTCACGAACCTAAACTTTTAGTAATTCCGATTTTTCTGGCTTTTACTTTTATATTATCAGCAAATTCAAATCTTACGCTAACATATCCGGCCGAACTTTTCCCAACCGAAATTCGCGCATCTGGGGTTGGTTTTGTGACAGCGTTCAGCCGAATTGGTTCTGCTATCGGGACATTCCTCCTGCCCCTTAGTATGAACACTATAGGGTTGGATGCCTCGATGATTGGAATGACGGCTATTCTGTTAATTGGTACTATCATTTCGATTGCCTGGGCACCGGAGACAAAGTCACTCTCTTTAAGCGAGGCAAGTAATCCTTTTAATGAATCAAGTAATTCAAATTCAAACTTAAACCCCTTGAACCATAAGAAGATAAATTGACATGAAAAAAGGAGTACTTCTCCAATTCCCGAAAGAGAGTTCTCGTTGCGAAATTTTACTAATCCAAAGGCTTAAACATTATAAAAGTTAATGTTTTGTCAAGCTGCATAATATTAGGAGATGATTTTATTATGAAAACACAAGAAAAAGTAATGATAACTGAAGATGATTTTAGTATCGGGGATTTGATTTCAGTAGCAAGGCATCATGCACCTTTGGAGCTGTCTATGAGTGTAAAGAAAAGGATTAGCCAAGGAAGGGATATAGTCGAGCGTTTTGTCGAGGAAGAGCGAGTCATATACGGAATTACGACCGGAGTAGGAGAGAATTCAAAAATAAAAATTTCAGCTTCTGATTCGAGAGAATTGCAAAAAAATATAATTATGAGTCATGCTTGCGGTATGGGCGATCCGTTGGAGAAGGAAATAGTAAGGGCAATTATGGTGATGATGATCAAAAATTTATCCCTTGGTTATTCTGGAGTAAGACTTGAAACAGTAGAGAGATTAGCAGAGATGGTGAATAAAGATGTCATACCATTCGTCCCTCGAGAAGGTTCCCTAGGTTACTTAAATCATCAGGCACATATCAGTTTGGTCCTTTTGGGTATGGGTGAGGCCTATAATCAGGGCGTACTAACAGATGGAGAGACGGCTTTGAAGAAGGCCGGAATCAAGCCAATCGAACTGCATGAAAAGGAAGGGCTTTCTTTGATTAATGGCACGGTAGATATGACTGCAATTGGCGCTCTGGCCGTTTATGATGCCATTAATGTTCTTAAGGCGGCAGACATTGTTTCGATAATCAGTTTTGAGGCGCTGAAAGGAACATACTATGCCTTTGATCCCAAAATTAGTAAAGTAAAACGTCATCCTGGACAAAAAAAGACAACTGATAATATTCATAAGCTGATAGAAAACAGTGAGATCACGGAAAAATTTAAAGATTACCGCACACAAGATGCTCTTAGTATTAGGTCCATTCCACAAGTGCATGGAGCTTGTAAAGACGCTGTTGATTACGTTCGGACGATTGTGGAGAGAGAAATGAATTCAGCCTCAGATAATCCGTTGGTGTTTGATGATCAAGAGGGTGCAAGAGCGATATCTTCTTCCAATTGTCATGGAGAAGCGATAGCCTTAGCCATGGACTTTCTGGCAATCTCTCTATCTGAATTGGCCAATATTTCTGAACGAAGGATTTTTAGACTCGTCTCACCTCAGTATAGCGAGCTGCCACCGTATTTAATCGAGCAAAGTGGGCTTAACTCGGGCTATATGATTCCGCAATATGTCGCGGCGTCATTGGTTTCTAATAATAAGGTTTATTCACATCCGTCGTCTGTGGATTCCATTCCGACAACCGGGGGACAGGAAGATCATGTAAGCATGGGGACATCTGCAGCTTTAAAGGCACTGAAAGTAATCGCCAATACTGAAAAAGTGATTGGGATCGAATGGATGTGCAGCTGCCAGGGGATCGAATTCCTTCAGCCGTTACAGCCTGGAACAGGAACGACTGCAGCCTGCGATTTGTTTAGAAAATATGTGCCTCGCCTTGAGCAGGACAGAATTTTATACAAAGACATGCGTACAGCTGCGGAACTGGTTCATTCAGCAGAAATTGTAAAGCATGTAGAAGCAAAAATCGGTCCTTTGCAGTAGCTTTGAAACAAAGTTTGATCAAACTAATATAAGAAACCTTGATAAATGAATAAATAGAAAGGGCATGTTTTGAAAAAAGATTAATCAAAACATGCCCTTATACTATTTAATTGGATCATTGTTTTATAAAAAAGATTGATTATTTTTGTGTTCCTTAATGAACTAACGCACCCGTTTGTTTAAGTATAATTCTTCACAATCTCGTTCTCCAAAAAAAGAGTTACCCAAGAAGCACTTATTAAAAAAGCACGAAACGATCACTTTATTATTTCCCTCATTGTTACATTTACGTCATTACACCTGAAAACAGACTATTTCTCTGACTCTAATAAGGTTTATAACATGTTGGTTATAAAAAAGAATGAATTAAAAATAGAATTGCAAAAGCAACACCAGACCGCAAATGCCACTTCCGGTCCCTCCTCTGATATCGAAATATTCCCGATATAGGTACTGGAAGCAGGACTAGCAAGGAAAGCAATCCACTTATATTATTTAAATCAAATTTGAAGCCGTGCATAAAAACAGCTACCGTATGCAAGATAATAAAAGCGATGGCGATAATCGCTGCTGGAGTATGCCATCTTCGGGCAAAGCGCAGCAAAGTGGACAACCATTTTTTTACCTTGCCTTGACCTTTCAGCATACGAAGCCTAATAACACGAAGAAGTACATAATAAGCAAGTACAAAAAATAAGGCAATTCTTGCATTGGAGCCAAAACCTTTAAATGTATGTTCGAACTGCCTGCTGTGCAGAGTGGTTAATGAAAGTTGTAATAGTCCCTTAAGTTCCCAGAGCATTATCGAAGCAGCGATAATAATCGCCACGATTACCCATATACGTTCCTTTTTAGGAATCCACCCTTGTTTTTGGACCTTGATTTCCCGTGTATTCATTGATCTGTCCTCCTATAAATAAGATTAGTGTATACACTACATTTCTGCATTTTTAAATTAAAAAATAACTTTTAGATTCTTAACTTGGTCATTGTCACCGAAACCCCATCTACTACTTAAGTGCACGATAGATTAAATAAAATACTTCACATCCTTTAAATTAATTCTGTAATAACCTTACATTAGGTCTCAACACTACGTTGTTCAAATAAACTAATAGACATATAATTACCTCCATTTTTTCCGAAAACAAACCACTTAAAGTTAAAATAACCTTTAATTTTATTTAAATACAATAATGATAATATCTCTCTTCCTTTTTCATCAATACCTAAAAACTTTGGGGCATAGCTGAAACCTTTGTTCTCCAAATGCTTTAATAGCTTATGAATTTTAGGACTATCTGGCTTTAATTCTCGTCGCACAGTATCTCCCGAACGATAAACCCTAGAGACATTCCCTCCTGTTAGCATCTCTTCGTTTTCATGGTGTGGCATCTAAATGTCCCTCCTTAATATGACTTTCTATAAGCCGTAAAATAAATCCTGTTTGATAAACTAACCAGCCCCGTTTGGTGCATAAGAAAAGGAGCTGCTGATCAGCTCCTGGTAATGAAGTAAAGGACTGTGGGCTGAAGAACAACTACTATAAATACCTTTCTTGAAGAAAGATTCCAGAGATCAAAAAATCCAGCTAAAGAGAGTGTAAATTCCGATTAATGTAAAGAAAATGATTAATATTAATATCGTGATACACCCAATAGTAAATATCTTATCCTCCAATGTCTCATCAGGTTCTTCCGTCAATTTTTCTTTAACTTTATTTTGTATAGGAGAAATTGCCTGATTTTGCAGTCTATTTATAATTTCACTATTTCCTTTAAACTTTAGAACTCTGGCTATTCCAATAGGATCGTTACCCATGGATTTTTCGAACTGAATACACGCTTCTATCATTTCAGGTGTCTTATTCTTTTCTAGATACCAATATCGACCGGCCATCGAGGGATATTTTAATGCAAAATAGATATCGCCTAACTTTTTACGGAGTTCTAATTCATCTGGATAGGTGATAATTAACCCGTGTATTCTATCTCTTGCTTTTCCTAAATCATTATTTTTAATGTCCTCTTCTATCTTCTTTAAAGTTTTAACAGGTATTTTTTCTATGAATGCTCCTCCTTCATCTATTTATTTACAGTCGAAATAATCTTCGACGGGAAGAAAACAAATTTTTTTATTCATTACCTACCCCCATACTTCCTGAAGAAAAGGGTTCCGCAGCAACCTTCCTTATTGATGTATAGCTCCGTTAGTGAAACAAAAAGGAGAGGTAATTTACTCTTCTGTTTTTAATTTTTACAAAAAAAGCGATCCTAGAAACTGACCACACCCTCTATATTCTATTCCATCCACTTTTTGTAGAGGGCATCAAATTTTCCCTGCAGCTTCATTTCATCCATCCACATTTCCAAGTAGCTTGCATAAATGAAATCACCTCTCGGGATCATATAACCTTTTTCACTGTTTGTGAAAGGCTTGTCAGTTTGAGCCGCATACAGTCTGGGATCAGCTTTTGCATACAGCATTGCTTCTACTGTGTCAGTGATCATGACATCATACGTATCTTCTGCAACAAGATGTGGGATATCAAGGTTGTTTTCTACAACAGTTACGTTAGCATTGCTTAGATACTGACGGACGAATTCTTCGTTTGTTCCGCCTGGATTTACACCGATGCGTACAGAAGGCTTGTTGATATCGTCAATGGTAAGATACTTGTCTTTATCTTCCTTGCGAATCAAAGGCACCTTACCGAATGAAAGGTACCCTTGGGATACATAAGCGCTTTTTTGTCTGGCTGTATTGCGAGTCACACCGCCCACAGCGATATCGAATTTGTCCGCTTCCAGGTCTTTCATCATCGCAGGCCATGTGGTAGCGACAAACTTCACCTTCACACCAAGGTCTTTGCCAAGTTCTTTGGCAGCGTCCACGTCAAAGCCTTCATACTCATTTGTTTTCGGATTCAAAAAGGTAAAAGGTTTGTAGTCCCCGGTCATTCCTACCCGAATGTATCCACGTTTGAATATTTCATCAAGCTGGGAAGCCTCTACATTTTTCAAATGCCCTGGTGCATTTTCAGATGCCGGTTCAGCCGAGACGTTTTGCGAGGAGATCAGATCGTGACCGACGTACCCTGTACCTAGTAAGGATAAGCTGATCACTCCAGCCATAAGTGTTTTTTTCCAATTGTTAAACATGTGATTTTACCTCCACTTTTTTCTATATTTTTAATTAATCTACCAATTATTAAAAATACAACAAAATAAATGAATCACCTTCAAAAAACAAACACTTTTTATATTTAGGTTGAATTAGCGTAGCAGTGGATATGAAAAGGACTGCACATATTAGACAATATCTAAAATGTGCAGTCCTCATTTAATTTCTTGCTGAACTGAACCACCTGTTAATTCTATAAGCAAAAAAGGCAATCAATACGGCGGCTCTTGATCTTGAACTCGTTAGTACTCCTTTTTATTAGTAATTTTTATGTTTCACGATTTTTGTGGAGTAATTATCACCAGTTCCAGCGAGGAGGCTTGGCAAACAGTCGGCGGAAAGGGAGCGGATTTCGAAAATAACCTGGAACGATTTTCAAATAAAAAAATTCAGACAAACTCTCTTTTCTTCGAGTTTTGTCTGAGTTATATAGTATTCATTCTTTTATTTAAGTGATATTTGGATCATAAACGTTTCCTCCATTTTTTTATGCTTATTAAAACCAAAAGAAGAGGCAAGTATAAAACAAGGTAGGACACGCTGTATGGATTGATCATTTTATTTAGTACATATAAGGAATCGATATCGAAAAAAAGTATATTGACAAGTAGTATGATTATGGACATTACCCATAAGGGATACTTTTGCTGGACGTTGAATAAGCGCTTGACACCCCTGCTGGCAGCCCACAAAGGAATGACCATGTTGGGAATGATGATGATCGTCCACCAAGAAACCGTTATGTATTCGAACCGTTGAATAAAGGGGAATTCAATGACACTGGTCAATGAGAGTGTTGGCCATAGGGTAAGGACCAACTGTTTCTGTGAATAAAAGACTGTCGAAACAAAATAAAGTAATAGGAGCAATAACGTAGTAGTCAAGGCTCCTCCATGAGCATATTTTTGTGATGTTTCAGGATTTTTGATGAACGGATAAAACATCAGGATCATTTCAAAACCAAGCATTGATAATGAAGTATTTCTGGTTCCTTTCATTATTTCGCTTAAAGTATGATCGAAAATAGGAAAAAAACTGGTGAAATCCGCGTATTTAAAGCCATATATAGGTACAATTAAAAGCCAGTATGAAACAATTACAGTTAAAAAGGCTATACCCGTAATGGTTCGGAACCCTCCCGTAATGATGTAATAAATCAGAATCAGGAAAACCAAAGCAAATGCCCAAGAAGGTATCTCTTCAAACATCCATACATGAATGACATTTATATAGCCGATTATGACCGTCATTCCAAGGGCGAAAAAGTACAGAATGAATAAGAGACTAAAGAAATTCCCAATCCATTTACCCCATGCATGATTATTGGCAGAAATGATATCACCGGGAACAATACTGAAAATCTTATAAATAAGCCAAATAAATATATGAACAATCAGTCCGGCTAGGAGTATGGAGATCCATCCATCGGTTCCCGTCGCCTTGGCTAAATCTCTTTGAAAATTTAACACGCCTAATCCAGTTTGCATGGAATGCAGTAAAAAAAACACATAGAATGGCGATACCTTATATTTTTCATTCACACCAGCTTGGTTCATACAGGACCCTCATTTATATCACTCGTATTTCTTATGTTAATAATCTGGCTTTTACAGGAGTAATTTATACAAAGGATACAAACGGTAAGTACAGTTCAAACCTCCTTCAATAAACTAAACATAATCTCACGACTGCTCTGGGGTCCTTAGTCAACATCAATGACTCGGTGATATGATTCTGGATCCATTTCTAAGAAAGGTTTTACCAGGCCTATTCCAGAAGCTGCTTCTATCTCATCGACCGCTTCCTTGGCAGACTGTTCATTAAAGTCTGCAATCACAACGGATGCACCTTTTGTTGATAGCTGTAATGCAGTCTCTCTTCCGATTCCGCTACCCCCGCGCCTGTTACTATAATTACTTTCCCGTTTAAATCGGTCATCATTTAAGCCTCTTTTCTAATTAAGTAATATAACCATCTAATAACCTTCCAATTAGAGTTTTAATCGTTTTCTCTACTTTTAATACCGTAGTTTTTATTGAACTATCCAACCTTGGTAGTTCAATAAAAAAAGCGATCTTATTATAGAATCTAGGTTACTAAATATTTTTTGGATTATTGATCATGTAGTTTGAAGTATTTAATAGAATTGCTCCTCTAGTTTAAGTACAATTCTTCACGATGCCTTTTCTATTTTCAAAAGCAATAATCATCACTTCCTGGCAACAGGAAAGCACGACCACTGTAAGGATGTTTAAAAAATTGGCCCATAGCACAATAATATAAGCAACGTATGTCTGTCTTTATACCACTAAAGGAGGAGGAGTATCCATTTGAAGATCTCTTCAATATCATTCAAAGAGCCTCCAGTTTCCCATGAATTCCCTCCCCTCTATGAAGGTTTAGGACTGCCTGAGGTATCTTCATTCATTCATTCAGCAACGATTTGAATTTGCATATACCCTGGGGGAAGTGGAAAGAATCGGGCATGGCAGCATTCGCTTTTATAAACGGCAGGGGGATTTGGAAGTACATATATCTGATAAGTTGCCAGGAGTGGGACCAATAAAGCTTCGGGTATTAAAGGGCTTGTTACTGGAGGAAGCCAAAACAGCTTTCATCGAAAATATTGAATCCGAAGAAGAAGAACGGAAGGTGTACTACGCCGAATTTCGTCGCCCTGGGAAAGATGCTGAATAAGTTTGCTGTTCCACAAACGGGCGTCTGTTGGTGGAAGATCATTGTTGAGTTCAAAATTAACTAGCTAATGTTTATTATGAATTAAAAAAGGCTGCCGCAGCAACCTCCAATCCGTTTTATTTATCATTATCTAAATCATCATCAAGAAAAGACCTTTTATCTGCTTTAACTCCATACTTTTTTTCAAGAAATTGACCAATAATTGAACTATTAATTCCTTTTCTTACTGCTGTTTCAATAACTATATAGAGAATGAATAACCCCACAACAAAAAATATAGTATCCTTCACTAAAAATCCCCCAAACTTCATGCCGTTTTTTCATTATTTTACCATGAAATCCATACTTCTTTGTTGAAGTATCCGTTTGTTGCATAAAAAAAGGAGCTGCTGATCAGCTCCTTGAAATGAAATAATAGCCCGCCTCCAGACAGGCTAACCCGTATAAACACTTTCACATGTTCCAGGTTTTGGTTCATAATAACAATGATTTTTAAATTGACCAGCAAAAGGTTGATCGTACCATGTTGGTGGGCATGGAGCATATGGGTTAAAATACCATAGGGCATATTTCCCTGGGTGTTGTCTCCAATAATCCAAATTCTGCTTTGCTAATCTTTTTTCTGCAGATCTTGCTCTTTGATAAAACACATTTCCTTTTTGAACAGCTTCAAAAGAATAATTTCCTCCTTGTACTTGATAAATGACTTGCGGAATGGTTCTTAAATCTTTAAAGTCCAAACAATTTGCTTTAAGACGATTAACAATTACATTTCCAACATACAACATTCCTTGTATTCCTTCACCTTCGGCTTCTGCTCTCATCATCCTTGCCATTAAGTCAACGTCTGAACTTCGGTAACTTGCTCTTGCCATTTTTTCACCCCAAAAATATCGTATGAAAAAAAGACTGCATTAATGCCATGGATCATAAAATAAGAATGCTTTTTAAGTAAGATGAAAACTTAAGGACAGCTACCACTGATGCTTTGATTTATCACACAAAAATTGTACCGGCGGAGTAAATCAATAACAAACAAATAATTAACCGAAATGGCTTATCATGTTTAGCGAAAAAATCTTTGAACAGCGAGCCAAATCCTGACCACAGAAGCAATGCCATCCATCCCAGAAAAATAGTTATCGCTAGATAGATAATAACGAATTTAAGCGACTCATTAAACGGCAAAATAAACGCACTCAACACGGTTAAATATCAAAAAGTTGCAAGTGTCCAACATATCACTCGTGCAGCAGAACAATTATCCATTTCCCAGCCTGCGCTTAGTCGGTCCATTTCAAAGCTTGAAGACGAATTAGGTGTACAGCTTTTTGATAGAAAAGGCAGGAATATATATTTGAATCGATATGGAAAGATGTTCTTAAACCGTGTGGAGCAATCAATTAAACAAATTGAAATTGGAAAACAGGAATATGGGATGAAGTCCACCCCGATCATGGCACGATTTCCTTGTCCTTTTTGCCTTCTCTTGGGATACATGTCGTTCCCGACATAATAAGTTCATTTCAAAAACTGCATCCGAATATCAAGTTTCAATTAACTCAAGCCTCGAATCGGCAAATTATAGAGCAATTAAAATCAAGAAAGGTCGATCTGGCTCTTACCTCACTGCTCCATGAGGATAAAAAGGTGAACTGTCAGCCACTCTTAACCGAAGAGTTATTTTTGGCCGTATCTTTCGATCATCACTTAGCATCTTGGAATGCTCTTGACTTAAATACGGTTAAAGATGAACCATTCATCTCTTTTAAAAATGATAATGTACTTCAGACCATTATTAATGATTTATGCAAAAAAGCCGGATTTTCGCCGGATGTTGTGTTTGAAGGCGATGATATTGGGACGGTATCCGGGTTAGTCGGTGCAAAATTAGGCGTTTCTTTAATACCTGAATTACATGTTTTGGACAGAAGCAAAGTAAAGCTTATACGTATCAGCAACCCAATCTGCAAAAGGGAAATTGGAATGGCTTGGTTACAAAATGCCTACTTGTCGCCTGTTGTCGGGAGATTCATTCAGTATATAAATCGCTTTTTCAAAAACGATTAAAGGGGTAGCCATAATAAATGACTTACATGAAGCGTGGAACAAAAGAATTTAAAAAGGTAAACTTTGCTTTATTTGCAGGTGGATTCTGTACCTTTGCCATACTTTGGGGAACACAACCCCTCCTTCCTGAAATCGCAAAGGAATTTCAAATATCACCGGCGATTTCAAGTTTGAGTCAAACATCCACTACGATTGCATTGGCCATTAGCCTATTGATCGCTGGTACATTATCAGAGATTTATGGGCGGAAGCGAGTTATGACCATATCTTTGGTAGCATCATCCATGCTTGCCGTATTAACAGGGTTCATGCCGAATCTTGAATTGCTGATTACTTGCAGAATATTACTGGGCATAACGTTAGCAGGGCTTCCAGCGGTGGCGATGGCATATTTAGGAGAAGAAATCGACCATAAAAGTTTAGGAATGGCCATTGATTTATATATAAGCGGAAATTCATTTGGAGGAATGGCAGGGCGGATCATTAGCGGGATATTGAGTGATTATTTTGGTTGGCGCACCGCATTAACCGGGATTGGCATCGTTAGTTTGGCTGCGACTTTTATTTTTTGGTCGTTCCTCCCTCAATCAACCAATTTTAAAGTGCAAACCTTTAACGTAAAACAATTTGGGCTTGGCTTGTTCAGCCATTTTAAAACACCCGATCTCATTCATCTTTTTCTAATTGGTTTTTTATTGTCGGCTGGCTTTGTTTCTTTATATAACTAAATTGGGTTTCAGCTCATTAACCCGCCCTATTCACTTAGTCAAACCTTGGTTGGATTTATCTTCATCGTCTATATTGTTGGTACATTCAGTTCAACATGGATGGGAATGTTAGCAGATCAATACGGTAAAAGCAGGATGTTACAGTTATCCATCATTATATTGATGTTGGGGGTTTGCATCACATTGAACCTCAATCTATGGATAAAAATTTTCGGAATCGCAATCTTTACTTTCGGTTTTTTCGCCAGCCATTCCATAGCTAGCAGCTGGGTTGGCAGATTGGCCGCTCAAAATAAAGCCCAAGCAGCTTCATTATATTTATTTTCCTATTATTTTGGGGGAAGTATTGCAGGAACGGCAAGCGGTACATTTTATAGTAATTTTGGGTGGATTGGCATTGTCATCATGATCGCTGTTCTTTCAACAATTTCTCTCTTGATTTCAATTCGTTTAGGAACGATTTCTTCACGAACAATAAAGTTTTTGAAAGTACAATAAAGCTGTTTGCAGCAATTTTATCGTAACGTCCTAAAAGAATGTAATAGTTACTCCCAACAATGAGAAGATTTTTGTTGGGAGTTTTTTTGTATACATAAAATTTTTCAATTGACTTTTTGAAAAAAATAAAATAAAATTCAAAGTACTCCATTTAAACTACTCTAATTGGAGTACTCCGAATGGAGTGATATACTATTAAATCAAAAGGATGGATTTAACATATGAAATTTACTGCATTCTTAAAAACAAAAGGTGCATCTGCGGCTATCTTTATGGGGATTTTTTATGCAATTGCCATGCTAGGCATCTTCTTACCTGGGTATACAGCCATTCCAGGAAATGTCGATAAATTACCTATCGCCATCATCAATGATGATGCCGGGGAAAATGGTGCGATGATTGCCGATCAGTTAAAAGAAAATTTACCCTTTAAAGAAATCAAGACGGATATAACCAACAAACAGGCCTTAAAAGATTTAGAGAAAAATGACTTAGCATTAGTCGTACACATCCCGAAAACCTTCTCTGAGAATATGCAAAAAGGTGAAGCGTCATCAAGCATTGACTTTACCATCAATGAGGCAGGGGCAACAGCCGTTTCTTCTACCATGAATTCTGTCGTAACTGAAATTAACAATCAGTTAAGCACACAATTCTCACAACAAACGGCCCAGGGCGTATTGATGAACTTTAATGTACCTGAAAAGCAAGCCGCTGAATTAGCGGAAAAGATTGAGAAATCCTATGTAGGAAATGTGGTTACAATCAACGAAATACCAGATGGCATGAATAACAATATGCTGCCTATGTTCTTGACAATGGCCGGTTATGTCGGGGCGATGATCGGGGCGATGCAAATAGTGGGTGCATTTAGAGCCAGCCGTGGAAAAGCTAGTAAAACACGTTTATTCGTTTATGTGCAATTAACTGCGTTATTGATTGCAGTGGTTTCATCACTCATCGCTGTAGGTGTAGCGTATTTAATTGACAAGCCAAGCGGTGACCTATTCTTCGGTATAGTGGGTCAACAAATACTAAACTATATGGTATGTTTTAACTTCACCGCGATTTTAATCTTCTTATTGGGTGAAGGCGGCATGATTTTAAACCTGCCGATTTTATTAATGCAAACAATCGCAAATGGTGCCACCATCTCACGTGATATGATGCATTTACCATATGAATGGATGAGCCACATTTCCCCGATGTACTACTCGGTGCAAGCGTACTTTGCAAACCTATATGGCAGCATCAGTCCAAGTCCGTACATTTGGTCAATGGCTGCGGTTGGCGCCGTTGCGATGGTAATTAACATGGCTATTGTCGCGTTTATACAAAAACCGATGCCAGGACAGGTTTCTGAAACGGAAGTTGAAAAGAAAGCGGCTGAAATCACAGCTTAAGTTTTGCTACAATAAGGAGATAATACTTCTTAAAGGAGCGTAGAAAATGTCCATCCAAATTTTTATATTGAGCAAGCTGATGGAGGATAAAAACTATCCTTATAAATTAAAAAAACAGCTTTCAGAACCCATTCCATTGGATCGCCTAGGCGGGTTAACTGAAAGTAAACTGTACTACCATTTCGAATCATTGGTAAAACAAGGTTTAGTCGAACCAGTTGAAGTGATAAAAGAAGAACATCGGCCTGATAAACAAGTATTTGCGATTACGGATAATGGTCGCGAAGAACTCCCGAAAAAGATCTATAAATTATTTGAAAATGCGGATGAAATTAAGGATATGATTGTTGGTTTAGCTAACATCAAGTATGTAGATCGGGATAAAGTAGTAGATATATTAGAAAAAAAAGTAAAGTCCATCAAGGCTTTTTGGGAGCAACTTGGAAATTTCGAGCCAGAACCTAAAGGCAACGAGAATATTCGTGAATTTTTGGATGGCTATTTTTCGACCAGAACAGATCACACAATATATTGGTTTGAAGAATTAATTAGAAGGATCAAGTCAAAGGAATTGTAAATTTCCTTTTTCGTGGGCATTCCAAACTTCAGATTAAAAACAAGATTTACGTGCAGATGGCGGTACTACAACGAATGTGGCGAAATTGGCCCATTCATATAACCAATAATAAAAGCTATGTGAAAACTTATATTCACATAGCTTTTATTATTCATATTAACAAATAAGTCCGATTTAGTTTGATCCAACACTTTTTTGAACCTTGGCGATTATTAGTAATAACAATGGAAGCAGAAACCCGAATGTCATAGCATAAAACGGCCAGATTTCTGAAATGAATTCATTATAATGGACGATATTAGGTGTCATAATCAATGTAAAGGCAATCAAAAGGATACCAAACGGAAAAACCAGAGGACGATAATCCTGCAATTTTAACGTTTGTGCCAGGCCTAAAACGGTCACATAAAAAAACAAACTAAATCTAATAAAAATTGTGATGAACCATATTATGGCTAGTATTGCTTCCAGCCGTGTCATGAAATTAGCGATATTGATTTTCTTAGCCAACATATATATTGGATAATTTTGTCTTGCTGTTGACTCTGGACCAAGTACAAGAATGGCTAACATGGTTATAATGATCAAAACACTTCCAGCCAACAATTGACCGACAAAAAGGCTTTTTCTTATTCTGTCTTTTTGACTTACGAATGGGAGGATCATTAGAATCGCAACCGGTTCAATAAACGGAAAAACAATAAATGGTATAGAACCCCGTATAATCTGTTTCAATCCTCCCTCCCCTACGGGTTGCAGATTTTGAAATTTAATCTCAGGAAGGAGAAGAATTATTAATGTTGATACAAGTAATACAACAAAAGGGAAAAATATTTCCGCGCTTCGGGCCAAAGGTTCCAAACCAAGACGTGCGGCCATGAGGACGACACTCATAAAAAGAATCATGATCACTTGAATTGGAGTATCAGGCATAATATGACTTATCATAAAATCCCCAATTTCACTCAGGTAAGTCGCTGTAGTTATAAAAAAGTAGCTTATGAATAGAAGAGAAACTGCTATTCCGAGCCACTTACCCAAAATTTTTTGGCTGTATTCCACTAATGTTGAATCAGGATACCTTTTCCTTAAAGCGTCATATAAAAAAATAACCAATAACGGTGCTATTGCCACGCCAATGATACCCGAAACCCAACCATCTTGTTCAGCTTCAGAAGCGACAATGGAGGGTAAAACTAAAATAGAATCACCAAGCGTATATAATATCACTAATATCGTTAGTTGACGGCTTCCGATTTTACCCTTCTCGAGCATTTGCATAAGTTCCTTTCACAACAAAACGGTAAGTTATATACATATGGTATAAAAACATAGAAATGTTTTCTCTTTGCTGGCGCACCCAGCTCATTTGTGATTCCATAACCATTATTGACAGAAGAAGAATATACAAACCCTGTTGAGTATAAGTTATTTTTTGGCCAATATAAGCCGCAATCGGCAGTTTGGAAAAGCAGAAAATAAAATCCGCTCCCTTTCCGCCGACTGTCTTCCAAGCCTCATCAAAGCAAGCGCCTGTTGGGTCTCGGCTAGCCAGTTATTCGGCCGGAGTGTCGCAAATTTCTTCAATCCAATGTGGGATTTCATAAAACAGTTGGTTCGGGATGACCATTCCGCCCCCCCCTTTACTCGACAAACGGAAACCTTATTTGGGTCTCAAAGTTTGCGATGATTTAAGAATTCTCTAATTTCTTGTATCCCTAGCTCTTGGGCTTTCAATAGCATTTCTGCCCCCTTACTCCACGATATCTGGGATTTTAATTATCATTTTCCCTGTTTCTTTTTCCTTCAAAATATATGAATGCAGAAAGAATAATGATTGCAATTAACACAATGTCAGATAACCAAAATAAGTCCTTATCCGTGAAATACTTAACCACACTTATTATAGGAAGCCCGAATAAGAAAATTAGTAAGAATACATCTTTTTTACTTTGTTTCCGTTTTTCAAAGAACAATCCCAGTATTTTTTCAAAAACTGATCCCATTATAAAACACCGCCTTAATTTTTCCACTCTAAAGTCCGCCGTCTAAACCATCAATCTTTATCCCTCTGCTCCAATCACGGGTGACTTTTAATTCATTATCTATGATGGTTATCGTGAGCTCTCCTTCTTTCTTATAAATTTTGGATGAATTCTCGTCATAAACCTTAAATACCGTTGTGTATGTGTAATCCACTGTGCCATCTTCATTTATACTTTGTTCTTCAAGCTTCACACTTTGCACTTCGATGCTTTTCTTGATTTCTTTGGCTACAAGTGCAGGCATAGAATAAAAACGGTTAAGAATTTGGGCATTATATTCATCTTCTGATAAATATCCTTTAATTTTGTCTGCAATTTCATCAAAGGTAGGAGGATTGGCTGGATCTTTAATGGTATATCGTGCACTATAATAGCCTTTAAATAACTTTTCTGCCTCTCCCAATTTGATCGCATCTCCCTCTTTACCAGGGCTCCTCTCTGTCATTTCACCGTTTTCTTTGACCACTTCCTTGTTACATGCACCTGCACCTGAAAACACTGCGATTAACAACAAAAAGCTAAGAAATTTTTTAATGTCCGCACCCTCATTTCCTTTTAAATTTCATTTGTTCAAAAATGAATTTCATTAGTATGAGCAGCCTTTAGATGTTCAAAATAAGGTAAGGGGGATCACTGATCATCAAGGTAATTAATAAAAAACAAAAAATATATTGAAATATCAATTTAATTTAGTTATAATACGATACGGTCTTAGTTTAAGCTTAGATTAAATTTTTAGAAAATTTAATAATTTTCTAAAATAGCAAATTTTGGTTTCTCGGAGGGTTTATTTTGTCTAATAAGGTACCATTTTCATTTATAGTAGTGATTGGGTTAATGTTATTTGCCCTTTTCTTCGGGGCAGGGAATTTAATTTTCCCGCCAATGCTTGGTCAATCAGCAGGTACGAATATCTGGTCAGCTAATGCAGGGTTTTTGGTCACAGGAGTAGGATTACCGTTACTTGGTGTTCTGGCACTCGGTTTTTCTGGAAAAGATGACTTACAATCATTAGCGAGCCGCGTCCATCCAGTCTTTGGTATTGTATTCACAACTGTTCTTTATTTAGCCATCGGTCCATTATTCGCAATGCCTAGAACAGGAAACGTTTCTTTTGAGATCGGTGTAAAACCTTTTTTGCCTGAAGATCCAGGTCCACTGCCTTTACTTATTTTCACCATCATCTTTTTTACAGTTTCGTGCCTTCTTTCGCTCAATCCCGCGAAAATTGTCGAAATTGTGGGGAAAGTTTTAACACCCATCAAGTTGACATTCATTGGAATCCTGGTGGTAGTCGCTTTCGTAAATCCGATTGGAGATTTTCAAGCACCTGCCGAGCACTATATGGTCCAACCATTTTTCAATGGGTTCAGAGAAGGTTATCTAACGATGGATACTCTTGCATCTTTTGTTTTTGGCATCATCATCATCAATGCCATTAAAGAAAAGGGTGCTAAAACAAAGAAACAAATAATGATCGTTTGCGGAAAAGCGACTGCGATCGCGGCCGTTATCCTTGCTACCATTTACACAGCTCTTTCTTATATGGGTGCTTCAAGCGTTGAGAAACTTGGACGCTTGGATAATGGAGGCATCATCTTGGCAAAAGTCTCGGATTACTACTTTGGAGCATATGGCGGGCTATTATTAGGATTAATGATCACAGTGGCTTGTATAACGACGAGTGTAGGACTCATTACATCTTGCTCGACATACTTCCATAAGCTATTTCCAAATCTGCCTTACAAAACAATTGCCATCAGTTTATCCATATTCAGTGCAATAATAGCCAATATTGGACTAACCCAGTTAATTGCCATTTCTGTACCTGTAATGACAGCCATTTATCCATTAGCGATTGTTTTGATCTTCTTGACATTTCTTCATTCTTTATTTAAAGGAAGACCTGAAGTTTATCAAGGCAGCTTACTTTTAACATTCATCGTCAGTTTATTCGATGGATTAAATGGAGCAGGTGTACACATTTCATTCATCAATGATTTCTTCACTGCAATACTTCCTATGTATGAGGCAGGACTGGGATGGATCATCCCAGCAATTGTCGGAGGATTCATTGGGTATGCCAGCAGCGTCTTACGTTCGAAATTCGGTCATAATCACCAAATAGATTAAACGATAAAATCAGTCCAGGAATATTTGACTGTAGGCAAATTCGAAGAAAAGCGAGTTTGCCTACAGTTTTTTTCTTTGAAAAACGTTCCAGTTAAATTCAGAAACCCGCTCCCATTCCGCCGACTGTCTGCCAAGCCTTCACTCCGCAAGTCAGTTATTCGGCAGGAGTCATTCATTCCGTAATTTCTTCAGCAATTGAAAAATCTGCCCCCTATGATGTGCTTCATGTTCAATCAAATGGTAAACGACCCATTCAGGTGTGACGTCATATTGTTCAAGCACCCTCGGTTTACGCCAATCCGTTAGGTCCATTGTGCGAAAGTTTGAAAGAAATACTTCACGTACCTTATTGAGGCGGTAGAAATGTTCTTCTAATGTTTGTCCTTCAATGTGGCTTAGGGAGCAATCCTCAGCACGGCATCCAAATGGAAACAATGCGCGTATTCCCGAATCCCATTCTGTAACAAGGACCTCCTCGTATAACCAATCTGCCTCTATCAACGCTATGTGATATAACAGTGAGCCAATCGTTTGCCTTTCATCGATTTTCGAATCGAGTAAATTTTGGCTGATTCCTGTCAATTCCGCTATAAGCGTACGGCGAACATCTTCTAAACACCATAACCACCGCCCAATTTCCTCTTCATATCCCGGTAATGCAGATACCAGTAATGCTCTTCTCTCCACCAAGATCATCCTCCTCTTCATGAACGTACATTCTATTTAAAAGTGTTGTTTCCTTCTTTTAAATGGAAAAATTAATGAATAGCCTGCCTTTTAGGGCAGGACAAAAAGAGCAATCTTTTGATTGCCCTTTCGCTTGTTCCTGATCGTTTCGTTTATGTCATCGATATCGTAGATCGAAATTAACTCCCCAAAAAGAGATTGGCTCTCATCTCCTCTGTTATACGCCTGCTTTGTAGATAATCCTGTTCCCGTTCTTGTTCAACCATCATGCGTTGCTCCAGTTTTTGAGCATATAGTGCATAGCCGATTCCATGAGCCTGAAACATCGCTTTTTCCATTGCCGACGTGTACGTTAATTCGAGAAAATTAATGAAGAATCAATCCTTCCCATAGTAAATTTCGTACTCATCTTATCATTGTTAGTGATAACTCACAAAGTTGCTATGGCTCCATATTCACTGATAATTCAGATTTTTCAACAGCTGTTTCTATCTCCGTGTACATAAACGCCAAATTCCTCAATCTTCCTCTAATTTCCTTTTTTCATTTACAAAATGAGCAGTTGAAGACAAATTAAAAGTCCCATTAACAAACCTGGTGTTAATGGGACTGAATGTTTATTTATAGGAACCGAAAATTTCCTTTGCCAATCTACGCCCAGTAGGAGTCGCAGCCAGGCCGCCCTCTGCCGTTTCGCGAAGTGCAACCGGCATGGTCAATCCTATTTTATACATGGCATCG
>NZ_JBHZPG010000049.1:0-30954 GCF_042788005.1 Peribacillus sp. YIM B13472
AGGAGGCTCCCCGACCGCCCGCGGAAAGCGAGTGCCTGGAGTGGAAATCAACGTCCAAATTGTACAAGCCATAAAAAAAATGTAGACAAACTCGATGAAAATCGAGTTTGTCTACATTCTGAAACGACTCATTTCTGAGTCATTTTTTTTAGGTTCGTTTCAATTCAAGTCTCTGGGCAACCAAAGAAAGACTATAGTTAACAATGAAATACATGAGAGCCACCAGGAACAAAATAGGTATTAAGTAATTTTGACTTTGTCCATATATGATTTGACCATGATGAGTCAGCTCCGGTAAAGAGATGACAACAGCTAAAGAGGTATCCTTTAATAATGAAATGAATTGGCTGACAATAGGAGGAACCATGCGGCGCAGCGCTTGGGGCAGAATAATATGTATCAATGCCTGTGTATAGCTCAAGCCTGATGATCGGGCAGCTTCCATTTGGCCTTTATCAATCGATTTTAGCCCACTTCGAATGACTTCAGAAAGCATGGCAGACTCGAAAATTGTCAAGGCAACAATGGCTGCTGGAATGATTTCAAGTTTAATCCGAACCTCCGGCAAAGCAAAATACGTAAAAAATATTATTAATAACAGCGGTAAATTACGTACCGTTTCTACAATCAAAGCTAATATTTGTGATAACACCGGCACCTTTGCGTACCGGATTATACCTACAAGCCCGCCAATAATGAAACTTAGAATAATGGATATAAAAGCTACCTGGAGCGTTACCCAAAATCCTTCTAATAAAAACTTAAGATTATCTGGTGTATAGGCACCTGCAAAATCCATATCATATACCTCCCTCAATTACTCTTAGCCAGACGTTTTTCCAAATAACCAACGCCAAAACTTAAAGGAATGGTAAGTATTAAGTAAAACGCTGCAACGAAAATGTACACATCAAACACAACAAATGTCCTTGAAGAAATCAAATCCCCGTGGTACATAAGATCGAGTCCTGCAACGACGGCTAAAATGGAAGAATTCTTAACTAGATTGATAAATTGGTTCCCTAAAGGAGGTATGACTATTTTAACGGCCTGTGGCAATATGACGAGCCTCATTGCCTGCCCATATGTCAGACCTGAAGAACGGGCAGCTTCCATTTGACCCTTTGGCACGGAAAGTATGCCCGCTCGAATTGCCTCAGCTATGAAAGAAGAAGTGTAAATGGTCAAGGCCAATGTCCCTGCATATAGACCGCTTAGTTTAAGACCGAGAAAGAAGAAAAAGGTAATGATCAATAACGGTATATTCCGAATGAACTCGACATAGGCGGTACCTAGCCAGTTTAGTGGCTTTATCGGCGCAATCCGCATGATAGCAATAAGCACACCAAGAATCAAACTTGCTACCAACGCGATCAAACTCGACATGATCGTATTTTTAAAGCCTAATAAATACATATCCAGATTATCTGTTAAAATGGAGAAATCAAGCACGGCGTACACTCCTTTAACTAGTAAGGATGAGCAAAAAGGCTCATCCTCACAGACAAATGTTCAAATGTTATTTAAGGTCAGTTTCCCTTATACATTTGCTAAAATGTTTAATGTTTAATCCATTTATCATGGATTTCATCGTACTTGCCTGAATCTTTAAGTGACTTAAGGGCTTTATTCAACTCGTCAACAAAGTCAGCATTTCCTTTTTTCACGGCAATTCCATAAGGCTCTTCCGTAAATGTACCGCCAACAAGTTCATAACTTGGATCTTCATCCGCCATTCCATAAAGGATGGAATCATCCGTGGTCAAGGCATCCCCTTGTCCGGATTTAAGGGCAGCGAACGCTTCGGAATAGTTTTCAAATTCAAGCACTTGTGCTTCAGGAGCTTTTTCACGGATATTGATGGAAGAAGTAGAGCCCTTGACGGCCAATACCTTTTTCCCTTTTAAACTATCAATACCCTTGATATCGCTGCCCTTTTTTACTAACAAAGATTGTCCGGCATCGAAGTAAACATCAGTGAAGTCAACTTCTTTTTTACGATCTTCCGTGATTGTCATGGTCGCTACAATCGCATCGATATCACCATTATTCAATAATGCCATCCTTGTCTTAGAAGTCACTTCTTTAAATTCAACTTTATTCTCATCACCAAGGATTTCTGCTGCAAGAGCTTTGGCGATATCAATATCAAAGCCTTCTACATCTCCAGTACTAGGATTTTTCAATCCGAATAGCCTTGTATCATTTTTCACCCCAAAAACGATCTTATCCTTTTCCTTCACTTGTGCGAGAACATCTTTTTCTTTGTTTTTACCTCCACCCTCTTCAGCTTTGTCTGAATCATTCCCCCCGCCGCATCCAGCTAATAAAATGACAGCCAGTAATGAAAGCAAGGATAATTTAAACCATTTCTTTTTCTTCAACATGAAATTCCCCCCTGTTTTTTATTTAATGATTTAATATACGGCTAAGGAATAAACGAGCCCTCTCTTCACGAGGATTGGCGTAAAACTCAGCCGGTGATGCCTCTTCCAAAACCCTGCCTTCGTCCATGAATACGATTCGATCCGCTACTTCACGGGCAAATCCCATTTCGTGCGTGACCACCACCATCGTCATTCCTTCATGGGCAAGTGCTTTCATTACATCCAGTACCTCGCCAATCATTTCTGGATCCAAGGCTGAGGTAGGTTCATCAAATAGCATGATTTCGGGCCCCATTGCCAAACCTCTGGCAATCGCTACCCGTTGTTGCTGTCCACCTGAAAGCTGGGAAGGAAATGAAT
This sequence comes from Peribacillus sp. YIM B13472, assembly GCF_042788005.1. Classification (NCBI taxonomy): domain Bacteria; kingdom Bacillati; phylum Bacillota; class Bacilli; order Caryophanales; family Bacillaceae; genus Peribacillus; species Peribacillus sp. YIM B13472. The sequence goes on from NZ_JBHZPG010000049.1 coordinate 2,748, forward strand.
TCGCTTTATCTCCAATCCCCACTTTGTCCAAATACTTTAGTGCAATCTTTTTCGCTTCCTCTTCGGATTGGCCTAAAACCTTCCTGGGGGCAAGCATGATATTCTCGAGCACGGTTTTATGAGGATACAAGTAAAAATGCTGGAAAACCATACCGATATTCCGACGGAGTTTGTTTATGTCCGTTTTTTTATCCGCTACATTTGAACCATTTATGGAAAGGGAACCTTCCGAAATGGTCTCTAGTCGATTAATGCATCGAAGCAGTGTACTTTTCCCTGATCCGGACGGTCCGATGACCACTACCACTTCCCCCTTCTTAATTGTAAGGTTAATCTCTTTCAATACATGGAAATCGCCATAAAACTTATTCACTCGGTCAAAAACTATCATAATTAGCCCCCCGCCCATAATCAATCTTCCAAAACTGAAAATTTATAATAATCAGAATTTTAAAAGCGTAATATAGCATTCTCTTAACTCGAATCAAATTTTATGTATAATCATTACTTCCAATATTATTTCCCATTATTTCGAGAGTGATAGTGAAACGATCATTTTTATTGTTATTTTAAACTAGTAATTTAAATAATATATTCAATATTCACACTTTTTATTATATAAAATTTTTCTTAAAATTACCATATAAACTTTAAATTGTTAAAAACGATATCATATTTCATGATATTATTGCTATATTTTACAAAATTGGTAAGTATGAACTCTTATCTCCGAATCATTCCCTCTTTTTGTAAAAAACCATTTATTTCCCGTAAGCACAACGATCTTTTATAAATTAGCACGAAAAAAAGACAGCAATTGCTGTCTTTTTCATCATCCCTTTAACGCATCTTCAAATGGCGCTGAATATAAACCTCTTGGCGCCAGCATATCCGTATCCGATTTACAGATTTCCCCACCTAGAGTATATGGACCTGCTGGAAAATAATCAAACATTTCACTTTCCTTATGTATGATCAAGAAATAATCGAATAAATCATCCATAAGCTCCTGATGTTCATCCATTTTCATGATTTCGCCACATTCATCAATTTCAAAGTTTTCATTAATCGCATCTTGAAGTTCCTCGTTATTTGAATACGCGATATAAAAATCGACATCCCCGCACTCCATGCATAGCAAGAGTTTTTCTTCTAGTGCTTCTTCATAGGTTTTCCGAACGATTTCCTTTAAAATGACATCAATCTTTCCAGCATTAATCAGTTTAATTTTAGTCTGGAACACAAAACCCCTCCAATCAAATACAGCATTAAAAAAAGTAAACGCCAGTTAAAAAAGCTCACCCTTTAATATAAATGAATTGTTGAAGATCTTTTCCCAATCAACATATAAATCCAAGTCCCTAAGTTCGTTTACTAACCGACATGGGAACCTAGCCCAAGATTTGGTCATCAAGGGCAATACATGCAATCAGTCCGGATCCCGTTTTTGAATTAGATAGGAATCCTCCGCTTCTTGCATATAATAAGTTTGCCCATATAATTAGAATCATAATCTTCTATAATACAATGAAAAAGATGATTGGAAGCGTAATCAGGCTTAATGATGTACTTATGAAAGTAGCACTTGATACGAATTCAGGCTCCGTATTGAATTGGAGCGCATACATCGTAGTGTTGGCCGCCGTTGGCATGGCAGCTACGATGATCATGATATGCCTGACCATTTCACCCACTGGTAAGGCAAGTGATAACAGGAAGGCAATGGCTGGTGAAACGGCAAGTTTAAGAAGCAGCGAAACTGATAGCTTTCGATAGGCAATCTTTTTCAGGGAAATGTTAGCCAGCTGCATTCCCAGTGTAATCATGATTGTTGGAATCGCTGCATTTGCAACAAGGTTAATAGCTTCCATAACCGAATTGCTTAAAGGTATGTTCACTAACTGAAATACTGTACCCGCAATGGCTCCATAAACAATTGGCATCCGACATACTGCTCTAATCGCTGTTTGAACTCCGTTACCTTCCGGGCTGCCCTTTGCTGCGAAATAAATGCCTATCGTGCACATCACTAACTGCTGTCCCACCATAAGGATGATTGCATAATCGAGTCCTGCGGCTCCGAATAACAGGAAAATGACGGGTGTTCCGTAATTCCCGTTATTCATGAATGCCGATGCCAATATCATGCCGCTTGTTTCAGTGACTGTATAATTGCGGAAAAAAGATATGATGCAGACTACCAGAATGAGAGAAAGACAAAGTACTATCGTGAATAAGAATAGGTAAAAATAATTAATCGTAAATTCTGCGGAATAAAAGGTTCGGAATACAAGAAAAGGTGACATTAAATATAATGCCATCGTGGAAATCGATTTTGTATCAAGTTTAAACTTTTTCTGACCGATGAAACCTAAAACAAATATACCGAATATTGGTAAAAGAACTCCCAAAAACCCCATGCATATCACCTTCATAATTCTAATGATTTTCTTCTAACAATATCAGTTTTATAATTATTTGTAAAAATTCTTTTAAACCACTTTTGATAGCACGTCATATATTCTAACGTAAATTAATTTTCTTTATTTTCAGAAAATAATACTTCATTTCCCAATGCATATGGTATATTGTTTATTATATTTACGTTAAAAAACGTAACATCAACACTTTTTGGGTTATTAATATATGAAGGGGTGTTTTTGAGTGGATGTAAAATACATGGAGATGGCTGTTCGGCTTGCATATGAAAATGTTGTGGCAAAGAACGGGGGACCTTTTGGTGCTATAATCGTTAAAGATGGCAAAGTCGTAGGCAGAGGATGTAATAATGTGACAACAGCCAACGATCCTACAGCTCACGCCGAAGTACAGGCGATTCGTGATGCATGCAGGAATCTCGACAGCTTCCAGCTTACAGATTGTGAAATTTACACTAGCTGCGAACCTTGCCCCATGTGCATCGGCGCTATATATTGGGCACGTCCAAAAGCCATTTATTACGCATGCACCAAAGAAGACGCTGCACTTATTGGCTTTGATGATCACTTTATATACCAGGAACTTGCCCTGCCAATGGAAAAACGCACGATAAAAATGGAACAACTGTCTTTTAATGACCACGAATTACCATTCCGAACATGGGAAACCAGTACTGAAAAAGTGAAATATTAACCGGTTATATTTTTGCCAAAGGGGTTACGCATATGAAAAAAAACTTACTTAAAAGGAGAATAGACGTCGCTGCAGGGAGAACGCCTGCGGATTGCGTCATTAAGAACGGGCAAATCATAGATGTTTTCAATGGTGATATCTATACAGGCGACATTGCTATCGTCGATGGTTTTTTTGCTGGAATTGGGCTTTTTGAGGGTATTTCAGAAATCGATGCAGCAGGAAAATTCGTATGCCCTACATTCATTGATGGCCATGTCCATATTGAATCTTCGATGGTAAGGCCATCGGAACTCGCAAAAATCCTCCTTTTACATGGTGTGACCAGCATTATTGCAGACCCTCATGAAATTGCCAATGTTTCTGGCAAAATGGGCATGGAATATATGATTGATCAATCCGACCAACTTCCTTTTGACTTTTACTTCATGATGCCGTCTTGTGTACCTGCAACGGGTTTTGAACATTCTGGTGCTGTCTTAAGAAGTGAAGATTTAATTCCGTTTTATCAAAACCCGAGAGTGCTCGGTTTAGCCGAAGTCATGAATTTCCCGGCCGTTTCACATACGGAGGAGGATATGCTGCAAAAAATATACGATGCCAATAGACTAGGCAAAAGCATCGATGGCCATGCAGCAGGATTATCCGAACAACAGCTCGATGTTTATATGTGTGCAGGCATTAAAACGGATCATGAATGCACTACAGCGGAGGAGGCAAAAGAAAGACTGCGTAAAGGAATGTATCTTATGATCAGGGAAGGCACCGTTGCCAAAGACTTAAAAAACCTGATTCCAGTTATTAATGAGAAGAACTCCCGCCGTTGTTTATTCGTCACCGATGACCGGCACCTTGACGATATTGTATCCGAGGGGAGTATCGATCACAACGTGCGACTTTCCATAAAAACAGGTGTCCCGCCAATTACCGCCATTCAAATGGCGACTATTAATGCAGCAGAATGTTTTGGCTTAAAGGAAACTGGTGCCATAGCACCTGGATACAAGGCAGACTTCCTTATATTGGATGATCTTGATTCAGTCATCATCCACTCGGTCTTTAAAGAGGGAAAGCTTATCGTTCAAAATAATCGTTTACTTAACTTTCCACCTGAAAAGGAACAGGTCATTGACGACGGGTTGAAGCACTCCGTTCAATTTCATGAAATAACGGAATGTGATTTGGCGATATCTTTTAAAAATAAGTTCGCTAATATTATTGAGATAACTCCAAACAGCTTGATTACAAAGCACTCGATTGAACCGGTTACACTTAATCAGGATGGGCTATTCCGGTTCTCCGAACATGTTGATCATATAAAACTTGCTGTAATTGAACGGCATCATATGACCAAACAAGTAGGTCTAGGAATCGTCAAAGGGCTCGGTTTGAATTCAGGCGCAATTGCCACGACAGTAGCCCATGATTCACATAATTTGATTATTGCCGGGACGAATGATCAAGATATGCTTATGGCAGCAAATGAAATCAAAAAAATGCAGGGGGGATTGGCCGTAATCCAAAATGGGGAAATACTCGCTTCCCTTCCCCTTCCGATAGCTGGATTGATGAGCGAATGGAGTTATATGGATGTAGTCCGTTCATTGAAAAAAATCGATGGAGCCCTATTGAAACTGGGTGCAAACAGGCATTTCAACCCTTTCCTTACACTTGCATTCTTGGCGTTGCCTGTCATCCCTGAAATTAAACTGACGGATCAGGGTTTATTTTCAGTTTCTGAGTTTAGGCATATTCCTATCGAAGCATCAAAGCCAGTCGATAAAATTTGACCCCCTAGTCGGGGTTTTTTTTCTTCTCACCCAAGTAATTTCTAAAATTCAGGTTCCAACTCGACTTAAACCGGGAAAAGGATATAATGGGTATCATCTATGTTAAAATAAAATTAAACACAAATCTTTCTTGGAGGGGATATATATGGCAATACATGATCAACAAACCTTAATTGGATACATAGGCACTTACACAAAAGGAAACAGCAAAGGTATTTACCGCTTCACTTTAGATACAGCAGAAGGAAAACTCAGTACACCGGTTCTTGCAGCAGAATTAACCGATCCGACTTATGTCGCCATCAGCCAGGACAAAAAGATTCTCTACGCCATTTTAAAAGAAGCGGGCAGCGGTGGAGTTTCAGCCTATTCGATTAATGAAGAATCAGGTGAGCTTACCTTCTTGGGCAAACAACTGACACCAAATGGCTCTTCCTGCCATATAAGTGTCGACAGCAAGAAACAGGTCTTGGTCACTACCAGTTATGGAGAAGGCGTGATTGAATCATATCCGCTTCATGACGATGCGACCCCTTTGCCCGTATCATCCACTGTTCAGCATGAGGGCCAAGGACCGAATGAAGAACGTCAAGAAAAAGCGCACACTCACTTTGCCGGGTTCACACCGGATGAAAGGTTCATTGCTGCAGTAGACCTCGGAATAGATAAGGTAATAACCTATAAAATAGATAATGGGGTTTTGGAAGAAGTAAACAGCTTATCTGTTGCTCCCGGCAGCGGACCACGGCATTTGACCTTCCACCCAAACGGGAAATTTGCGTATGTTATGGCAGAACTTGTACCAGAAGTCATTGTTTTGAGCTTCGATAGTCAAACCGGAAGCTTTTCTGAATTACAAACGGTTCGATCCGTCCCAGAAGATTTCAAGGAAAATAACCAAGGAAGCGCCATTCATATTTCTGATGATGGGCAATTCATATATGCCGCAAACCGCGGACATGATAGTATTGCCGTTTACCAAATCAATCAAGAAACAGGCAAACTGGCATTCGTGGAACTGGTTTCTACCGAAGGGCATTGGCCACGTGATTTTTCATTGGATCCTAGCGGAAAATTCCTGATCGCTTCTAATGAACAATCAGGAAACCTGACACTATATGCCCGGAATGAACATGACGGAAAGTTAACATTACTGCAAAAAGATGTTCAAGTTCCCTTCCCTGTTTGCGTAAAATTCTTATAATCGATAAAAAAAGGATTGAAGCTTGTACTACAGCTCCAATCCTTTTTTTAATCTTCTTTAATTCCATTTCTCCGCCATTTCGGGAAAATCTATATATGGGTTACGATTACCCTGCATTTCATGTATAGCCTGGTTTCTATGTTTTTCATAAGTGCTGACCGGAAAAAGACGATGCCATTCCATAATCAGCGCCAGGTCAATATTGCCGCTATCGATGATTCCCTCATATCTGAGTAAAAAGTATAAAGTAGCCCTCGCCACGATGCCTTTTCCGTATTCAGGTTCAAATTTACCTTCCTCGGATTTCCCGCAACCCGCTTTTATACCGGCAGCCGATTTCTCAGGGATATAATCCTTAAAATCATGGTATGGATAGTTACTCCGGCTACTGTTACAAGTTGGTTCACAGGCGAACAGATGATGCAAATCCCCCCTCATCGGTTCTTTTTTATCGAACCATGATTGAGGTACGACATGTTCACAATTAACGAGAATGTTCTCCGTATTTGTTGATTCTACGCCTCTTGACACCACTTCCAGTATACGGATATCTTCCTCAATTACTCGGACTGGGTCCATCCCTTTACCGGAATACAGACTTTTCAACTGGCCATTTTCCTGTAAGTCCACCCAAGGGTAAACATGACGATGTGGTGAGTAGTTCAGCTGGTTTTTATGGGTTGCCACAAGTAGGTCCTTCAATCCTTCCCGGTCCAAGGAACCATCTTTATAGTATGCTAGCTTAAGTTCCTGATCTTTGTTTTCATCATAGTATTCGCGGTTTTCATTGAAGTTCACAAGTGCAGCCATTGCCATTTCCCGTTCTTTTTCAAGCACTTCAAAACTATACTTCATCCACTCATCCCCCCGCTTCTATTAAAACCTAACTTTTACCATAATTTAAGTTTAATAGAAATCCATCGAAAAAAAAAGGTGCTTTAGAAGGGTCTAACGAAGAATTTCAATAAAATGGGTAAGGATTTTCGCCGTCATTCCCCAGATTACCCGATCATTATATAAGTAAAAATATTCTTCCATCTGTTTTGGCTGCCATTTATAATTCTCCCCGCCAACGACTAAATCATGTGGGAAATTGTCATGCGGTTCCACCTTATATTTGACATGATAAATCTCTGGCGGTTTTTCCATGAAAAAGGATAGCGGGACCGTAAAAACGGTTTCTACCTCAGCTGGATTAGGTATTATCCGTTGATGGTTACGAACAAATCCTGCATATGGATAGACAATCATCCCAAATGGAGATACCAAATAATCGATCGGAAAGACATTATCGATATCTTCTTTTCTCAAATTAAGTTCCTCATATGTTTCCCTTAGGGCAGCCGCCTGTTCATCATGGTCCAGCTTGTCTATTTTCCCGCCCGGAAAACATATATCCCCCGGCTGCCTTCTCAGTTTGTGTGAACGCTCTTCGAAAAGAACATGAATTCCATCTTTTTTCTCTATAAGCGGTACCAATACAGCATACTTAGAAAAATTCCCACTTCCTAAAATTTCTGGGATATGTAATGTTAATTTTTTTGTTATATCTTCATTATTCATGCCCCTCACCTCTTCTGCCGGATAGTATTGATTTTCTGTCACTCCTTATCATTCCATTTTCGAACATCCGCTATAACTAAGCAAGGAAAACGATTCCAAAACGTCCCCTTAGTTCGCAATAGAATCCTTTTCCGCTTATTCTTCCTAGATCATAGATAAAAGCACCGTTCAAAGTTCTGAACGGTGCTAAAACTAAACGCAGCAGTCTCATTTAAAAAGCAAAGTATGGATGCGATCCTTCTTAAATAAATAGTGAGTATCAACAGGGGCATACAGAAACTTGATTAAATGCTGAATTTTCAGTTTTTTGCCATCACCTTATTTTCATAGTTCAGCTAGCGTCCGCTTTACCGTCGTTATGATGAATGAAAAATCCTCTTCAGTTATACTAAGTGGGGGAGCAAGGGTCAGGACGTTATTGAAACCTGCTACTGTATCACCATTTTTACCTATGATCAGCCCCTTTTCTTTGCATGATGCAATCACTTTATTGATTTTGGAAAGTTCAATCGGTTGTTTTGTCAGTTTATCTTCCACTAGTTCAATGCCTACCAATAAACCTTTCCCACGTACATCCCCAACATTGGGATGAGATTTGATTTCTTCAAATTCTTGCAGAAAGCGTAGCCCTAACTCCTTAGACCGTTCTATAAGTTTTTCATTTTCATATATTTCAATATTCTTCAAAGCAAGGGCACAAGCAGCCGGATTGCCGCCAAAAGTATTTACATGTCGAAAGCGGTCATAAACATCTGAGCCAATATACGCTTCATAAATTTCACGTTTGACTGCTGTAGCGGATAATGGCAGGTAAGCGCTCGTGATTCCTTTAGCCATTGTTACGATGTCTGGTTTTACATCATAGTTCATAAATCCGAATTTCTTACCAGTACGGCCAAACCCGCAAATGACCTCATCCGAAATGAGAAGGACACCATTTTTCTCACAAATTTCCTTGACACGTTTCATATAACCATCAGGCGGCATCAAAATTCCGCCCCCAGTGATGATTGGTTCCATGATGACCGCAGCCACCGTTTCGCTCAACTCCCATGTAATGGTACGTTCAATTTCCGCTGCACTTTTTTCACCGCTTTCATCCTCTGGATTTCGGTAAGAATCTGGCGGTGATACATGAAGAAATCCTGGGGCGAGTGGTTCATATTTATATTTTCGCTGCGCCTGCCCGGTAGCTGACAAGGCCCCCATTGAATTACCATGATAGCCGCGATAACGGGAAATGAATTTATAACGTCCATGTTCACCTTTTTGCTGATGATACTGCCGCGCAATTTTAAAAGCAGTCTCATTCGCTTCCGAACCGCTGTTAGAGAAGAAAATCACATAATCCCCACCAAGCCATTCATTTAATTTCTCTGCTAGCTTAATGGCCGGGATGTGGCTATTCGTTAAAGGGGCATAAGGAAGTTCCTTCAGCTGCTCGTAAGCTGCTTCAGCCAGTTCCGTGCGGCCATAACCAACGTTGACACACCATAAACCTGACATCCCATCCAGGAAACGATTCCCATCAACATCCATTATCCAGGCTCCTTGCCCGTTTTTAATCACCATTGCTTCAGGGCTGGATTCAGCCCCTTTCATATGATGCCATACATATTTACCATCCATCGCTTTAAGATCCTGACCCTGTTTTTCAACCTGCATAAGCTATACTCCTCCTAAAATAATGTATAAATGAAGGCCGACCACAACTTGTGTCGACCCTCACTTTCCTATCAGTATCTTGCCGTCAACATTTTCTTTCTAGTGTAAAATTCAACGCCGTCTTTCCCATTGGCATGAAGGTCTCCATAAAATGAACTTTTATATCCGGAGAATGGAAAGAATGCCATTGGCGCTGGTACCCCGAGGTTAATACCAAGCATCCCTGCATCAATTTCTTCGCGAAATTCCCGGATGGCTTTTGCACTATCCGTATAGAGGCAGGCACCATTGGCAAATTCGGATTGATTGGTCAATTCGATTGCTTCTTCAAGGGTATTAACCCGAACGATGGATAAGACAGGGGCAAAAATTTCATCCTTCCATATTTGCATATTTGTTTTCACATGATCAAATAAAGTCGGTCCGACGTAATAGCCATTTTCCTGATCGCCTTCATTCCTGCCATCCCGAAGGAGGACAGCTCCTTCTTTTTCCCCGATTTCAATATATTGTTCAGTTCTCTTTTTATGTGTATCACGGATCACTGGTCCAAGGAAAACGTCCTTATCCATTCCATTTCCAATCTTGATATCATCTGCTGCTGCCTTTAATCTCTCAACGAGCGAATCTCCCACTTTTCCCACAGCAACAACCACTGACGCAGCCATGCAGCGCTCGCCTGCAGATCCGAAAGCGGCATTCGTTATGTTCGTTACCGCATTATCCAAATCTGCATCAGGCATGACGATTGAATGATTTTTCGCTCCTGATAAAGCCTGGACACGTTTTTTATTTGCAGCTGCCGTTTTGTATACATACTCTGCGACAGGCTGGGATCCCACAAATGATACCGCTTTAATGTCTTCATGTTCCAAAATCCCATTCACGACATCGTGGGCACCATGGACGATATTGACAACACCATCCGGAACACCGGCTTCTGTTAATAATTCCACAAGACGGTTGGCTAGAAGCGGTGTCCGTTCTGAAGGTTTTAAGATAAACGTATTTCCACAAGCTATTGCCAGCGGGAACATCCAACATGGCACCATCATCGGGAAATTAAACGGCGTAATCCCGGCAACGACACCCATTGGATACCGATACATGCCGGATTCAATGCCTGGGGAAATATCAGGTAGCTGACTGCCCATCATCAAGGTAGGCGCACCTGCTGCGAACTCCACGCATTCAATCCCACGCTGAACCTCACCATATGCTTCTGTATAGCTTTTTCCGTTTTCGATAGTGACCAGCTTTGCAAGCTCATCCCAATGTTCTATCAATAATTGCTGATAACGGAATAAGAAGCGAGCTCTTTTTGGAACGGCCACCTTTTTCCATTCTTTATAAGCCTTTTTAGCAACCTGCACCGCTTGGTTTACATCTTCCTTTGTTGAAAGGGGTACGATTGCCAATGCTTCTCCTGTTGCCGGATTAGGCACTTGTTCATGTTTCGAAGTAGTGGAATCCACCCATTTGCCACCGATATAATTTTTCAACGTTTCTACATCATTGATAACTGCCATTAATTAAACCCTCCATTTCAACACGATTTCATAGTTTCATTATATTTTTCAAATCGACTTTTTACATTAGACGTTTTGTATAGTTTTTGATTCAATATTTGCACATATTGTTTGTTTTTGATTTTCCCATATTCATAATAATCATGAACAGAAATTCAGGCTTTCAAAGCCGATGTATATTTCCTTATAATTTTCTCTTTGATCAGCAGATTTCACAGCCATCATTTTATTATGGAATATAGCTTTAGGTCTTGATGTTTTCCCTTGACAAACATTCCTTTTCTTATGATTCCCTCGAAAGACATACCAGCCTTTTGCATGACTCGCTCTGAACCCAAATTTTCAACGAAGCACCGTGCTTGTATTCGAACTAGGTTCATATTTTCGAAGCCAAAGTCGATTATTTTCTGGGCTGCCTCGGTCATTAAGCCACTCCCCCAATATTCGGGTGCAAGCACATACCCGATTTCTGCACTATGATGATCAACCTGCCATGAAACAAAATCAATCGTACCAATCAACTTACCACTTTCCTTGTGTTCTATGCCCCATGGAGAGATTTTCTTATCCTCATAATTTTGTAGGATAAGTCGGATAAAATCTTTTGTATCACATAGGGAACGATGAGCTTCCCATGTGACGTAACGGGAAACTTCACTGTTGGATGCATAAGCGAACATGTCTTCGGCATCATTCATGGTGACTTTTCTCATAACCAAGCGTTTTGATTCCATAGTAGGCAGCTGTCCATATAGGTCCTTCATGTTCATAAATACACCCCATTCCATTGATTAATAGTATTATAGCAAGATTGTTAAGCAATCGCTTTCCCGATTGAAATATTATCGAAATTTACGAATAATTCAGAAAAAAACGATGCCGGGGGGAGAAAACTCATAATAAGCAAAAATTCGAATGAGTTCTTTTCCGGAAATATGGAAGGATCATATAACCGATGCAGAAGTGATCGCAGGCTGGAAAGCGGAAATGTCTGTATCGATTGATGTTAGCGATGTAAAATGGATCCTGACATGCAGCGCCGGAGTGAATGCATTACCCCTGGCAAACGGCGTTCATGCTTATCTCATTTCAGAAACGATTTTCGGGTTAATGCTTGCCTTAACAAAGTAGATAAATATGGTAATCAACAGCAGGCAAAGACTTGGCATCACGCACATATGAAGCAGGAAATTCATGAAAAGACCATCGGATCATCGGTGTCGGAAAAATCGGAAAGAAAACAAATTGCCAAGTCTTTTGGGATGACCGTTTTAGGAATGCGTCATTCCGGTAAATCAGAAGAATTTGTAGATGAGATGTTCACACAAAAACAATGGAATGATCTTCTTCCTAGGTGTGATTATATTGTCGTGATATTACCATTTACCCCAGAAATGCGGAATATGTTCGGGAAAATAGAATTCAAGTTAATCAAGCTCACCGCTTTTTTCATTAATATAGGAAGGCGTAATCGCGTCATTCAAAACGAATTGGTTCACGTGCTTATGGACAAAGATATTGCGGTTGCTGGACGTTGATGTGTTTGAAACGGAGCCACTTCCTTGAGAATAGCCCATTATGGGGGGGGAACAATGTAATCATCACACCGCACACATCCGGAAATACGGAATTTCACGACCAAAGGCTTAGATATTTTCATGCCGAATTTAAAGAACTATCTAAATGGGGAAAAACATTCAACAAATTTGCTTGATTACAAAAAAGGCTATCAAGAATTGTTCATTGTCTGTGTACATAAATAATTTTCCTTTGTTAGCTTGCAGATTCCGACATTATCTGTTATATTTAAAAAGAATTATTTTTGTTCGGGAAGATTGATAAGTGAAAAACTTTTCGTCTAATGATTGAGCAAGGGTAGTAACACAATGTGTGGATTCACACTAGGAGGCAACAACAATGGAACAAGGTAAAGTAAAATGGTTTAACGCAGAAAAAGGATTTGGCTTCATCGAACGCGAAAACGGAGACGATGTATTCGTACATTTCTCAGCTATCCAAAGCGAAGGATTCAAATCATTAGACGAAGGTCAAGAAGTTACTTTTGAAGTTGAGCAAGGTCAACGTGGACCCCAAGCTACTAACGTTCAAAAAGCATAATTTTAAATACAATATATAACGGACCCTACTTGTAGGGTCTGTTTTTTTGATTGAAAAAGCAATCATAAAAAAACCCTATTCACATGGAATAGGGAACATGAAACAAGTTTAGTAAATGGTAAACTCAGTATAACACACTAGGAATAGAAACCCTAATTTATCCGAAAAGTAAAAATTATCAAGCACTTTCGAAGCCTTGGATTCCCTGATATTACCCCATTCATTTCTTTTCCACCTCATATGTCCGATCCGTTCCCCATGGATAAAATGGCGGCATATCAGTGCTGCTTTTCATTTTGAATTCGGCTTTCCTTTTTTCGAGGAATGCTTCAATCCCTTCTAGTGCATCCGCTTGTTTTCCGGTCCAATGAATCATTTTCGATTCTATTTTATGTGATTCAACAGGATGGTTTGCACCGAGCATCGTCCACATTAACTGCCGGGATAGCGTCACAGAAACGGAAGATGTATTTTCCGCAATGTCTGTTGCAATTTCCATTGCAGCCGACATCAATTCGTCTGGCTCGACTATCTTATTTACCAACCTTCCCTCATATGCTTCACTGGCCGAAATCATCCTGCCGGTAAAAATCCATTCGGAAGCTTTACCCATTCCGACAAGCCTAGGTAAGAACCAGCCGCTGCATGCCTCCATCGTTATCCCCCGCCTCGCAAATACAAAACCCATTTTTGCATTTGATGAAGCAATTCTAATGTCCATGGGCAAAGTCATTGTTATGCCTATCCCGACTGCCGCTCCATTAATGGCCGCTATCATAGGTTTCTTCATCTCAAAAATCCGTAATGACAACATTCCCCCTGCATCGCGATATTCAACCAAAGGAGTGTGATCCATAAAGGTTTCTGCACCTTTTTCCAAATCCATTCCAGCACAAAAGGCATCCCCAGCGCCAGTTAAAATGACGGCTCGTACGTCATCATTTTCGTCCGCTTCATTAAAAGCGTGAATCATCTCCTCACACATCTTTTCATTGAAAGCATTCATTTTCTCAGGACGATTAAGAGTAACAATCATGACACGATCGACGATTTCACTAGTTATCGTGGAATACAATAACAGTCCCTCCTTCTCTCACAAATTGAAAAAATTCTATAGAAGTTAATTTTTACATATAATTACATATTATATGTTTTATTTTCAAATTCCTAGTGTTTTATTTTGACATACTGATAAATAATTTAAATATTCATGATAATCGCTCCTATTCTTGAAATTTTTTACACAAATAGGTAAAAAAGACCAGTCGCAAATGCAACTGGTTTTTTTGTTTACCAATATAAATGACAAGCAACGAAATGCCCTGGTTTTTGCTCTTTCCATTCAGGTACAGCACTGGAGCATATCTCCATTGCTTTAGGGCAGCGAGTTCGGAATACACAGCCGCTCGGCGGATTGATGGGACTTGGTACATCGCCTTTAAGTACGATTCTTTCCCGTTTAATAGTCGGGTCTGGTATCGGCACTGCAGAAAGCAAGGCCTGTGTGTATGGGTGAAGCGGATCTTTCGTTAAAGAATCACTATCCGAAAGTTCCATCATTCTTCCAAGGTACATGACTAAAATGCGATCTGAAATATACTTGACCATTGATAAATCATGCGCTATGAATAAATAAGTCAATCCCATTTCTTTTTGAAGCTCTTTTAATAAGTTGACCACTTGAGCCTGTATCGAAACATCCAAGGCAGAAATTGGTTCATCACAAACGATGAATTTAGGATTTAAAGCCAAAGCCCTTGCAATTCCAATACGCTGGCGTTGTCCCCCACTGAATTCATGGGGAAAACGGGTGATATGTTCCGGACTTAAACCAACCAGCTTTAACAGGTCTTCCACCCGTTTTCTTCGCTCTTTACCTTTTGATATCCCATGAATCGCAAGTGGCTCTCCAATCAATTCCTCCACCTTCATCCTTGGGTTCAAGGATGCGTAGGGATCTTGGAAAATCATTTGTATTTCACGGCGGATATGTGACATTTCCCCAGGTTTGTAATCGAAAATATTTTTCCCCTGAAAAAGAACTTCTCCATCTGTCGGTTCATATAATCGAGTGATTGTACGACCTGCAGTCGACTTACCGCAACCGCTTTCCCCAACAAGACCGACAGTTTCCCCTGGGTAGATTTTGAGATCCAAACCATCTACGGCTTTCAGCGATTGAGAACCGATAGGAAAATGCTTCTTCAGATTCTTTATTTCAACAAGAGGAGAATTTTCGTTGTATGTGTTTTCTTTTACGGCCTTATTTTTCAGTGAAACCATTGGTTCTCCTCCTTTATACATTAGTCGGTGCTTGTATCTGTGCTGCCTTGGCCATCGGGTGGTGCAGCCAGCATGCGGCTGTCTGACCTTCTTCCACTACTTCAAGCTCCGGATCATGGTCTTTGCACACTTTCATTGCTGATTCACACCTTGGGTAAAACGGGCATCCTTTTGGCGGATCTAATAAATCAGGTGGTGACCCGATAATCGGAACCAACGGAGCCGTTTTTTCCATATCCAGCCTCGGCACCGTTTTAAGCAAACCTCTTGTGTAAGGATGCTGCGGGTTTGAAAATATTGCTTCTACCGTACCCGTCTCCACAACCTTGCCTGCATACATGACGACTACCCGTTCACAAGTTTCCGCAACCACACCTAAATCATGAGTGATTAAAATGATGGAAGTATCCATTCTTCGTTGGATATCTTTCATCAGTTCCAAAATTTGCGCTTGTATCGTTACATCCAATGCAGTAGTAGGTTCATCGGCAATCAGCAATTTCGGTTCGCAAGCAAGGGCCATCGCTATCATCGCCCTTTGGCGCATACCACCTGAAAACTCATGCGGATATTGCTGCATCCTTTTTTCCGGCTGCGGAATACCTACTAGTTTCAGTGTTTCCAACGCCCGTTCGTATGCATCATTTCGGGACATGTTTTTATTATGCTTTAAAATGCCTTCCATGATCTGGATGCCGATTTTTGTCGTTGGATTGAGCGAAGTCATCGGATCCTGGAAAATCATGCTGATTTCATTCCCGCGAATCTTCTGCATTTCCTTTTCACTCATTTTAAGAAGGTCTTTACCACCAAAGTTTATCGACCCTTTTCCATACTCTGCCGGGGGTGTTTCCAATAATCTCATGATAGATTTCGCTGTAACACTTTTGCCGCATCCGGACTCCCCAACAATCGCAACGGCTTCCCCCTTTTTCACGCCAAAGTTCACACCGCGAACCGCTTGCACTTTACCTGCATAAGTATGGAAGGTGATTTGTAAATCGTTGACTTCTAATAGGTTCTCCATCATCGTCCCTCCTATTCTAGTAATATCAAATCATTATGTTAGGACTCATTTATTTCCGTAGTTTTGGATCTAAGGCATCCTGCAATCCGTCACCAGCCACATTGAACGCGAACATCGTTAAGGAAATCAATATTGCCGGGATTAACAGTTGATAGAAATTACCTACCAGAATGCTTCCCAGGGCATCACTTGTCAATGTTCCCCAGCTTGCCTGAGGTGCCGGAACTCCCAGTCCCAAAAAGCTAAGTGTCGCTTCGGCAAAAATGGCAGTAGGTACAGTCAACGTTAAATTGACAAGGATTGGTCCCATTGTATTTGGAATCATGTGTTTTCTTAAAGTCCAGCTCGTATTGGCTCCAGAGATGGTTGCAGCATGGATATATTCATTCTCTTTCAGTTGTAAAACCTGTCCACGTACCAGTCGCGCCATCGGAATCCACCCTGTAATCGACATCGCAATGATGATCGGCAGAATACCAGGTTTTAATACGACCATCATTAAGATAACCATCAATAGGTATGGAATCGCATAGATCACCTCAGCGAAACGCATCATGATATTATCCGTGCGTCCACCGCGAATGGCAGAAATCCCGCCATAAAGGACACCAATTAAAAAGTCGATCAGCGCTGCCATCAATCCAATGAACAAGGATATCCTTGCACCGTACCAAGCTCGCGTAAATAGATCCCTTCCTGATGAATCCGTTCCAAACCAATGCTCGCTATTTGGGCTAAGATTCTTTTTCTCGAAATCTTGTCCATAATAAGTATATCCGTTAATATACGGACCAAAAATCGCCATCAAGACCAAGAGGATTATAAGAACAAATCCAGTCATCGCCAGCTTATTTTCTTTAAATCGACGCCAGACGTCAGACCAATATGAAACTGTAGGTCTTGCTATTTTTTCAGCTTCCTTAAAGTTGCCTTCGGCGGGTTGGAACATATCTTCGGTTAAATGCACTTTATCTGCCATTATTTCTTCTCCCCCGTCACTTTAATTCTAGGATCAATCAACGTATAGGCTATATCAACAATGAATATCAATAGGATAAGCACCGCACTATACACAATTGTGGAACCAAGAATGACCGGGTAGTCTCTGTTGGATATTCCCTTTACGAACATATCTCCCATGCCCGGAATACCAAAAATACGTTCAATGATGAAGCTTCCTGTCACGATATTAGCCGTAAGGATGCCCAGAATCGTAATAATCGGCAATAACGCATTTCGAATCGCATGTTTAATTATGACACCGCTCCGTTTCAATCCTTTGGCCTTTGCTGTCAAAATGTAATCCTGCCCCATTACTTCAAGCATGCTTGTCCGCATCAATCTCGCGATGAAAGCAAGCGGCATCATCGAAAGGGCAATGGATGGTAAAATGGTATGCTGCCATGTCGCCCATGTAGCAACAGGGAATATATTCCATTTAATCGCAAAATAATTGATTAAAATAGTCGCCAGGATAAAGTTAGGAACGGAAATCCCTACGATGGCAATGACCATTGATAAATAGTCGGGCCATTTATTTCTTTTCAGTGAAGCCACTACACCCAAAATTAGCCCAAAGAAGATGGCAATCACCAATGCTTGTGCCCCTAAGTGCAAGGACACTGGAAATCCCTTCAAAATGTAATCATTCACGGAAATGGATGAGGATTTCAATGAAGGACCAAAATCAAATTGAACGACTTCCAATAAATAATTCCCATATTGGGTCAACAACGGCTTGTCCAATCCATAGTGGACTTGAAGGTTTTCATAAACAGCAGGAGGCATAGCTCCTTCTTTCGCAAATGGATTTCCCGGAATCGTATGCATTATGATGAACGTTAATGTAATAACAGCCCATAAAGTAATAATCGCCCATTTAAAACGGTTTAATGTATATCTCAACATGGTAATCACCCCAATCATCGATTTTCTAAGGAGTTGAAAACGGAAATGAATTCATGAAATATTCAAATTCGCAATTGAAAAATGGGGTATGTCCTTAATCGGACATACCTCCCATTTCACTTTTATCACTCTCTTACTTTTTATCCGCATAAATAAAGTTCGGATAAGCGTTAATCGGAGCATAGACTCCTGTAACATTCGATTTAACCATATATGGTTTTGTATAGAAGTAAACCGGAAGGATCGGCATTTCGTCAATCATGACTTTCTCTGCTTTATGCAAAGCATCCATGCGTTCTTTTGGATCCATTGTAGATTTTGCTTCTTTTAATAAATTATCATATTCTTTGTTTGACCAACCTGCATCATTATAGGCGCCGTCCGTTTCCCAAAGCATGAATGTCATCGGGTCAACATAGTCACCAACCCATCCTGCACGGGAAATTTCGAAATCGCCAGCTTTTTCACGGTCAAGCTTAACTTGGAATTCTGCATTTTCAAGTGTCACTTCAACACCCAGGTTATCACGCCACATTCCTTGAACCGCTTCAGCAATTTTCTTGTGTGAATCTAACGTGTTATACAAAATTGAAAACTCAGGTAATTCTTTCATGCCTTCTTCAGCAAGTCCTTCTTTTAACAATTTCTTAGCTTCGGTAACATCTTCATTAAATAGATTACCTGTATTTTCCTGGAAATCTCCAGATGCATCAGGAATACCCGGAGGGACTACGCCGAATGCAGGCTTTTGTCCGCCTTGAGCAACATTTTCGGTGATTTCTTTACGTTCGATAGCCATCGAAAGCGCTTTCCTTACTTTAGCATTATTGAAAGGTTTCACTTCTGTATTAAAGTTGTAATAGTAAACGGCAAGTTCTTTGCCCATTTTGAATTCTTTATCATCAGAATTGACCATTTGACCTTGAATATCCACTGGCAGTGGATAAGCGAGGTCCAATTCGCCACTCTGATACATTTGCCATGCTGTATTTTCATCTTCAATTAGAGCAAAGTTAACCGCATCCAATTTGATTTTATCTTTATCGTAATAATTTTCATTCTTTTCGATTTTCAGGCTTTCTTTATGTTTCCACTCCGTTAATTTGAACGGACCGTTTGAAACGTGTGTTTTTGCATCCAAAGCCCATTTTGGATTTTCTTCTTGTACCTTTTTATCGATTGGATAGAAAGTATAGAAAGAAGTCAAGTCAAGGAAATATGGTGTAGGCTGTTCCAAAGTAACGACTAATGTATGATCGTCTGTCGCTTTTACGCCTACGTCCTCTTCCTTCCCTTTCTTACTGTTGTAAGCTTCCCCGCCTTTAAGATAATAAAGTTGGTAAGCATAATCAGCAGCTGTTTCCGGTTTCAAAGCATATTTCCAAGCATATTCGAAGTCATTGGCTGTAAGCGGATCTCCATTTGACCATTTCAAACCATCTTTCAATTTGAATGTCCAAGTTAACCCATCCTCACTGATTTCCCATGATTCTGCAGAACCAGGTACGATTTTGCCTTCTTCTGTTTTCTTTGTCAGCCCCTCAAACGTATGTTCAAGGATCCAAGATTCATGAGTACCTTGCGCATTGGCAGGGTGAAGCGAACCAGGTTCACTTGAGTTGTTTACGTTTAATACTTTTGATCCGGATGAGTCACCCGAGCCGCCTTCTTTTTCATTCGAAGTTTCCTTCGAACCGCCGTTGCATGCCGCAAGCATAAGCATGATGGCCATAAGAAGAGCAAGCACTGAAAATTTAGACTTTTTCAAAAAATATTCCCCCTTATCTTTAATCTTTATAAGGATATTCCCATTTAAGAGATTATCCTTCTAGCACCTACTAATCTTCCGTATAGTACATATAATGTCAGCGAGGAAAGTTAGAAGCATTCATTGCAGGAATTCACCAAAAACAACTAGCGAACCGTTTGCATAAATCTGTATTTCTCCCTAAAAAAACGCATTAATGCAGTTTACTAGTAAAAAATCACCCTCTTTTCAACCTCGCTAAGGGTACTATACCTCGAATTAAAGATGTTGAATTTTAAGTATATTACGAATAAATCAAAAAATCAATAAACCGATGAGTACTTTTTCACAAGATAGTAATTATTTGCTAATCAATTCGATCTAGATACTAGGTAAAAAGAAATGATAACCTATTTGATGTAACATGACTTCCGACTTCCAGTGGTTTTTTCAAACACCTTTATGACAGTATTCATATAAGTTCGCTCGTCTATTTATTTCTAAACATTCTAACAATTCGAGTCAGGTTGGTTACTAAGACCACTTTCCTAGCAAACCATTCCCAATTCAATAATATCTTTTTAGCAGAATAATATTTTTTCTCCATAAAATATTGAGTTCTTTTTAATCAACTCCCAAATAACGGATAATAACTATGTAGGAATAAAGATATTCCCTCAGTTTCCCACCTATATGTACGCGGCAAATCCAATGAATAATGAACCCTTCCCTATTTATGATTAAATAAATATAATGACACGAAAAGTAAACAAATGCCTGCCACCTTTTTCGCATCCAATGGGATTCGTACGCCTCCAAATAAACCAAAATGGTCAATGACTGCCCCGATCAGTATCTGGCCTGCGATAACCCCGACCAATGCAGGTGCCACTCCAATCTGAGGGACGACCAATACTATCACAATGACATAAATAGCCCCTAACAGTCCGCCTATCAATTGCCATTTTGGTACAGACGCGATGGCAGAAATGTTTCCATTTCCCGCGAACAAAACAATAAATAATAAAGCGAGTGTCCCGATTCCAAACGAAATGAAAGAAGCTTCAATAACCCCCACTTTTTTCCCTAATCCACCATTGATTTGTCCTTGTATGGCAATGGTGATGCCGCCTAGGACCGCAAGCAACGGAAATAGTATCTTCACAATGATTTTGCTCCTTTTTATGTCCATCCGGACTGATTAATGAATCCGCACTCTATTTTAACATGAAAAATATGTATATTGTCCTTAAGTGATTTAAAATCATCAGTAAAGGGAGGGATATTCTACAAATAAAAAACTGGCACTATTGGCCAGCTGCAATGTTCTAATGCTAAACTATAATCTATTTGATCCCTGACTACTTTGTTGTCTTAACTGGGAATACTCTGTACTTAACAAGGAAAATACAAGGGCATCATGCGGTTGATCCCGAAGAAATAGATAACTTCGAAGGCTGCCTTCCTCTTTAAATCCAAATTTCTTCAACAGGTTTCTGGATGCAATATTATCCTTGAAAGTTAAAGCCGCAATTCGGTTTAGTCCCAATTCTTCAAAGCAATAGCGCAATACTTCGTTGACAGCTTCAGACGTAAAGTGATTCCTCCAATATTCAGGATGGATTTCATATCCTATTTCGGCCCGTTTGTTCGCAAGGCTCAATTGATTCAGGCCAACAGTACCGATGAATTTGCCTGAATCCTTTAAAATGACTCCCCACCGCAGCCCACGTTTGTTTATATAAGCACTTTTAAACGAGTCGATTAAGCGGCGGGCATCTTCAACTCGGGTTAAACTTTCTATTCCATCATATTTGGTCACTTCATCTTTAGAAAGAATTTCAAACAGACTCTCAGCATGATGGTGACCTATTTCGATTAAACGCAGCCTTTCTGTTTCCAATTCCTTAAACCACATCGAAGAATCCCCCCGGTATTTTCAGCTGTCTACTTTATTCTATTCGTGAAGAAGAGATACCTGTCTTAATGGACAATACTTTTTGAAAAAATCCCTTTCCTTAACATAAAATGCCGAGTCCTCATGGCCTCCCTTTGTAATCAAATCCCTGAAGATAGGGGAAGGATGACGCTGTAAACCGCCCCATTCCCGTCATTACCTTATATGAAATAGCAATTAGGATGGTTAGGAAACATTCCTATTGTCGGTAAACCATCATGGGTCTCACCAAAAAAAGCTTCCAGGATGACATTCAGTCCCGTCTCTGCAAAAAAAAATAGGCATGGTGTGCCCCCGATGAACCACTCCCTACTATACAAACATCACATGAGAGATTCTCTTCCAACATTAGATATTTTCTAGCTTCAAATGTATCTTTTCCAAAACACTTTCCCTGCCTTTAAATCCATTCAACCTCCACCCTAGGATAATTTATTAGATTCATCATTTTTAGTTCCATATAACTATATGTTTTGATGTTATTATTATTTCCCCTGACAAACATGGCTTGCAAACGTAAAATGATTCTTTATCTACATGAAATAATTCTTCCAATTTATCAAAAAGCCCTATGATTTTGGTTACCCTTAACACACTTCCGGGTTATATGGACCCTTAACATCATCTTCCCATTCGATACCTTTTTCCCATTCCAATAAAGAATGTTAATGAGCTAATTTTACACAAAACTATTTTTATAGCATACTATACTTCCAATCCAGATATTCTACTAGGAGGAATCAATATGAAGAAAATCATCCTTTTATCAGCACTGTCGCTATCCCTATTATCTCCAAAAGTTGCTCTGGGAGCCAATACTTACGAGGTGGCAAAAGGAGATACCTTAACGGAAATTGCTACTGAATATGATGTCAGCATTGACGAATTACTTAATACGAACCCTGCTATAAATGATGCAAATCAAATTCGAATCGGACAAATGATAACTCTTCCCACGTCCAACACCACAGTTAATCGTGAAGAAAGTCAATCAGTTGAACAGCAGGTCCTTAATTTAGTGAACGAAGAACGGTCAAAATCGGGCCTCCCTTCCCTCAAAATGGATACAGCCATTTCTAACGTGGCCATTCTGAAATCCGAGGATATGCGAGATAGTAATTATTTCAATCATACAAGCCCCAGTTATGGATCGCCTTTCGAAATGATGAAATCCTTTGGGATCAGTTACAAGTACGCAGGGGAAAATATTGCAGCAGGCCAACCTAGTGCGGATGCTGTCATGAAATCATGGATGAACAGCCCTGGACATAAGGCCAATATCCTGAACAAGAACTATACACATATTGGAATTGGTCATGTGACAGGAGGGAAATACACCCACTATTGGACCCAGCAATTCATTGGAAATTAAGTTAGAGGCGGCAGATTGCCGCCTCCTTTTTTTATCCTTATATTCCAAATCTGAAGCTTGCTATTATCCGTGTTTAGAGACTCCAAGTAAAATTATGCGGGGACCTTTCTAAAAGACGTCTTGCAGTTTGATCGCTTCAATAAAAAGTCATTCTTCATTTTTTTATTGGATGAATACTCTAGGAAAACACGTAAAGCAGTTATATCATACTATATTTCAATTGTCGTACTTATAAAAATAAAATTATGTTAAAATAGAATTCTCGACATAGGTACAAAGGAGCAATTGTAATGAAAATAGAGGTTGGCTCTGTTATCAACGAATTACGAATAAAACAAAATCTTACAAGAGAAGAACTTGCTAGGGATATGTGAACCTAATGCCCTGTCAGATTATGAAAGA
Source organism: Peribacillus sp. YIM B13472 (assembly GCF_042788005.1). NCBI lineage: Bacteria > Bacillati > Bacillota > Bacilli > Caryophanales > Bacillaceae > Peribacillus > Peribacillus sp. YIM B13472. Next base: position 26,445 of record NZ_JBHZPG010000049.1, read on the forward strand.
AGCATCACTTCTCCAACCATTGATGAATTGGCACTTTTTGCGGATAAACTTAAAGTTGACCTGCCGTATTTCTTCACCACCAAAAATGAACCGATTTATAATTACATAGAAATCATTAAATTTTTGATAAACAAATACAAACGCACACGTAATTATGGAGCAATTTATGAAATCGTCCAAAAAGAAATGGCAACTGCACCGGAAAAATCGATATCGTTTTATCAATTCTTGAAATGGCATGAAGGTATCTCTTTTTTTTATTTGTACAATGACAAACAAAGAGCTATAGAATTATTGAATGAGGCCATCAAGATCTTCAATGAAGCAATGGAATTTATCGAGAATATTCCCCATGTGAATCAAGAAGGTTCCATTATCTTGAAGATCATTCATGGATTGGCACAAACATTGACTGAACTTCATTATTATCTGGAATCATTAAATTATACCCTTAAAGGGATCAACATATGTAATTCGATAGAATCATTATATTTATATGCGGAACTCCATCTATTAACTGGTAAGAATCTGGTTCATCTTCAACAACCTGAAAAAGGACTGCACTATATAAAACAATCCAAGAATTCATACGAATTGCCGAACATGAATTTTAAAGCATTTTGCAATGCTTATGTACTTCAATGGATAAAAAAAGATAGAGATTGCTTTGAAAAAAGCAATACTCTATCTTTTTTTTTAGCATTGTTAGTTCTCTCTTGCTCTGCCAATTTTCAGGAATGACTAATCTTTTTCAAGTTAAAAATGCTACTTTAAAACAATCATTACACTTTCAATAGCTATCCTATGTCAGCTATAATAGAAGAATGTAACCCAACTGGAGGAAAAAAAATTGTCTAATAGATTAGGTTTAGTGCTTGACGTAGAAACAACTGGTTTACGTCCCTCTTCAGATGAAATCATCGAGCTTGCTCTTATACTCTTTACATACAGCATTGAAACAGGGGAAATTATTAATCTTATTGATCAGGAATCATTTTTAAGGGAGCCTCTCTCCTATGGAGCAAGGAGGAATTATGATCAAGCGTACAGAATCCATGGAATTCCATACAGCTCCGTAGAAGGAAAAAGTTTTCACGATGAAAAAATAAAAGCCTTCATTGCCCGTACCGATTCGATTTTCGCACATAATGCCTCTTTCGATAGAAGTTTTCTTTACCAAATGTATCCGGAAATCAATGATCAAAAGTGGTTCTGTACGATGCGGAATGTACCTTGGAAGCAATACGGATTTGAGAATAGTAAACTCTTAACATTACTGCAGGCACATAATATCACAAATTTCCAAACACACAGGGCTATGGACGATATATCTTACCTAATGGAACTCATGAGAAAACCAGGACCTTCTGGCCATCCTTACTTAAAGGAAGTCATAGCAAAAAATCCAATGAAGAAATATGCACCTGCTTCTCAAAAGACAAGGGTATAGCTGATTGCATAATGACTTCATTGTACAGGCTGCACCAAAGTTTTGGCACAAACAAACCGTTTTATCGCAAATTGCTCATTCCATGAGAACAGGAATACATTTCTTTACGATGGGTGTTATTTTAGGGGCACTTTTATTTCCCTGCATTTCACTTATTACCTGATATTTATTAAAAAACAGCGACCCATGACGGGTCGCTGTTTTTTGATCATTATACAGTTGCTTCTTCCTGTTTTTCATTTAATGCGCCGTTCAATTTCTTATACCGATAAATAAAGTAAAGAAGTGATAATATTAATGCCACAACGAGGAATATGGCCAATATGCCAAGATTATGCCACATGAAGCTATAATCTCCTGTTGAGATGACTGCACGGAAAGCATTAATAGAATATGTCATCGGTAGGAACGGTGTGAATCCTTGCAGGAAGCCAGGAACTAATTCATTTGGGAATGTTCCGCCACTGCTGGTCAGTTGTAGAATCAATATCAATAATGCTATGAACCGGCCAGGATTGTCAAAGGCCGAACCCAGGAACTGAATGATTGCCATGAATGTACAGCTAGCAAGAATGCTTACTGCAAAAAATAGCGGCAGGCTCGTAACATTGATTCCAAGTCCTAAAATTAAAATCGAGTCCACCAATATGGCTTGACAGATTCCTATGAGTGCCATGACGCTGTATTTACTAATAAACCAGCTAAATCCACTCGCAGGTTTAACAGCAGGATCTTTTAACGGGAAAATGATCGTCAGAACGATAGCCCCGATAAATAAACTTAATGAAATTAAATATGGTGCAAAACTAGTACCGTAGTTCGGGACATTATTAATTGGTAATTTATCCACTTTAACTGGGCTTGCAAACATGTCATATACTTCTTCATTGGACTTTATCTTGCCTGCTTCATTTGCCCCATCACTTAATTCGTCATGTAATTCTGCAGATCCATCTGAAAGTTTGGCGATTCCATCTTGTAACTTAATGGCTCCATTCGCCAGTTCTCCCATTCCGCTAGTAAGGCTGGATGAACCTTCCTTCAACTTATCCGTTCCTGTAACCAGACCTTTCGAACCTTCGGAAAGCTGTGAGGTTCCACTTGATAATTGCTTGGAGCCATCTTCAAGCTGATCAAGCCCGCTTACCAAGTTATCGCTGCCTTCGGTTAACTGTCCAAGCCCACTTTGTGCTGAATCTATACTATCGCCAAATGTTGTCAAGCCAGATACCAATTGACCTTGACCATTTTTCAGTTCATTCGCCCCATTGGCGAGTTTATCCTGAGCTTGCTTCAATTGAGTGAAACCGCCGCTTATTGCAGTCGTGCCTTCACCTAACTGATTAGCTCCAGCACTAAGACTATTTGAGCCTTTAGCAATTTCAGTTGCACTTGCCGATAGTTTACCTACTCCTTCAGATACTCCTTTACTACCGTCACTGATGCGGGTTAGAGAAGTAATCACTCCCTCCAAACGCGCTTTCTCTGCAGGATCATCCGCAGCTTCAGATTGTTGTTTCAATCCGGAAATTACCTCATCCAAACCTGCCGAAACTTCAGATGCCCCAGCTTTTGCTTCGTCCGATGCTGCACTCCATTCAGACAATGAACCTGAAAGTTGGGAAGCTCCAGCAGCTACACCAGTTGCTCCCTCTGTCAAAGCGGGCAGCTTTTCTTCAATTTGATTGAAGCCCTCTAATGACTGTTGCAGTCCAGAGGCCAATTCACCAGTACCCGCTTCAGATTTCTTGGCTCCTTGCAAAAGCTCGGATTGCCCATCTTTCATTTGTCCAACACCAGAGCTAAACTGTTGTAACCCTTGATTGAGTTCTTTTGATCCTGCAGCTGCCGAACCGACCCCATTCGAAAAAGTCAATGATTTTTCAGCTAATTTTTCCAGGTTTTCATGGATTTCGACAGAACCTGAATGAAGGGAATCAATTCCTTCATCGACTTTTTTGGAACCTTCTTTAGCCGAGTTAATCCCATCACCAAGATCATTTGATCCGTTCTTCACTGTATCTGTTCCATCTTTCAATTCTCCAGCTCCGTCACTGGCACTTTTGAGTCCGTCAGCCATTTCGTTCAAATTATCGAACATTGACTCCGCATAGGTTTTCGTAACGGCTGACGAAACCTCCCCTTTAATTCTCTCCGAAGCTGCGTCACCTATTTTAGTGGAAATATAGTTGAACCCTTCATTGGACGTATAAATGAGATCAAGTTTTTCCGGATTGTCCTCCTGTAAGGTCGTTGCATTTTTGGAGAAGTTTTTCGGGATTTCTATTTTCATGTAATAATCTTGTTTTTCCAGGCCTTCATTTGCTTCTTTTTGACTGACGAAATGCCAATCGAAGTCCTTCTTTTCCTTTAACTCCTTGACTAAATCTTTTCCTATTGTAAGTTCCGATTCATTGAACTCTGCACCCTCATCCATATTGACAATGGCAACAGGCAATTGGTCCACCTTACCATATGGATCCCAAAATGCCCACAGGAAAGTGCCGCTGTATAATAAGGGAATCAGTATGATCCCTATTATGGAAATGAGTATCATAGGATGTTTTATTATGGCTAAAAATTCACCCTTTAAAGATTTTAACACGCCAACCAAGCCCTCCTATACGACGAATATGCCGTTTATTTAATCTATCTCGGTGAAAAACGGATTGAAGAATACATATTTAACTCATTTGCTTCTGTAATATATATTTGAAATTCACTATCTTCACCTTTATTATATATTACTTTTTATGCCAACAGTAACTAATGACTATATTGTTCATTTGGTCATTATCACTAAAATAATATAACATTTATCCATTCTTTTATCAATATTTTTTCACTGTCTTCCATCCTATATTTACTATTTATCTCTTTATATGCTGTTTAGATTGCCTTTTTACTGATTAAGACCTTATCATCGGCTGATAAAATGCCCTCTATATTTCATGGCAAAAAAGGGTATCCATAATGGATACCCTTCAGACTGTAGACAAACTCGATGAAAATCGAGTTTGTCTATTTTTATGGCTTGTACAATTTGGACGTTGATTGGAA
>NZ_JBHZPG010000005.1:0-208005 GCF_042788005.1 Peribacillus sp. YIM B13472
AAGTTATCCCAGTCTTATAGGCAGGTTGCCCACGTGTTACTCACCCGTCCGCCGCTAATCTCAGGGAGCAAGCTCCCGTCGATTCGCTCGACTTGCATGTATTAGGCACGCCGCCAGCGTTCGTCCTGAGCCAGGATCAAACTCTCCGAAGAAATGTTTGACTTGCTCATTTGCTTTTTTGATAGTGTGTGCTCACTTAAAATTTAACGTTGGCGCTTTGTTTTGTTCAGTTTTCAAAGAGCAATTTGTGTCGTTCGTTTGTAAACGACTTTAATAATATATCAACTATATTATATTTTGTCAACAACTTTATTCTTTCGCTGTCGACTTAGTTATTATATCTAGTATCAGGAATAAAAGCAATAGTTATTTTAAAATAAATAATATACATGAATTCATAGATTTCAAATACTATGTTTACACTCCTGATTAAGCTGAAAAAGCTTACCTTTTAAGAGTAAACTTTTTCTTTAAACATTATAATATTTCTTCTATATATAATTCCCGATTAATCCCTAAATTAATAATTTGCTCACTATCCATCACCTTTATGACCGGTCTTGTTTCCGAGCCGGCATCAATAAAAATGATTTCAGCAATGAATCCATTGTTCAGTTTGCCCCTGCTTCCTATGAATAAATTAGCGAAGCTTGATAACAAGGTTTTAACTACCCCAATATCGAATTTACCAAAATCATCATGTAAGATCATTTCTAATACTTTAAACGGCGACTGTTTCTTTCTATAAGTCCTCTCGGAAGTCATGGCGTGAAATACATCTGCAACCGCAATGATTAGCATTTTCATTTTGAATCCCCTAAAAATGATAAGTCTTTTCACTCAAGTTCGAACACTCTTGAAATCAGTTTGAAATTCATCTTAAGCACAATAAAAAGACCCAGCTCAATTGCCTGGGTCTTTTTATTGTGGAAAGATTATTCTTCCGTATCTTTTTCAGTTTCTTCATTTTCTTCAATTACAGTAGGTTCAGAATCAGAATCTGGAGTCGTGACCGTTTCTATATCCATGTCTTTTTCTTCTTCTTCTTCTTCTTCTCTTCCTACGATGGCTACCGTCGATACATATTCATTATCAGCGGATTCGAGTCGGATGAGCTTAACACCCTGTGTATTACGGCCCGTTTTAGAAATGCCTTCGACTTCCATTCGGATCAATACACCAGCTGCTGTAATAAGCATCAAATCTTCATCTACACCCGTAACTGTTTTCACGGCTATAAGTTCACCATTTTTCTCAGTGACGTTACATGTTTTTATTCCTTTGCCTCCACGGCTTTGAATACGGTATTCTTCCGCAGAGGTCCGTTTTCCATAGCCGTTTTTCGTAACGATCAGGACTTCTTCATCATCTTCAAGAATTTCCATTCCGACCACTTCATCATTCGTCCCTAAGGAAATCCCTTTGACTCCCGCTGCAGTACGTCCCATTGTCCGTACATCCGTCTCAGGGAAACGAATCATCATCCCGGCTTTCGTTCCAATTATGATCTGTTTCTCTCCATTCGTAAGACGGACAGAAATCAATTCATCATCTTCACGTAAACCTAGGGCAATTAAACCGTTATTACGGATATTTGCAAAAGATGACAAAGGTGTACGCTTCGATATCCCATGTCTGGTCGTGAAGAATAAATACCAATCGTCAGCAAATTCCTTCACAGGTATGATTGCATTGACCCACTCGCCTTTATCGACTTCCAACAAGTTGATAAGCGGCAATCCCTTTGCCGTTCTACCATATTCAGGTATTTCATATCCTTTGGAACGATAGACTTTACCTTTGTTAGTGAAGAATAATAGAGTGTCATGAGTCGAAGTGGTTAATAAGTGACCGACAAAGTCATCTGTATTCGTGCCCATACCCTGTATTCCTCGACCCCCGCGTTTTTGACTGCGGTATGTGGTTGCAGGCAAGCGTTTAATATAACCGTTATGCGTAAGTGTCACGATTATATTTTCCTCTGGAATTAAATCCTCATCTTCCAGGCTTTCAAAGCCGGCTAATGTGATTTCGGTTCTCCGTTTATCATCAAAACGTTCTTTAATTTCAAGAAGCTCTTCACGAATAATTTCAAGAACCTTTTCCTCATCAGCAAGAATCGCTTTATATTCTGCAATTATAGCCATTAATGCCTGATATTCATCTTCAATTTTTTCACGTTCCAGACCTGTCAAGCGCTGTAAACGCATATCCAGGATAGCTTGCGCCTGTTTTTCGGAAAGTGAGAATTGTGTCATTAAGCCTTCACGGGCAATTTCTGTCGTTTGGGAACTGCGGATTAACGAAATGACTGCGTCCAAATTATCAAGTGCAATGCGCAAACCTTCTAAAATATGGGCGCGGGCTTCCGCTTTCCGTAATTCAAATTCAGTCCTGCGCCGTATGACTACCTGCTGATGCTCCAAGTAGTAGTGCAGGCATTGTTTTAAATTCAGCACTTTAGGCTGACCGTCCACCAAAGCAAGCAGATTGATTCCGAAGGTGGTCTGCATCGCGGTATGCTTATACAGGTTGTTTAAAAGGACATTTGCGTTAACATCCTTTCGAAGCTCCATGACAATACGCATGCCATTGCGATCCGATTCATCGCGTAAGTCGGTAATGCCTTCGATTTTCTTATCTCGAGCAAGTTCTGCAATTTTTTCAATCAATCTTGCTTTATTCACTTGATAAGGGATTTCCTTAACAAGGATTACCTGTTTACCATTGGGTTTCTCTTCAATCTCGACTTTCGCACGTTGAATGATTGACCCTTTTCCGGTTTCATAGGCCTTTCTGATTCCACTTCTCCCTAAAATCAAACCGGCTGTCGGAAAGTCCGGACCAGGGATATATTCCATCAACTCAGGAATTGTAATTTCAGGATTCTTGCTTAAAGCCAATACGCCGTCAATTACTTCGCCTAATTGATGGGGTGGAATATTGGTTGCCATTCCTACTGCTATACCAGACGATCCATTCACTAACAAGTTCGGAAAACGGGCTGGCATAACGGCTGGTTCTCTTTCTGAACCATCATAGTTATCTTGGAAATTAACCGTATCTTTATTTAAATCGCGAAGCAATTCCATCGAAATCTTTGACATTCTTGCTTCTGTGTACCTCATTGCGGCAGCTTGGTCTCCATCGACTGAACCGAAATTCCCATGACCATCGACAAGCATATAGCGATAGTTAAAAGGCTGCGCCATCCGTACCATCGTTTCATATACGGCTGAATCACCATGCGGGTGATATTTACCGATTACTTCCCCGACAATACGGGCAGATTTTTTAAATGGTTTATCCGAAGTCATTCCAAGATCATTCATTGCATAAAGAATTCTTCGGTGTACCGGTTTTAAACCGTCCCTTACATCAGGCAAAGCCCGAGACACGATAACACTCATCGCATAATCCAAAAACGATGTCCGCATCTCGGTACTTATATTTATTTCTTTTACACCTGATCTTTCATTTTCTGACATGGAGCCAACCTCCTATAAAAAGCTTATATCTCATTTAGTTTTAACTGTTCGTTCACTATGTAAAGAACAGGATGTAAAAAGCATCCTGTAGAAATATCAGATATCGAGATTTTTTACATAAATTGCATTTTCTTCAATGAAGTTACGTCGTGGTTCTACCTTATCGCCCATCAACATCTCGAAAGTTTCATCTGCCTCGGCAGCATCTTTCAAACTGACTTGAAGCAGCGTTCTCGTTTCAGGATTCATGGTCGTTTCCCATAATTGCTCTGGATTCATTTCCCCCAGCCCTTTATAACGCTGCAGGTTAGGCTTTGGAGTACTTGGCAAACTTGCAATGATTTCGTCAAGCTCGCGGTCATTATAAGCATAATCCACTTTTTTCCCTTGCTGGATCTTGAAAAGCGGCGGCTGAGCAATATATATATATCCGTACTCAATAATTTTTCGCATATACCGGTAGAAGAATGTCAACATCAGTGTTCTGATATGGGCACCATCCACATCCGCATCGGTCATGATGACAATTTTATGGTATCTAGCTTTTTCAATATTGAATTCATCACCAATGCCTGTTCCAAGTGCCGTGATGATCGTACCTATTTCTTCGTTATGAAGGATTCTATCCAATCTCGCTTTTTCAACGTTCAGGATTTTACCCCTTAGCGGCAAAATGGCTTGGAAATGTCGGTCCCGTCCTTGCTTCGCCGAGCCTCCCGCCGAGTTTCCTTCAACGATGTACAATTCACTGATACCCGGGTCCTTGGAAGAACAATCCGCCAATTTCCCCGGTAGATTGGATACTTCCAAAGCACTTTTCCTCCGGGTCAACTCACGTGCTTTCTTCGCTGCCATACGGGCTCTCGCAGCCATTTGCCCTTTATCTACAATTTTCCGGGCAACGGCAGGATTTTCGTATAAGAAGGCATCAAGCCGTTCCGAAAGAATGGAATCAGTAACCGTTCTTACCTCGGAGTTTCCAAGTTTGGTTTTCGTCTGACCTTCAAATTGTGGATCAGGATGCTTAATCGAAATGATTGCCGTTAAACCTTCCCGGACATCTTCACCTGAGAAATTGGCATCCGCTTCTTTTAAAAGACCATTTTTCCGTGCATAATCATTGATGACACGGGTCAAAGCAGTCTTGAATCCTGATTCATGTGTACCGCCTTCATAGGTATGAATATTATTGGCAAAAGAAAAGACATTACTGATATAGCTGTCGTTATATTGGAGAGCCAATTCAACAGAAATTCCATCTTTCTCGCCTTCCATGAAAATCGGTTCCTCATGCAATACCTCTTTAGAACGGTTCAAATGCTCAACATAAGATTTGATACCGCCCTCATAGTGGAAATCCCTGATTTTCTCTTCTTCTTCACGTTTATCTTCAATGATTAGCTTCAAGCCTTTATTCAGGAATGCAAGCTCACGGATTCGTGTGGCTAATGTATCGAAATCATATTCCAAGGTATCCGTGAAGATTTCACCATCAGGAATGAAGTGTACAGTCGTTCCGGTATGATCGGTTTCCCCAATAATTTTCAAATCTTCTTTAGGGATACCGCGGTTAAATTGCTGATAATGGATTTTACCTTCACGATGAACGTAAACTTCCAAAACCGTGGATAAGGCATTAACCACTGAAGCCCCAACACCATGCAGACCACCGGAGACCTTGTAACCCCCGCCGCCAAATTTTCCGCCCGCATGAAGGACCGTCATGATTACTTCTACAGCTGGGCGTCCCATTTTTTCATGGATGCCTACTGGGATTCCCCGACCATTATCGACTACGGTTATGCTATTGTCTTCTTCGATCGTCACTTTGATTTCCGTACAGAAACCAGCTAGTGCCTCATCAATACTATTATCGACAATTTCCCAAACAAGATGGTGAAGTCCTTTTGCAGAGGTAGTGCCGATATACATCCCCGGACGTTTACGAACTGCTTCTAAGCCTTCTAAAACCTGTATCTGATTCTCATCGTATGCCTGAGCTTGTACTTCTTTTTGTTCCATTGTCATTCGTATCACCTACACTTTTCTTTTGGCATTTATCAATTTTCAGGAGTGATTATAACGTTTAGCTACAATTCAAAGAGTATCTATATCATCGATTAAGAGCGATGACTGCAGTGAACGCTTTTTCAAAGTGGACGACGCAAGCGGTGAATAATATACCTGTTTGTCCGTCACTACAATCGATTTAACCGAGTTTTTTGCTAAATGGTAAGTTACATCAGACTTTTTCTCCAAAAATTCACTCATGATTGGAGAGGCCTGAAGCAGCTTCTTATCTAAAATGGCTATGACATCATCCGTTTTCACAAGAATGTCTTCACCAATATGGAGATACATTCATTCACCTCATCATTTAACCTTTTTTATACTTCCTTGACTAACATAAAAGGTGGACGCTTCTCTTAGGGTTTGATGATCGATTCCATCAACGGAGGGTGTCGTCACGAATGTTTGCACTTTCCCTTGTATCGTATTCAGTAAATGGGATTGACGGAAATCGTCAAGTTCCGATAACACATCATCCAATAATAAAATGGGATACTCGCCGATTTCTTCATGGATCAGCTCAATTTCGGCAAGTTTCAAAGACAGGGCAGTCGTACGCTGTTGTCCTTGTGAACCATATGTCTGGACATCGCGGTCATTCACAAAAAAAACCAGGTCGTCACGATGAGGACCTACCAATGTTACACCCCGTTCAATTTCCCTTGTTTTTATTTTATCAAATTTTTCTGTGTATACTTCTATCATTTTCGTCAAATCCATAGATTCTGATACATCAAGCGACGGTTTATATTGGATTTTCAATACTTCTAGATTTCTGGAGATCCCCGAATGAATCGGCTCTGCCCATTGCTGGAGCTTTAAAAGAAACTCGTATCTTCTTTCGACAATTTTCGCTGCATACTGAATAAATTGATCAGTCAGCACATCAAGCATCGTCGTATCCGTTTGTTTCCGGGTCTGCAGAAGCTTTAAGTAATGATTTCTTTGTTGAAGTATTTTATGATATTGGCTCATATCATGAAGGTATACGGGAGAAACCTGGCCAATTTCCATATCTATAAAACGGCGTCTGACTAGAGGACTTCCCTTTACAAGGTTAAGATCCTCAGGCGCAAACATGACCACATTCATATTTCCAACATATTGACTCAACTTTCTTTGTTCAATATGGTTGCACTTCGCCTTTTTCCCTTTTTTTGAAATGGTCAGCTCAAGTGGTATTGAGGTATTTCTCTTTCTAACTCTTCCTTCTATTTTAGCATACTCTTCATCCCAGCGAATAAGTTCTTTATCATTTGAGGTCCGATGGGATTTTGCCATTGCTAAAACAAAAATGGATTCCATGACATTTGTTTTTCCTTGAGCATTTTCGCCGAGGATTACATTGACTTTATTCTCAAAAGTCAGATTCAATTCGGTATAGTTGCGGTAATTTTTCAAACTTATATTTTCAATATACATATTCCGCTCTTCCCTTATGTTTTAGCTTGTAATTGTGTAGGTGCCAAATCCAGGAATCTCTATTTTATCACCTGATCTTAATTTCCTGCCCCTTCTCACGTCTAATTCGCCATTAATGTAAACCTCATATTCACTTAAGAACCATTTCGCCATTCCCCCGCTTTGGATCAAATCGGCCAATTTCAGGAATTGTCCAAGCGTAATATATTCGGTATTGATTTTTATGGAGTCCATTTCATGCCTCACTCATTTCTAAGTAGTCTTTAATATTTCATTTTACTAAATTAATCCCATTAAGACAAAGTATAGCTTTTTCAGTTCTTGTTTTTAGCGATTCAGCGTTCCGTACAGCATTGAAAAAACGCTAAAAACCCCTTGGAAACCTATATTTAAATATAAAAAAATTAAAGACCTGCTATACAAGCCTTTAATTTTTTTGAAATATTATTTTAGCTTAATAAGTCCTTACCGGAAGAATTAATTGCAGCATGGAATCATCATGTAGCGGGCGAATGACAAACGGACGCATTGCACCTGTGAAATTAATTTTTATATCGGAACCTTCCAATGCTTTTAGAGCATCCATTACAAATTTGGCACTGAATGAGATTTTCAGGTCTTCACCTTCAATGGCTTCTGCCTGAACCTCTTCAATTACTTTACCAATTTCAGGAGTGTTGGAAGAGACTTCGATTATACGGCCTTCCAGGGTTGTCAATTTGACGACATTATTTCTTCCTTCTCTCGCCAATAAAGAAGCCCTGTCGATCGCTTGAAGAAAATCTTTAGTGTGAACAGTCACATCCGTTTTGCTATCAGATGGAATCAAGCGTGATGTATCGGGATAATTCCCTTCAAGCAGTCTTGAGAAGAATAATAAATTTTCAGCTTTGAAAAGTACTTGGTTTTCGGTAATGACGATTTCAATGAGTTCGTTTGTATCATCAAGAATTTTACTTAACTCATTCAGACTTTTACCTGGGATTACAACGCTATAGGTCCCGTTAATTTTATTTTCTATTTTGGCTGTTCTCATTGCAAGCCTATGACTATCTGTTGCAATACAGGTCAATTCGTCATCTTGAACCTTCAAGTTTACACCTGTTAAGATGGGGCGTGTTTCTGACGTGGACACTGCAAAGCCAGTTTGCCGGATAAGGGTCTTTAAAAGGTCGGTTGGTAGTTTGAATATATTTTCTTCTTCAATGATCGGAAGATGTGGATATTCCTCAGGATCCAGTCCATTTAGATTAAATTCAGCTTTACCTGAGCGAATAATCGTTTGAAAGTTATTCTCCACTTCAATTTCTACAGTATCCATCGGCAGCTTTTTGACAATTTCACTGAAAAAACGGGCATTCAGGACAATACCGCCGCTACTTTTAACTTCAACAATCTCATCTCCGTCAACCTCAGCCGGGATGAATGATTGGATGGAGATATCTGAATCACTTCCTGTTAGGGTGACACCCTCACTAGTAACGCTTATTTTTATCCCCGTTAGAATCGGAATCGTCGTCCTTGATGTGACTGCTTTCATTACTTCTTGGACACTATGAACTAATCGATCTCTTTGGATTATAAATCTCATGTTTCATCCTCCAATTTTTTATTGCCGAATAGGCATATTTATTAATAATTTTTATTAAAAAAGATAGTAGTAATAGTAGTAGGGCCTGTTGATATGTGGATAAGTCCACTCAACCTAAGGAAAAACAGTCTATCCACATGTGGACAGACTGTGTGTAAGTAGTCATCAGTTATTCACATTATCCAGAATCTATTATACCCTCAACTGGTCCTGGATTTCTTTAACCTGACGTTGAAGCTGGGTGTCGGTTTGCATGAGTTTGGAGATTTTTTCATGCGCATGGATAACGGTCGTATGATCGCGACCTCCAAATTCATCACCTATCTTAGGCAGGGATGAGTCCGTTAACTCCCTGGAAAGATACATGGCAATCTGTCTTGGAAAGGCTACGGATTTTGTCCGTTTTTTCGCCTTGAAATCCTCAAGTTTGACACTATAATGTTCACCGACCGTCTTCTGGATTTCCAAGATGGTGATTATTTTAGGTTTGGAGCTAGGGATGATGTCTTTTAATGCTTCAGCTGCCAAATCGGCATTTATATCTTTATTAATCAATGAAGAATAGGCGACGACACGAATAAGTGCACCCTCCAGCTCACGAATATTGGAATCGATTTGGTTGGCAATATAGAGCATGACTTCATTCGGGATATCAAGGCCCTCAGCTTTTGCCTTTTTACGCAATATGGCAATCCGCGTTTCTAGATCAGGAGGTGTGATATCCGTGATCAAGCCCCACTCAAACCTTGAACGGAGGCGATCCTCGAGTGTAGGTATCTCTTTTGGCGGGCGGTCACTCGAGATGACAATCTGTTTGCTTTCTTCATGCAACGCATTGAATGTATGGAAAAACTCTTCTTGAGTTTGTTCTTTTCCCGCAAGAAATTGAATATCATCAATTAATAAAACATCCACGCTTCGGTATCTATCACGGAATTCCCCAGCTTTATTGTCCCGGATCGAGTTGATGAATTCATTCGTGAACTTTTCAGACGATAAATAAACGACCTTTGCATTCGGATTATGCTCAAGAACATAATGCCCGATTGCATGCATTAAATGAGTTTTTCCAAGACCTACGCCCCCGTATATGAATAAGGGATTATAGGCTTTGGCCGGAGCTTCTGCGACAGCGAGAGACGCGGCATGGGCAAAACGATTGCCGGAGCCGATGACAAATGTATCGAATGTATTTTTCGCATTCAGCATATGCTGTGGAAATGCAGCATGCTCTTTATCCTGTTTTTTTATCTTTTTAGGCTGAACAGGAACGGTAAAATCATCATCTTCTTGATTGGGGGGAATGATGAATTTTGCTTCCAATTCCTCACCGGTAAGTTCAAACAATACATCGGAAATAAGATGGGAATAGCGTTCTTCAAGCCAATCCCTGGCAAATTCATTGGGAGCGGTGACTGTTAAGGTATCACCTTGCAGTAAATAAGCCTTGGTTGATTTAAGCCAAGTTTCAAAGCTTGGTTTACTGATTTTTTTTTCAATTTTTCCGAGCGCCTGGTTCCAGAGGCTATCGATGTTATCCAAACTTATCCCTCCTTTGCAAAAAAATTTTAATAATTGTATCTAAATGTATAGGCACAAATAAACTCATCGATTGCCGTCTTTATTTTAATTTTGACAGCAATGGTTCGGTGAGCTGTATAAGGGATTTTGTGTTGTGTAATGTGAAGTGCCTAAAAACTATATCTTGCGCTGTACAACCTTTGTACAGACTACATCTGGTGATCCAGTGCAGATTTGAATGTTTATTCATCAACAGGTATTTTAGGAATTATATAATAAAGAAGAAAAAAGGGTTTTCGACAATATCCACCATCTGTGGACAGATTAATATACACAGGTCGAATAAACTATCCACAAGTTATACACAGTCTGTGGATAAACGTTCCCTGTTGATAAAGTTATTCAGAGTGAAAACACAAATATAATATCAGAAATTCAGGCGTCTTGCAATGGGTTAGAAAACTTTATCCACAACTTACCGAGCTTGTGGGAAAAACTTTTCCACAGGCCATTGTTATGTGCAAAAGTCTATAAAATGGTTTGTGGATAGAAAAAAACATGTCGAATTTTATCCACAGACCGTGATTATGGGCTCGAATTAATTTAACTTGAACCAAGTTGTTCAAGTCGGAAGACGCGCATGTGACAGATCGAAAGTGATTCAGGTTCATTCTCATTATTTGTCGAATGTTGTGTCGATCAAGAGAGGATTCATTGCGAATCTCATATTTGTGCTTATCGATAAAATGATGGAAATTTCCCTTTCCCCAAAAATTTCTATATCAGTTCGGAGCAAAATCATTTACAATAGGCTAGGTAGTAAAAAAAGGCCTACTGGACATTGAGCATTAAAAATGAAATATTTTTATGGATGAGGTTGACAAGTAGAAACCTCCATCTATATAATTGTAAAGACTGTCTTTAACTGTTATTCCTCAGGGAGGTGTCATATAATGAAAAGAACTTATCAACCGAATAACCGCAAACATAGTAAAGTTCACGGTTTCCGTGCACGTATGAGCACGAAAAACGGACGTAGAGTAATCGCTGCACGTCGCCGTAAGGGCAGAAAAGTATTATCTGCATAGACCACTGAAAAGTCTCAGTGGTCTTTTTTCGCAAAATAAGGGATTTACTGAGACTCAATTCATGTAATGAAGGTGTAAAAATGAAAAAAAAGTTAAGGATTAAGAAAGAGGACGAATTTCAGCTTGTGTTTAAAAAAGGTGAATCTTCTGCTAATCGGCAATTCGTTGTCTATGTCCTTGAAAAGCCGGGTCAGGATTATTTTCGGATCGGCCTTTCAGTCAGTAAAAAAATCGGGAACGCCGTTGTTAGGAACCAAATCAAAAGATACATACGGCAAGCGTTTTTGGAATTGAAAGAAGATATAGAAGAGGGTAAGGATTATATTGTGATTGCTCGAAAACCAGCGGCAGAGATGGACTTTTTCCAGGTGAAAAGCAGCTTGATCCATGTCCTGAAACGTTCTAAATCATTAAACTTTAAAAAGAAAAAACAATAAAGTCCCCTTATATCGAATAAGCACTCCTCGGATCATGTAGTTACTTGAGAAAGATGATATAGAAAATTCCGATTGTAAACTGTGGAAAAATTGGATTGCTTTCCCTTGAAATCTTCTAATGAACAGTTCACAATTGTTTCAAAAAAGATTGATTGCAGTTAGGAGGAAATTACGGTTGAAAAAACGAATATTACTCATTATTGGACTAGCCTCGATAATGATGTTGTTAGCAGGGTGTACGGAAATTAAAGAACCTATTACTGCGGAGAGTGAAGGTTTTTGGAATTCATACATTGTCTATCCATTATCAGCCCTGATCATTTGGCTTTCTGAAGCATTTGGCGAGAACTATGGTTTGGGAATCATCGGTGTTACACTTATCATTCGCTTAGCATTACTTCCATTAATGATCAAACAGGTGAAAAGCTCGAAAGCAATGCAGGCCATTCAGCCTGAAATGAAAGAACTTCAAGCAAAATACAGCTCAAAAGATGCTGCCACACAACAAAAACTACAGCAAGAAACAATGGCTCTATTTTCAAAATATAATGTGAATCCATTGGCGGGATGTTTGCCGATATTGGTGCAAATGCCGATTTTGATCGGATTTTACCATGCAATCAGCCGTACGGAAGAAATTTCTTTACATAGTTTTCTTTGGTTTGATTTAGGTTCCCCGGATCCTTATTATATTTTACCGGTCGTTGCAGGTATCACGACTTTTATTCAGCAAAAGATGTCCATGGCTGGAATGAACTCCAATCCACAAATGGCGGCACAAATGACGATGATGCTTTACATCATGCCAATCATGATTGTTGTTTTTGCTATTAAATTCCCCGCTGCTCTTTCTCTTTACTGGGTAGTTGGTAACCTTTTTGGTATCGTTCAAACATATTTCATCAAAGGTCCGGATCTTAGAAAAGCAGCTGCGGAAAACGCGGGAGGGGCAAAGAAAAAGTGAAAAAGGTAACTGCTACAGGACAATCTGTCGAAGAAGCAGTAAATTTAGCTTTAGCTCAACTGAACAGCACTAAAGATCGCGTGGAGATTGAAATAGAAGATGAAGGCAAAAAAGGATTTTTTGGTTTATTTGGTGCAAGGAAGGCCATTGTCCATGTGACATTGCCTGCAGATCCCATTGAAGAGACACTTGGGTTTTTGAAGAATGTCAGCGTGGAAATGGGAGTCGATGCACAAATTGATGTCACCCGTAAAGGGAAGAACGTAACATTCCATTTATCAGGTGATAAAATTGCATTATTGATTGGAAAAAGGGGTCAAACACTAAATTCGCTTCAGTATTTAGCGCAGCTGGTAGCAAATCGATATTCGAAGCAGTTTTTGAACATTACTGTAGATGCAGAAGATTATCGAAATCGCCGCAATGACACTTTAATCCAATTGGCTGAAAGAATGGCAAATAAGGCCATGAAAACAGGTAAAGCTGTTTCACTCGAGCCGATGCCATCTTATGAACGTAAGGTCATCCATAATGCCCTCTTGGATTATCCAAAAATAAAAACAACTTCAAGTGGGACTGAGCCATATCGCCACTTGGTCATTACTCCACTTAAATGAACCTTCTGCTTTTAAGCAGGGGTTTTTTTTTAGGCCATGAAATCGTTGTGTGTCGAATATTTTTTTTCAAAGTCTCAATTCAACAATAACTGACAAATTTCTTTTTATATTCTCTTGATTCGTAAAGGGAATGGAAGAAAGGGAAGCGGGCGATATTTGTTATTCACATGTGGATAAGCTAAAATGAATATTACAGAATATGGATTAATTGCATGTGGATAACTCTTTGAGAGCAGGAGTATCTACTTTTTTTCATGAATATACTGTGGTATTGTAGTAATTTAGGGATTCTACGATTTTATTAACAGGAAAAAATAGAACCATCAATATATAAGAGGTGAAAGCATGGAATTCGATACAATCACCGCTATCTCTACTCCCTTAGGGGAAGGGGCAATCGCCATTGTTAGAATCAGCGGTGATGAGGCCATAGAAATAGCCGATAGGATCTTTAAAGGACCAGGTGGAAAAGGATTGCTTGAAGTGAAATCACATACGATTCATTATGGCCACCTTATCCAGCCTAAAACAGGTGAAATCATAGAGGAAGTCATGGTTTCGGTCATGATGGGTCCAAAGACATTTACAAGAGAAGATGTAGTTGAAATAAATTGTCACGGTGGAATCGTTTCGGTCAATCGGGTATTGCAGCTTATTCTCTCACAAGGTGCTCGTTTAGCGGAACCTGGTGAATTTACGAAACGGGCTTTTTTGAATGGCAGGATCGATCTTTCTCAAGCTGAGGCCGTTATGGATTTAATCCGGGCTAAAACGGATAAAGCCATGAATGTTGCATTAGGTCAAATGGAAGGCCGGCTTTCAAAATTAATCCAAAACCTGCGTCAAGAAATTTTACAGACCCTCGCTCAAGTTGAGGTAAATATAGATTATCCGGAATATGATGATGTCGAAGAAATGACGCATCGTTTATTTTTGGAAAAGGGCAGTTATGTGAAGAATGAAATAGAGAAACTGCTTCACACGGCCCAACAGGGGAAAATACTTCGGGATGGGCTTGCGACCGTTATCATAGGGCGCCCTAATGTCGGAAAATCTTCTTTGCTTAACAGCTTAGTTCATGAAAATAAAGCGATCGTCACTGATATTCCAGGTACAACACGGGACGTAATCGAAGAGTATGTCAATGTTCGCGGTGTACCGCTTAAACTTGTCGATACGGCAGGAATTCGCGAAACGGAGGATATCGTTGAACGAATTGGAGTTGAACGGTCCCGTGCAGTATTAAAAGAGGCTGATTTAATATTGCTTGTATTGAATTATTCCGATGATTTCACTACTGAAGATGAGAAACTATTTCAAGCGGTTGAGGGTATGGATGTCATCGTTATCATCAATAAAACCGACCTTCCACAAAAAATCGATATGGCAAAGGTTAAGGAAAAGGCGGCTTCCCATAAAGTTGTTACGACTTCATTACTGGAGGATCGAGGGGTCGATGAATTGGAAGAAGCCATCGCTTCTTTATTTTTCGAGGGTTCTTTAGAAACGGGAGACCTGACCTATGTTTCCAATGCCAGGCATATAGCTTTGCTGGGACAGGCATTACAGTCTATCGAAGATGCAATCGATGCTATTGAAATGGGTACTCCGGTTGATTTGGTTCAAATCGATTTCACGAAAGCATGGGAGCTACTTGGAGAAATCATTGGCGAAAGCGTTCAGGATAATTTGATCAACCAATTGTTCTCTCAATTTTGTTTAGGAAAATAAGCGTAAAAGGAGGAAAAGGATATGCAGTACGAAGCAGGTAGCTATGATGTCATTGTTATTGGTGCCGGTCATGCTGGCAGTGAGGCAGGCCTTGCAGCCGCAAGAGTCGGAGCTAAAACGTTGATGATCACCATTAACTTGGATATGGTCGCCTTCATGCCATGCAATCCATCCGTTGGTGGGCCGGCAAAAGGGATAGTCGTTAGGGAAATTGACGCTTTAGGCGGAGAAATGGGAAAAAATATCGACAAGACCCATATTCAAATGAGGATGCTAAATACGGCCAAAGGTCCGGCTGTTCGTGCATTGCGGGCGCAGGCAGATAAATTTCTCTATCAACAAGAAATGAAAAAGACGATAGAAGACCAAGAAAATTTAACATTGATTCAAGGAATGGTAGAGGAATTAATTGTTGAAAACGACGTATGCACAGGTGTCATCACTAAAACAGGCGCAGTGTACCGTGCGAAAACTATCGTAATCACTACTGGAACATATTTACGCGGTGAAATCATTTTAGGGGAACTGAAATATTCAAGCGGCCCTAATAATCAGCAGCCTTCCATCAGGCTTTCTGAACATTTAGAGCAGTTAGGATTTGATTTGGTCCGTTTTAAAACAGGAACGCCGCCACGCGTGAATAGCTCTTCCATAGATTACAGCAAAACGGAAATTCAGCCTGGCGATGAAGTGCCGCGTGCATTTTCTTATGAAACGACAAAGTTCATAACGGATCAGTTGCCATGCTGGTTAACGTACACGAATGAGGGGACACATCAGCTCATTGATGAGAATCTACACCGTTCACCAATGTATTCCGGAATGATTAAAGGAACTGGGCCGCGTTACTGTCCATCGATTGAAGATAAAGTCGTACGTTTTAATGATAAACCAAGGCATCAAATATTCCTTGAACCTGAAGGTCGCAATACAAAGGAAGTTTATGTGCAAGGTTTATCTACAAGTTTGCCTGAAGATGTACAAGTGAAAATCCTGCAAACAATTCCTGGACTTGAAAAGGCGGAAATGATGCGCGCTGGATATGCAATTGAATATGATGCTATCGTTCCTACACAGCTATGGCCTACACTTGAAACGAAGAAAATCAAAAATCTTTATACTGCTGGCCAAATTAACGGGACATCCGGCTACGAGGAAGCTGCAGGACAAGGATTGATGGCCGGTATTAATGCAGGATTGAATGCATTGGGTAAAGAAGAACTGATTTTAAGCCGTTCGGATGCCTATATTGGAGTTCTCATTGATGACCTTGTAACGAAAGGCACGAATGAGCCATACCGATTGCTGACTTCACGTGCAGAATATCGTTTATTATTGCGTCATGATAATGCTGATTTACGCTTAACCGAAATTGGATTCAATATCGGAATGATCAAAGAAGAACGCTACAATCGATTCCTTATGAAAAAAGAAGCGGTTGAAATGGAAAAGGAACGACTGAAATCAAACTTCATCAAACCGACCAAAGAGGTACAAGAAGTCATTACTGCAAGTGGCGGCAGTGAGTTAAAGGATGGAATCCGGGCCTCCGATTTATTGAAACGGCCTGAAATGGATTATTCCCATATTCAGAAGTTGGCGCCAAGTGATGCCGAACTGAGCGATGAAGTGACGGAACAGGTCGAAATCCAGATCAAGTATGAAGGATATATCGAAAAATCCTTGCAGCAAGTCGATCGCCTGAAAAAAATGGAGAATAAAAAGATTCCAGAGAATATCGATTATGATGCAATTTCTGGTCTTGCAACGGAAGCACGTCAAAAATTAAAGCAGGTCCACCCGCTATCAGTAGCTCAGGCTTCAAGAATTTCCGGTGTGAATCCCGCTGATGTTTCCATTTTGCTTGTTTATTTGGAACAAGGAAAGATTGCCAGAGTATCTCAGTAATGGAAATACCCGAAAAGGATTGAAAAGACATGAATATTGAACAGTTCCAACAAGCACTGTTGGGGAAAGGGATCGAGCTTTCTCCTCAACAGCTTGATCAGTTTGACACTTATTATCGATTATTGGTGGAATGGAACGAAAAGATGAACTTAACAGCCATCACTGATAAAGAAGAAGTTTATCTTAAGCATTTTTATGATTCAATCAGTGCAGCCTTCTATTTTGACTTTAACAAATCATATCGAATTTGCGATGTTGGGGCTGGAGCTGGATTTCCGAGTATTCCATTGAAGATTTGTTTCCCTGATATCCACGTCTCGATTGTGGATTCCTTGAATAAGCGAATTTCTTTTTTGAATCACCTTGCGGATTCCCTGCAATTAAAGGGAGTTTCCTTCTATCATGACCGGGCGGAAACCTTCGCCCAAAAACAGGAGCATCGCGAATCCTATGATATTGTCATGGCAAGGGCAGTAGCCAGGATGTCCGTTTTAAGTGAACTATGTTTGCCGCTCGTTAAACTGGATGGGACGTTCATTGCCATGAAAGCGGCTAGTGCACAAGATGAAATGGACACAGGGAAGAAGGCCATTTTTACGTTAGGCGGAAAAATTGAAGAAATTCATCCTTTCACATTGCCAGAGGAAAATAGTGAAAGAAACATCATTACTGTAAAAAAAGTGAAGAAGACTCCTAAAAAATACCCGAGGAAACCAGGGACACCGAATAAGCAGCCTATTGAATAATCTCTGTACGATGAGTAAGTTTTCATAGTAAGCGTAGATGATTCAGATATATATGGCTGGTGCTTGCCCTTATTTTCTTTTACTATAAATGTATGACCTTATTATTTTCACTCAATACTGCATTTGCCAACAAGAAGGCATTTTCGGTACATGTCAAAACTTGTGCCCTTAGCTTGCTGATTCAGGGAAATAATTTTGGGCAAGCCGGCCGATATTTATAATAACTGGCCGTCCATTCCTCATTATTGCCTTGATGGCGCCAGTCGACATGATTTTTACAGTGAAGGGCCATATGTATAACCATGTCGGGAAATGTATGCAGGACTTGTCCTTTAAATAGAGAATATGTTATTTGGGAGTTTTAAAAGGTGGTGTAGGAAGATGAAGCATCCTTTTTCGCGGTTCTTTGGGTTTGGCGAAAAGGAAGAAGAGCAACTAGAGATGGAGACACCTAGCAATAATAATGAAGAGATAAGAAAAATTTCCATTTCTGATATTGTGCCTAATCGATTTCAACCAAGGACCGTTTTTAATGACGATAAAATTGCCGAATTGGCTCAAACGATCCATACACATGGGATCATTCAACCAATTGTTGTAAGGGCTTATGGTCAGGGAAAGTATGAAATCATTGCAGGTGAGCGTCGTTTTCGAGCCATGCAAAAGCTTGGCTGGGAATTGGCACCCGCTATAATCAAAGATTTCACCGATACAGAAACGGCTTCCGTTGCGCTGATAGAAAACCTTCAGCGTGAAGAACTGACACCGATTGAAGAAGCTTTGGCTTATGGAAAACTATTGGAGCTGCATAGTTTAACACAAGAAGCTCTGGCACAAAGACTGGGAATAGGTCAATCTACCGTGGCGAATAAGCTTCGGCTGCTTAAGCTGCCCCAGGAGGTTCAGGATGCACTTCTTCAAAAGCAAATTACGGAACGCCATGCCCGCTCGTTGATACCGTTGAAGAGTCCTGAAAAGCAGCTTAAACTGCTTTTGGAAATCATCGAAAAAGGGTTAAACGTCAAACAGACCGAAGAGCAGGTCGTCAAGCTCTTGACGGGTACTGTGCAGAAGCCGAAACCTAAGCGAAAAGCGTTTAGTAAAGACATGAGGATTGCCGTGAATACCATACGCCAATCACTCAATATGGTTACAGACAATGGAATAAACTTGGATGCAGAGGAAGAAGAATTCGAGGAGTATTATCAGTTCACGATTAAAATACCCAAGAAAAAAACTTGATTCCCTATCCTTACCCGCTTGGTAGTCTCCGATTACCAAGCTTTTTTTATTTTCGCGCCAAAACTGGTATTTCCACCTTAAAAACATTCAACTTTTCCTGGATTTTTAATGCTTTTAGATATATTTCAAATTTTAAGAGGAATTTCAGAAAACGATTTCTTCCAGTAACATTCATGATAAAATAGAAAGAAATAAATGGATTTACGGTAAAAGTCAATAGATAAAAGCGTGATGAAGATAGTTGAAAGCGGGTGAATTCGTGGGTAAGATTCTCGCCATTGCCAATCAAAAGGGCGGTGTTGGAAAAACGACAACTTCTGTCAGTCTAAGTGCTTGTCTTGCATACATAGGACAGAAAGTCTTAATGGTCGATATTGACCCGCAGGGAAATGCGACAAGCGGTGCAGGTATTGATAAAGCAGATGTGGAACAATGTATTTATGATGTATTGGTTGATGATATCGAGGCCAGTACTGTCATCATGGAAACAAAGGTAGAAAACCTATATGCCATACCTGCGACAATTCAACTTGCAGGTGCGGAAATTGAACTTGTTCCAACCATCTCAAGGGAAGTCCGATTAAAAAGGGCGTTAGAAGAGGTGCAGGGACAATACGATTACATTGTGATTGACTGCCCTCCATCATTGGGTTTGCTTACGCTTAATGCTTTAACGGCCGCCGATGCAGTTTTGATTCCGGTACAATGTGAATATTATGCATTGGAGGGTTTGAGTCAACTATTGAATACGGTCCGCCTCGTCCAAAAGCATTTGAACCATGATTTGAAAATCGAGGGTGTGCTATTGACGATGTTGGATGCAAGAACGAATCTAGGTCTCCAGGTCATAGAAGAAGTCAAAAAATACTTTCAGGATAAAGTCTATCAAACCATCATTCCCCGCAATGTCCGTTTGAGTGAAGCACCGAGCCATGGAGAACCGATAATTATATATGATCCAAAGTCACGAGGGGCGGAGGTCTATCTAGAACTGGCAAAGGAAGTGGTATCAAATGGCTAAAGGACTTGGCAAAGGACTTAACGCACTTTTCAACAGTGGGGAGATCAGTAAAGATGAAATCGTGCGAGAAATCAAATTAAGGGAATTAAGGCCAAATCCTTATCAGCCCCGAAAGAGCTTTCGGCTTGAAGCTATAGAGGAATTAAAGCAATCCATCATGGAACACGGGATATTACAGCCGATTATTGCCCGGGAAAGCATTAAGGGATATGAAATCGTGGCTGGGGAAAGGCGTTATCGTGCTGCCAAGGAAGCTGGTTTAAAGACAGTTCCGGTCGTTGTGAGGAAATTGAGCGAACAGCAGATGATGGAACTGGCGATTTTGGAAAACCTGCAACGGGAAGATTTGAATCCGATCGAGGAGGCTGTCGCTTATCAAACGCTTCTTGAAAAATTGGAATTCACCCAGGAGCAGTTGGCCAATCGGCTGGGGAAAAGCCGACCCCATATAGCAAACCATGTTAGATTGCTATCTTTGCCTGAAGGGATTAGGAGATATATCTCGGACGGGGAAATTTCCATGGGGCATGGCCGGGCATTGCTAGGTTTAAAGAAAAAAGAGATGCTTAAGCCGGTAGCGGATAAAATCCTCAAAGAAGGAATGAATGTCAGACAGCTAGAGCAATATATACATCAATTGAATGATACCGTTTCACGTGAAACTAAACCTAAGAAACAGGAAAAAAAGGATATCTTCATAAAGCAACGGGAGACAAGTCTGCGTGAAAGACTAGGAACGAGCGTAACGATAAAACAAAGCAAGAAAAAAGGAAAAATAGAAATAGAATTCTTTTCAAAAGAAGATTTAGAGAGAATTTTGAACTTGATCGATCAAGAGAACCTATCCTCTTAGATCCCCTTTATGAAAAGATCGTGACGACATATGCAGAAAATTAGGTGGATGAGATGGTATTATTAGGGGCTTTGGTGAATGGTGCCTGCATTTTAATCGGTTCGATTTTAGGAAGGTTTTTACAACATATACCTGAAAAGATAAAAGAAACGGTCATGAGCGGTATTGGTTTGGCCGTCATGGTCTTAGGTTTGCAGATGGGCTTTAAAAGCGATAATTTCCTTGTTGTCATTTTAAGTATTGTAGGAGGGGCTGTCCTCGGTGAATGGATGAATCTTGAGGTCAGGCTAAATTCTTTAGGCAATTGGCTTGAACGCAGGATGAAAGCGAAGGAAGGAATTTCGATATCTCAGGGGTTTGTAACGGCTACTCTCATATTTGGCATTGGAGCGATGGCCATCATCGGTGCCCTGGATAGCGGTATCCGGAATGATCATGACGTTTTGATAACAAAAGCGATCATCGATGGCTTTACGGCATTGGTCCTTGCCAGTACGCTTGGCATAGGTGTGCTTTTTTCAGCATTTCCGGTCATTCTTTATGAGGGGTTCATAGCGATTTTTTCAAGGCAGATCAATACGATGATCCCAACTGCTTTAATGGATTCCTTCATACTGGAAATGACGGCAACTGGGGGAGTCATGATTTTGGCGATTGGTTTGAATATTATCGGTCTGACAAAAATAAGGGTGGCAAATCTGCTTCCGGGCATAATGATCACCGCCATTCTGGTTACTTTCATGTATTATGTATAAAAAAAGAAGGAAGGGGTTGGCCTCTTCCTTCTTTTTTTATGATAAGCAAAAAACGATCAAAGGGTTTTTTCTTGCTTGAATGACCATGTGAAAGGAGTGATGGAAGGTTTTATTGGATAATGATTTTGTGCTTCATAAATCCCCTCGGCAATGGTTTTGGCCATTTTTAGCACAAGATTAAGACGCGTGTTCTGCAAGACCATGAACTCCATGAATCCACTTACATTCACGATTCCTGTAATATGGGCATTTCCGACGGATGGAAGATCTTTATTGACCCCAGCCCCTGGCTTCACTGGGCCCTGGCCGATTTGAACGATGCCGACGCTTTTCATTTTCCCTAAGCAAGCATCGATTCCGACGATAAAGGGATTGGCATGCATCTTTTTGATTTCATTTAATTTTTCCTGTAAATTCATCGCATGTATAGGGTCATCCAGAGTACCATAAACATGGAATGAAGAAGAAACGTTTTCAGCTTTTTCACTAAGCAGAGTGCCGACAAGTGGTCCGAGTGAATCGCCTGTGGAACGGTCCGTGCCTATGCAGACGATGACGATTGGTTGGAGCTTTCCGGTTGGTAGGAGGTTGATTAATTCCTGGGAAATTTGTTTGGCTGCATCCGTATCTTCATGCAGGATGCGACTTAATCTATTTTTATTATTATTAAATAGACTAGAATTCAGATTCATCGGCTCAACTCCTTTACTTTATTTGGTATTACAGTATACGGATAAAAATAGGAAAATATACGGTATTTAACATTATGGATGAGGGAATTTTTTGTAGAACATGCAAACAGGTGAAGGGGATATGAATCGACGTTATCCTCTACCAATTGTTTTCATTTATACTTTCTAGTAAATAATTACTTTAATATTTGGGAAAAAACTTCTAATTCTTTTATCTATATACCCAAATTTTTTTTGTACAGAAACCATTATTTATTGATAAAATAGAGAAAATCGCTCTACTTCATGGTTATCTCGATGCATGAAGGGTAGAGGAATCGTCTATATGGGAAAAAATCATATAGACGATATAAAAGATTTGCAGTTAATTGCATTAGGCAGGAGGAAAATATGGAACGCATTTATGATAACGTTACAAAAGAGATATTGGATGAAAAGATATGGCTGCTGATGGGCGAGGGGATTATTAAAATCTTCCTTGTTCTGTTGTTATCGCGTATTATTATTACAATAGGAAAGACTATTCTGAATAAATTTTTCAAAGCACGTTTAAGGAGTCCCATTCGGGTATCGGAGCGCAGGGAAGCGACACTCATTAAATTGCTCGAAAATATCATTACCTATGTCATCAATTTCATTGCCTTAATGATGATTCTGGAAATTTTCGGACTTGAAGTAATGCCATTACTCGCTGGTGCCGGTGTTCTCGGTTTGGCCATTGGGTTTGGTGCTCAAAGTTTGGTCAAGGATATAATTACAGGATTTTTCGTTATTTTTGAAGATCATTTCTCGGTTGGGGATTATATTAAAATCAATAATTTTGAAGGGGAAGTCATTGAAATCGGGCTTCGTACAACGAAAATTAAAAGCGGTGCAGGTGAATTGCACTTCATACCCAACGGCAGCATCATCCAGGTCACGAATTATTCCATTTTAAATAGTATGGCTGTTGTTGATGTGACCATACCTAACGATGGATCGGTCGAGCGTGCTGAGAAGGTGCTGGTGGACCTTTTAAACAGTATGGAAGGCAAATACGATGCATTGATCAAAACACCTGAATTTTTGGGAATTGAAAAAATTAGTCCTGAAGAAATCGTCTTTCGGATTAAAGCGGAAACAAAGCCGATGCATCACATTGAAATCAGTAGGATATTAAGAAATGAAATGAGTGCTGCGCTTGATTCAAGTGGGATTAAATCTACGTACAATGGCAGCGAGTCATAGGAATTAGGGGGCTCATGGTTATGGAAGAAAAGGAATTTGCACTTAAGGATATTGTGGAAATGAAGAAACCGCATCCCTGTGGAGTGAATAAGTGGAGAATTATACGGCTCGGTATGGATATCCGGATAAAATGTGAAGGGTGCGGCCATAGCGTGATGCTGCCTCGACGTGAATTCGCGAAGAAAATGAAAAAAGTTCTGCAAAAGCATGAGGAGTGATCATGCTTTTTTTTTTGGAGTGAAAGTAGTCCTGCGTTTATCATGATTTACTTGTCTTTTTAGGAAGCGAAATCTATAATTGGGAAAGGTTTAGGTAATTGGAGGGTCTTTATAGAAGATCAGTTCTTTTCCCATATGTACGAATCATCTTGAAGGAGTGAAATATAAATGGCTTTAACAGCTGGTATAGTCGGTTTGCCTAACGTAGGTAAATCCACTTTATTTAATGCAATTACTCAGGCAGGTGCGGAATCTGCCAACTATCCTTTCTGCACGATCGATCCAAATGTCGGGATCGTGGAAGTGCCAGATCACCGTCTGCAAAAATTGACTGAATTGGTAAAACCGAAAAAGACGGTTCCGACAGCATTTGAATTCACGGATATCGCCGGGATTGTAAAAGGAGCAAGTAAAGGAGAAGGATTGGGTAATAAATTCCTTTCCCATATCCGTCAAGTGGATGCAATTTGTCAAGTCGTCCGTTGTTTTGCAGACGATAACATCACGCATGTTTCCGGAAAAGTGAATCCAATCGATGATATCGAAGTCATCAACCTTGAATTGATCCTTGCCGATTTGGAATCTGTTGTCAAACGCATCGACCGTGTCGGAAAAATGGCCAAGCAAAAGGATAAAGCCGCTGTGGCAGAACATGAAATCCTTGTAGCTTTAAAAGAAGCATTGGAAGATGAAAAGCCTGCACGTTCCGTCGAGTTTACCGAAGAGCAGCAAAAAATCGTGAAGGGCATGCATTTACTTACAGCGAAGCCGACGCTTTACGTGGCGAACGTGAGCGAAGATGAAGTGGCGAATGCTGATGATAATGAATATGTACAGCAAGTTCGTGAATATGCTGCTAAGGAAAATGCCGAAGTAATCGTGATTTGTGCCAAAATCGAAGAAGAAATTGCAGAGCTTGAAGGTGAAGAAAAGGAAATGTTCCTATCTGAACTTGGAATCGAGGAGTCAGGTCTTGATCAGTTGATCCGTGCTTCTTATAATCTGCTTGGATTGGCAACATACTTTACAGCTGGTGTACAGGAAGTGCGTGCTTGGACATTCCGTAAAGGAATGAAAGCCCCTCAATGTGCCGGCGTCATTCACACGGATTTCGAACGTGGTTTCATCCGTGCCGAAACGGTTTCTTATACCGATTTACTTGAAGCGGGCAGCCATGGTGCTGCAAAAGAAGCGGGTAAAGTCCGTTTGGAAGGAAAAGAATACATCGTTAACGATGGCGATGTTATCCATTTCCGTTTTAACGTTTAAGATTCAAAGACCCTACCATTCTCCATGTAGGGTCTTTTTTTTGAGACTTAAATCATTAGATTACAATTAATTGTAATAAGTCGATCAGTCCGTTGCAAAGCCTCTTTAACTATGCTATAATTTTATCTTGTGAGTAATTATAAATAATTGCTCCTTGCCCAATTGGGCCGCTTAGACCAAAAGGAGGTGACAGTGATGAGAAAATACGAAATTATGTATATCATCCGTCCAAACATTGAGGAAGAAGCTAAAAAAGCTTTAGTTGAACGTTTCAACACAATCCTTTCTGATAATGGTGCGGAAGTAGAAGCAAAAGAATGGGGTAAACGCCGTCTTGCATACGAAATCAATGATTTCCGTGATGGTTACTACATGCTTCTTAAAGTTAACGCTGAAAGTGCTGCGATTCAAGAATTCGATCGTCTTGCTAAAATCAGTGAAGACATTATTCGCCACATGGCTACTAGAGAAGAAGTTTAATTCGATATTTAATATAAATTCTAATCTTGTTTCATAGAAACAAGCTTGAAACCTAGGGGTTGATTCTGATGATGAATCGCGTAGTTTTGGTAGGACGCTTAACTAAAGATCCTGAATTACGATATACACCTAATGGAGTTCCCGTAGCTACCTTTACTTTAGCTGTGAACCGTAGTTTTACGAATCAGCAGGGTGAACGTGAAGCGGATTTCATTAACTGTGTAGTTTGGCGTAAACCGGCAGAAAATGTAGCTAACTTCTTGAAAAAGGGCAGTTTAGCTGGCGTGGATGGACGTGTCCAAACACGTAATTATGAAGGACAAGACGGCAAACGCGTATATGTGACGGAGATTCTGGCTGAGAGCGTTCAATTCCTTGAACCACGAAGCAGTTCAGCGGGTGAAAGAAATGAAGGCGGTTCTTACGGTGGGGGTCAAAAAAGTTATGGCAATAATAACGGAAATGACAACAGTTCGTATGGACAAAATCCTAATCAGAATCAACGGAGCAATAACAACTACACTCGTGTAGATGATGATCCATTTGCAAATGACGGTAAAACAATCGACATTTCAGATGACGATCTTCCATTTTAAACAGCCGTTTAAAATGAAAATTTAAAATGCAGGGAGGGAAATTTATCATGGCAATGGGTGGACGTAAAGGACGCGGTAAGCGTAAAAAGGTTTGTTATTTCACATCTAACGGAATCACTAAAATTGATTACAAAGATGTAGATCTTCTTAAAAAATTCGTCTCAGAACGCGGTAAAATTTTACCACGTCGTGTAACTGGCACAAGCGCTAAATATCAACGTAAATTAACGATTGCTATTAAACGCTCACGTACTATGGCATTACTACCATATGTATCTGGTGAATAATAAATTGGCACATTGAGGAGTTATCCTTAATGTGCCTTTTTTATAAGTTGTCACATATGCCTAAAAACCGCGAATTGCGGTTTTTTTATTTCAAAAGGAAGTTATCCGGACGTTTTCCTTAGAAAAAATAATCATATCCTAAAAAAGAATGTGATGTTTGAAATATCCTGGCCGTAACGGATACAATATAAAGATGGAGAAAAGACATCAATAATAACAGGGGGTGAAAAAGGATGAATAGCGGGAGACGAATTGCCGAGGGAGGAGCCCTACTGGCACTATATTGCATTTTATTGTTCATCACCATCCAAGTCCCACTATTGGGCATTTTCACTACTTTCTTTTTACCCATTCCATTCATACTGGTCACAATCAAACAAAAGTTATCGTGGAGCCTTGGTTACTTATTTGTAGCTTCATTATTGTCGATCCTCATCGGGACGATATTGTCTGTTCCGCTGACTTTGCTCATGGGGGCAACGGGAATTGCGATCGGCTATTTTTTGAAAAAGGACAAACCGATGGCACCTATGTTCATTAGCGCAGTCCTTGTCTTCCTGGGAGGCATTTTATTAATATATGCAGCTTCAGTATTGATAACGGATGTTAATTACATAGAAGAATCGATGAACATGGCTGAGGGTTCCCTCGAAAATACAATCGGCATCATGGATTCGTTTGGACAGGCACCGACGGAACAAGTCAAAAAGCGGATGTATGAATCAATCGATATGCTGAACACGCTGATACCAAGTTTATTTGTCTTGATGTCCGTCATCATGGTTTTATTGATTTTCTTTGCTGCGCATCCCATTGTGAAGAGATTCAGTGATAAGGCGTTAAAATGGCCTCATTTTCGAGATCTGCGACTCCCGAAAAGCCTTTTATGGTATTATTTAATTACGATGCTTCTTGCTCTTTTTGTGAATACGGACAAGAACAGTTTTGTATATATGGCCATAACGAACCTATTTTTCATCCTGCAGTTCTTCATTTTATTACAAGGATATTCCCTGATATTCTACATCGCTCATGTTAAGTCATGGGCTAAGGCCATACCCGTTTTAATCGTGGTTTTTTCTTTGCTGCTGCCGATTCCGATTATTACGACGGCCGTTCGATTTTTAGGTATAATAGATTTAGGCTTTCCTTTTAGGGAGACAATCAAGAAAAAGGAATAGAAGACTTTTTGTAAAACAGATGCTTTTAGGAGCTGAAACTATGCCATCTTATTTGAAAGAATACTCGATTAAGTCCCCATTGTATGGGGTGCTGGCCGCAGTCGTTTTACTTTTGGGCGTACTGGCTTATTATAATTGGGTTATTGCACTTGTTGGACTATTGATTCTTGCTGGTTTATTTTATTTAACATTAAGAATGGTAGAAAAAAAGCAACGAAAGACAGAAGAGTATATAACGACTTTATCCTATCGTTTAAAGAAGGTGGGCGAGGAAGCGTTATTGGAAATGCCGATTGGGATCATGCTCTTTAATGAGGATTATTACATTGAATGGACCAATCCATTCCTGGCTTCTTGTTTTAGTGAAGACTCCTTGGCAGGAAGATCGCTATACGATGTTGCGGACTCGATAGTACCGTTAATCAAGCAAGAGATCGAGACTGAGACGCTTACGCTCCATGATCGGAAATTCAAGGTGGTCCATAAGCGTGAAGAAAGGCTTCTTTACTTTTTTGATGTGACGGAGCAAGTGGAAATTGAGAAATTATATGAAGATGAGCGGACGGCAATTGCGATCATTCTTCTTGATAATTATGATGATTTGACACAGGGGATGGATGATCAGCGTAAAAGCAGCATTAATAGCTTGGTTACCTCACTTCTTGATAAATGGGCAAGGGATAATGGTGTTTTCTTTAAACGGGTTTCCTCGGAACGATTTATCGCTGTCTTCAATGAGCATATCCTTCATCAGCTTGAGAAGGGCAAATTCTCGATTTTGGATGAAATCAGGGAAACGACGGCCAAGCAAAATGTACCATTGACCCTGAGCATCGGGGTCGGCACGGCCGTGTCATCCTTGCCGGAACTAGGTACGCTTGCACAGTCCAGCTTGGATCTCGCTTTAGGACGTGGCGGTGACCAGGTAGCGATAAAGCAAGCGAATGGAAAAGTGAAATTCTATGGCGGCAAAACGAATCCGATGGAAAAACGCACGAGGGTCCGTGCCCGTGTGATTTCCCATGCATTGAAGGATATAGTCCTTGATAGCGATAAAGTCATTGTCATGGGCCATAAAAACCCGGATATGGACGCAATTGGTTCAGCGATCGGCATCTTGAAAGTTGCCCAAATGAATGAACGTGAAGGCTATATTGTCATTAACACCCAGCAGCTCGATAGCAGTGTCCTTCGTTTAATGGAAGAGATCAAAAATAAAGAAGAGCTGTATTCCCGGTTCATAACACCTGATGATGCATTTGAAATGATTACGGATGAGACCTTGCTGGTTGTGGTCGATACACATAAACCTTCCATGGTGATTGAAGAGCGGTTATTGAATAGGATCGATAAGGTTGTAGTCATCGACCATCATCGCCGGGGTGAGGAGTTCATCAAGAACTCATTGCTCGTCTATATGGAGCCATATGCATCTTCAACAGCAGAGCTTGTAACCGAACTGCTTGAATATCAGCCGAAACGCTCAAAGATTGATATGTTGGAGTCAACGGCGCTTCTTGCGGGTATCATCGTCGATACGAAAAGCTTCACCTTAAGAACGGGTTCACGCACTTTCGATGCAGCCTCTTATCTAAGGGCGCATGGAGCTGACACGGTACTTGTCCAGAAATTCTTAAAAGAAGATGTGGACACCTATATCAAACGTTCGAAGCTCATTGAGGAAGTCATCTTTTATAAAAAGGGAATTGCCATTGCCTCTGCAAAAACCGATCAAGTTCATAATCAGGTGCTCATCGCTCAAGCTGCGGACACCCTATTGACCATGGATGGCGTTGCGGCTTCTTTCGTAATGGCTAAGCGATCTGATGATACAGTTGGCATAAGCGCGCGTTCTCTTGGTGATATCAATGTACAGGTGATCATGGAAATGTTGAATGGAGGCGGACATTTAACAAATGCAGCCACTCAACAGGTATGCTCCATTGATGAAGCCGAAAGTCGATTAAAGGTAGCTATTGATGAATATTTAGAAGGGGGACAAAAAGAATGAAAGTAATATTTCTTAAAGACGTTAAAGGTAAAGGGAAAAAAGGGGAAGTTAAAAACGTTGCAGATGGTTATGCACATAATTTCCTGCTAAAACAAGGATTGGCCGTTGAAGCAAATAATACAAATGTAAAAACATTGGAAGCCCAGAAAAATAAAGAAGAATCACTTGCAGCAGAAGAGCTGCAGCATGCTGAAGAATTGAAAGTGCAGCTGGAGAAATTAACGGTTGAACTATCTGCCAAAGCCGGTGAGGGCGGGCGTTTATTCGGTTCCATCACGACTAAACAAATTGCATCAGAGCTTCAGAAAAAACACGGTATCAAGGTTGATAAACGTAAAATGGAGCTTGCTGACGGCATCCGCACTTTAGGGCATACAAAGCTTCCAGTCAAGCTTCATCCTGAAGTCACTGCGACACTGACTGTGCATGTGAAAGAAATTAACTAATTTTAGCTGTTTCATATCTGTGAAAAATTGATAAAATAGAGATAGACGAAAATTGTGATTGGGCAAGTTGTCCTTTCACTTTTTTCTTTTTTACTAGAAACATATAAAAGGTATCCTCTTAGAATGGGAGGTTTTAAGATATGATAGAACAATTTCAGGATAGGATTCCCCCTCAAAATATAGAAGCCGAACAGGCTGTACTGGGAGCCATTTTTCTAGAGCCCTCTTCATTGACCGTTACATCGGAAGTTTTGATTCCGGAGGATTTTTACAGAAGCTCTCATCAAAAGATTTTTAATGTGATGCTTAAATTGAATGACGAAGGAAAAGCTGTCGATTTGATTACGGTGACAGAGGAACTGGCTGCGACAAAAAACCTTGAAGAAGTTGGCGGTGTTTCTTATTTAAGTGAATTGGCCGGATCGGTGCCTACCGCGGCCAATATTGAATATTATGCCCGCATCGTCGAGGAGAAGTCATTGCTGCGTCGTTTGATCAGGACAGCTACCAACATCGCTCAGGAAGGCTACAGTCGCGAGGACGAGGTCGAGGAGCTGCTCGGGGAAGCAGAAAAAACGATCATGGAAGTGGCCCAGCGTAAAAATTCCGGGTCTTTTCAAAATATTAAAGATGTATTGGTTGCGACGTACGATAACATAGAAGTTTTGACTACCCGTAAAGGGGATGTCACGGGAATACCGACAGGGTTTGCTGAACTGGATCGAATGACAGCAGGGTTCCAACGTAATGACCTCATCATAGTGGGTGCCCGTCCTTCGGTTGGTAAAACCGCTTTTGCATTGAATATCGCTCAAAACGTTGCGACCAAAACGGAGGAGAATGTAGCGATTTTCAGTCTTGAAATGGGTGCAGAGCAGCTCGTTATGCGTATGCTCTGTGCTGAGGGAAATATCAACGCTCAGAATTTACGGACAGGTTCCTTAACTGATGAGGATTGGCGTAAACTGACGATGGCGATGGGAAGCTTGTCGAATGCCGGCATTTATATCGATGATACGCCAGGTGTGAGGATTGGTGAAATCCGTTCAAAATGCCGTCGTTTGAAGCAGGAACATGGCCTTGGCATGATATTAATCGATTACCTGCAGTTAATTCAAGGCGATGGTCGTTCAGGCGACAACCGTCAGCAAGAGGTATCCGAGATTTCACGTTCACTTAAAGCGCTCGCTCGTGAACTTAAAGTGCCCGTCATCGCCCTTTCCCAGCTATCGCGGGGAGTGGAGCAGCGTCAGGATAAGCGTCCGATGATGTCTGATATCAGGGAATCCGGGAGTATCGAGCAAGATGCCGATATCGTCGCATTCTTATACCGTGATGATTATTATGATAAAGAATCCGAGAATAAAAATATCATCGAAATCATTATAGCGAAACAGCGTAATGGTCCTGTAGGCACGGTTTCGCTTGCATTCGTGAAAGAATATAATAAATTCGTTAACCTTGAACGCCGCTTCGATGATGATTCGATGTCTCCCGGCGCATAGAAAACTGCCTGCCATTCTTGCAATGGCGGGCTTTCTCTGTTTCGGGAAAAAGAAAGGCCCATATGATAATAGAAAAAGAAATCAGAGGGTACAATAATGTTTGACAATCCAAAAAAAACGGAAAGAAATTCTCATATTTACGAACAAAGAATTTTTTAAAAAGTGTATTGTTCGGATTTTGTATTGACTTCCAGTTTGGATTATTGATAAAATAGGTTTGTTTGATAAGAACCGGTTAATGATCGGTATTACGTGAACCTTTGGAGGTGCTTTATTCAGATGTCATCAGTTGTAGTAGTCGGTACACAATGGGGAGACGAAGGTAAAGGTAAAATAACAGATTTTCTATCCCAGAATGCGGAAGCCATCGCTCGTTATCAAGGTGGGAATAATGCAGGGCATACAATAAAATTTAACGGCGTTACCTATAAACTGCATTTAATTCCGTCAGGGATTTTTTATAGTGATAAGATTTGTGTCATTGGAAATGGTATGGTGGTTGATCCAAAAGCTCTTGTAGAGGAGCTTGCTTATTTACATAGCCATGGGGTGAGTACGGATAATCTTCGTATCTCAAACCGTGCACATGTCATTCTTCCTTACCATATCAAATTGGATGAAGTTGAAGAAGACCGTAAAGGCGCCAACAAAATTGGAACGACTAAAAAGGGAATCGGCCCTGCATATATGGACAAAGCTGCTCGTAACGGAATCCGCATGGCAGACCTTTTGGACCGTGAAATTTTCGAGGAAAAATTGTCTCAAAATCTTGTCGAAAAAAACCGTATGTTTGAACGTTTCTATGAAACGGAAGGTTTCAAAATCGAAGATATCCTGGAAGAATACTATGAGTACGGACAACAAGTGCAGAAATATGTTTGTGATACATCCGTTGTATTGAATGACGCACTTGATGAAGGAAAACGGGTATTATTCGAAGGGGCACAAGGTGTTATGCTTGATATCGATCAAGGAACATACCCATTTGTCACTTCATCTAACCCAGTTGCAGGTGGAGTTACAATCGGTTCTGGTGTAGGTCCTACGAAAATCAACCATGTGGTTGGAGTATGTAAAGCATATACAAGCCGTGTGGGCGATGGTCCATTCCCAACAGAATTACATGATGAAGTCGGCAACCAAATCCGGGAAATTGGCCGTGAATATGGTACAACTACAGGCAGACCGCGCCGTGTAGGCTGGTTTGACGCCGTTGTCGTTCGCCATGCTCGCCGTGTCAGCGGGATTACCGATTTATCATTGAACTCAATTGACGTATTATCAGGTCTTGATACAGTCAAAATTTGTGTGGCTTATGATTACAAAGGCGAGATCATTCATGAGGTTCCAGCGACTTTGAAAGCGATCGGCGAATGTAAACCAGTCTATGAAGAGCTTCCAGGCTGGTCAGAAGACATCACAGGCTGCAAATCATTGGATGAGCTTCCAGAGAACGCTCGCCACTATGTAGAGCGCGTATCTCAATTGGTAGGCATTCCTTTGACCACTTTCTCTGTCGGTCCTGACCGTAACCAAACTAATGTCGTGAGAAGCCCTTGGCGTCTAGCGTAATTCATGAAAAAGGAGCTGGCTTTTTTGCCGGCTCTTCTTTCGTTATTAAGATCCAAACTGTTGGAAAATGAAAAAATAATTTTATTTCAAAAAAACTATTGCCTAAACTATATTATCCATGATATTATAAAAAGCGTCGTCACAATAGAACAAGCCGTTAACAAGATACGGATGTTAAGTTAACATCCTGAAAACGAACATTTCATTAGAACGAGCCATTAGCTCAGTTGGTAGAGCATCTGACTTTTAATCAGAGGGTCGAAGGTTCGAATCCTTCATGGCTCACCATTTTTTCCGGCCCATTGGTCAAGCGGTTAAGACACCGCCCTTTCACGGCGGTAACACGGGTTCGAATCCCGTATGGGTCACTTCTTTATATAAATGCTTTACTGGTCCCGTGGTGTAGCGGTTAACATGCCTGCCTGTCACGCAGGAGATCGCGGGTTCGATTCCCGTCGGGACCGCCATTTTATTTTTTTCTAAAATAGAATATTTGGCTCAGTAGCTCAGTCGGTAGAGCAAAGGACTGAAAATCCTTGTGTCGGCGGTTCGATTCCGTCCTGAGCCATCCTTTTATAAACGCCTTTCCTTTAGGGCGTTTTTTTGTTTTGCGTCCAAATGTATTTTGAATGAAATCTTGTTAATAGATTGTTAACGATTTGTAACATACCAATTTAGACCAATTTGGCTAATTACTCGCTTTTAACCTTACTGGGCCTAGGCCCACTCCTTTTTCTGCAGTTTATTGAACTTTCCCCATTACTATATTTATTGGTACATGTTGTCACGATTTATACAGTTCCATTACATTATGAAGTCTGTTTCTTGTTTTTTTTCTCAATATGGTAGAGTTATGAGTGATAAAAATCATTATAGAAATCAGTCATAAGCATGTGGATATTTAAATTGGACTAATAAATCTCAAAATAAAATTGATTAGTTTCTTAATTGGTGACTGAGCCGTTAAGGAGGACAATATATGTTTAGCTCAAAAGGCAAGGGGATCATCCTGTTGATGGTTTCCGTCATTTTAATGCTTGCAGGAAATCGGGTAACTGCTGCTGGGATATCGGAAACTACAACTATTCAGCATGTTTATTTTAACGATGAGTTCGTCGGAAGTGTGACGGATGAAACGGAAATCGAAAAGATCGTAGCCGATAAGGTAGAAGAAGCACAGGAAGATTATCCAGACTTTACATTCGATAAGGAGACACAGCTGACGTTTGTACCTGAGAAGGTATTCGATGAAGAGGTAAAAGAGGATCAGGCTGTTAAGGGAATTCAAGATCAGTTGAATGTGAAGGCAGAGGCTTATGAAATCGACATAGATAATCAGGCGGTCGCTTATGTTGCGTCAAAGGAAGATGCCGAGGACGTTTTGGAGAAAATCACTTTATTATATGTGAATGATAAGGAATACGCTGAATATGAATCAGGTAAAAAGGAAAGTGAAAAAGATGCGGATCCGTTAAAAGAGCCAGGAAGTAGAATTCTGGACATCGAATTTTCACTTCCCGTTACGTTTAAAGAGACAATGGTATATCCAGACGAAATCAAGAGCGTCGATAAAACCCTTTCCATGATAGAAAAAGGAAAGGAAGAAACGACGATCTATGAAGCTAAGGAAGATGATGATCTTGAAGCCATTGCCACTAGCCATGATATGGACCTGGATCAACTGCTGGAGCTAAATCCGGGACAGGATGAGAACAAAGGTGTTAAAGAGGGCGAGCGTCTCTATGTGACCCAGCGTACCCCCTATGTGAACGTAATGGTAGAAAGAGAAGTATTTAAGGAAGAGAGGATTCCTTTTGAAAAGAAAGTGAAGGAGGATGACGAACTTCCTAAGGGCGAGCTAATTACTGAACAAATAGGGAATGAGGGGATTCTTGCGTCCACCTATAATGTATCCGAAACAAACGGAAAGAAAATCAGTGAAAAGATCGCAAAAAAAGAAGTCACGGAAAAAGCCAAAACAGAAATCACCAGAAAAGGCACCAAGGTCATTCCTTCACAGGGCAGCGGTACATATTCCTGGCCTGCAGATGGGGGCTATATTTCCAGTAAGCAGGGTCAGCGCTGGGGGAAACTGCATAAAGGTATAGATATTGCCCGGCCAGCCACCAGGACGATAAC
Source organism: Peribacillus sp. YIM B13472 (assembly GCF_042788005.1). NCBI lineage: Bacteria > Bacillati > Bacillota > Bacilli > Caryophanales > Bacillaceae > Peribacillus > Peribacillus sp. YIM B13472. The sequence continues at coordinate 35,078 of NZ_JBHZPG010000005.1, forward strand.
GGCAGCAGATCATGGGATAATCGAAACTGCCGGAAACTCCGGAGGATATGGAAATAAGATAACGATCAATCATAATAACGGGTATAAGACAGTATATGCCCATTTGGATTCAATAGATGTACAAGCAGGACAAAAGATTGAAAAAGGCATGAAAATTGGCATGATGGGTTCAACAGGTAACTCGACGGGTGTCCACCTCCACTTTGAAATATATAAAAACGGGTCTCTCGTTAATCCGCTAAACTATATAAGCCAGTAATCGATGGAAGTCTTCGAAAATTATTCGAAGACTTCTTTGCTTCATACATAGATGAGAATAATAGGAAAAAGGTGATTTAATGCCTATAAAATGATAAAGTAGAATAGAGACAATTTGCTTTCATTCCGGTGTTCAGCCCCTTTTAATGGGTATATATATGTAACTTTGCTAAAACTCGGTTGCCGGCGTTGTGCAAGCAGAAGGAAAAGTGAATAAGGTCCCGGATAAGGACACGTTTTTTAATAGATTCAGTTCAGTTATTAAAAAAGGAGATAAGTACATGGATAAAAAGATTCTGGTAGTGGATGACGAAAAGCCAATTGCTGATATATTACAATTCAATCTGAAAAAAGAAGGATATGAAGTTTTTTGTGCTTACGATGGCAATGAAGCCCTCAAAATGGTAGAAGAACGGCAACCCGATTTGATTTTACTTGATATCATGCTACCGCAGCGTGATGGCATGGAAGTTTGCAGGGAAGTAAGGAAGAAGTATGAAACGCCGATCATCATGTTAACGGCAAAAGATTCAGAGATTGATAAGGTCTTAGGGTTGGAGCTTGGTGCAGACGACTATGTGACAAAGCCATTTAGTACCCGGGAAATAATTGCCCGCGTTAAGGCGAACCTAAGACGTCAGCAAGCTGTTCCGGTTCCCGATCAAGAAAATGAACCGAAGGAAATTACGATAGGAACGCTCACTATCCATCCGGATGCCTATGTGGTATCCAAGCGGGGCGAAACGATTGAATTAACGCATCGAGAATTTGAGTTGCTTCATTACTTGGCGAAGCACATCGGTCAGGTCATGACAAGGGAGCACTTATTACAAACCGTGTGGGGCTATGATTATTTTGGTGATGTACGGACGGTCGATGTAACGGTCAGACGTCTTCGTGAGAAGATTGAAGACAATCCAAGTCATCCTGGCTGGATTGTAACTAGAAGAGGGGTCGGTTATTACCTGCGTAACCCTGAACAGGAGTAGTTTCTATGAAAAAGGTTGGTTTTTTTCGCTCAATCCATTTTAAATTTGTTCTGATTTATGTATTGCTCATTTTCGTAGCAATGCAAATAATCGGGGTGTATTTTGTTGGGGAATTGGAAGAAAATCTTGTCGGGAACTTTACGAAATCAATAAAAGGTCACGTTAACCTGCTTACCTACAGCATTGGTGAAGAAATGGAAAAAGAGAGGGGAGAGGAAGATCCGACCCTCGAAGAAGCGATCGATACGATACTGAAAGACCGGGATAATTCATCGAATGATATTTCGGAAGTACGTGTCATCGACACCCGCAGCAGACGCGTGATCGGGACTTCAGCCCCAAGCAACCAGGATATTGTAGGGAAGAAGACAACAGAGGTCCTTATTAAGAATACGCTCACTTTTGGAAAAGAAGATAGTGATGTATTTCGCGATCAGAAAACAGGCAGGCGGCTCTGGGTCCTTTCAACACCCATTGAAGCAAATGGGGAGGTCATTGGCGCCGTCTATGTAATAGCAGAGATGGAAAATGTCTTTGAGCAGATGGATGAAATCAATAGTATCTTCATGACGGGTACTGCCATAGCCTTGGCCATTACGGCCATCTTGGGAATCCTGCTCGCACGGACGATCACAAGGCCAATGTCCGATATGAGAAAACAGGCCCTGGTGATGGCGAAAGGGAATTTCTCCAGAAAAGTTAGGGTATATGGCGATGATGAAATAGGCCAGCTTGCCGTCACTTTCAATAATTTGACCAAAAAGCTTCAAGAGTCGCAATCAAGCACAGAAGGAGAGCGGCGTAAGCTATCATCTGTCCTTGCCAATATGACCGATGGCGTAATTTCAACGGACAGGCGCGGTCGGGTGAACTTGATTAATGAACCGGCGGCACAATTATTGAATGTCTCGAGTGAAACCGTCATGAACCAACCGATCATTGAGGTTTTGGGTCTTGAAGAAGAATATAAATTCGAGGATTTACTGGAAGAGCGAGAGTCCATTATCCTTGATTACAGCAAAAAAAATCGGCCTTTCGTTTTGAGGGGGAACTTTTCGGTCATTCAAAAGGAAACGGGATTCGTCAATGGTTTGATTACTGTTTTGCATGATATAACAGAGCAGGAAAAAATCGAGAGCGAGCGCAGGGAGTTTGTTGCCAATGTATCACATGAACTGCGAACTCCGTTAACGACGATGAGAAGTTACCTGGAGGCATTGGCTGAAGGTGCATGGAAGGACGAGGAAATCGCTCCATCCTTTTTAAGCGTGACCCAAAATGAAACGGAGCGAATGATCAGGCTTGTTAATGATCTGTTACAGCTTTCGAAAATGGACAGTAAAGATTACAGGCTTAAAACGGGCTGGGTGAATTTCAATAAATTCTATGACCACATCATCGATCGTTTTGAAATGACGAAAAATGATGACATCACGTTTAAACGTGATTTGCCGAAGGAAGCTTATTTTGTGGATATTGATGAAGATAAAATCACCCAGGTTCTCTATAATGTAATCTCCAACTCATTAAAGTACTCACCTGAAGGGGGTCAAGTGACTTTCCGCGTCAGGGCATCTGATGGCTTTATCATTGTGAGCATTACAGATCAAGGAGTGGGTATCCCGAAAAACGTCATTGATAAAATATTCGACCGCTTCTACCGTGTGGATAAAGCAAGGGCCCGTAACTTAGGCGGGACAGGGCTTGGTTTAGCGATCGCAAAAGAGATGGTCGTGGCGCATGGCGGGAAAATATGGGCGGAAAGTGTGGATGGAAAAGGAACTACTGTGTTCTTTACACTTCCTTACGAACAGGAAGAAGAGGATGATTGGTCATGAATTTTGAACGTGCAAAAAGTATCATACTGATTATTTTGGTTGGGACAAGCATTTTTTTGACATGGAGCATTTGGACGTACGAGCCTGAATATGATCTATTTGAACAATCGTCGGAATTTATAAAGATTAAAAGCGATGTCCAGATTGTCAGTGATGTCATTAAACCAGTCAGTATCCTTTTCCATGGCAATGGGCAGCATTTCCAGACTTCCAATCCGGTAGAAATAAATGAAATGGAAAAAGAATTTTTGCAATGGCGTTTCAGCGGCATAAAAGAGGTATCCGTAAAAAGGCTGCAAAGGAAATTTGACGATTTTGTCCATGAAGATGGGTCGATTGAAATAGAATTTGCCGATGATATACCCATCGCTCTTTATAAAACGGTATTGAAAATAACGGATACGGAAGTGCCTGGATTTTCATTCGATCGAATCATCATTAAACAAAAGGATATCAGTGGTAATGAATCTGCCGTTTATTTTGTTTCCTACGATCAAGAGAAGATTTATCAAGGGATGGTCGACTCTAAAAAACTAAGGAATTTCATGGATTCATTTTATAGGGGTTCATACGATAAGCACCCTGAATACACGGCCGAAACGATAAACAGCAAAAGGACGCTGTTCGTCCCGGAAAACCCAGTGGAAATCAACAGACTTGAATATTATATTGACTATTTGGATATTGGAAACTTGAAAAATGCGTTATTTACTTATCCGAAGTTCGTACGCCAGGAACCCGTTTCGGTCGGTGAGGAATACACGGATGGAACAAGACTTATGACGGTCAATAAAGAGAATTACTTAATTTCTTATATCAATCCGGCACAAAAGATCAAGTTATTTGGCAATTCCAGTGACCTTTTGCAAAAAAGCATTAATTTCATCAATGATCATGACGGTTGGGAAGATAACAATTACCGCTTTGCCTATATGTCAGAGAATGAACAACGAGTGGTATTCCGCTTATTCGTAAATGGTTATCCGGCCTTCAATGAATCCGGAATGACAGAAATCGAGCAAATTTGGGGAAAAGAAGAAATTTATAGCTATGACCGCCCGTACTTTTCACTTGCCTCAGTCCTTCCGTCTGAAGGGTCGGAAATGACTTTAAAAAGTGGCAGAGAAGTCTTGAATCAGTTGAAATCGAAAGATAATATCGATTTCAAAAGCGTGGAGGACATCTCGATTGGTTATAGATTGAATAAATCCCTCGATTCCAAACTTGTAACTCTAGTTACACTCGATCCCACTTGGTATTATCGTGTAGGCGATAAATGGTTTATTGTGCCTTTTGAAGAAGGAGGCGATCAAAGTGGATTGGAATAATACAAAGTCGATATTCATCATGGTTTTCTTCATTTTGAATATTTTTCTTCTTTATCAATTCCTGGAAAAGATTAATGACTCCCAATTAGAAAGCTTTACGGAGCCCCTTACGGATGAACTTTTGAAAGAAGATGAGATTTCAATAGAAACCCCACTTCCGAAACAAAAGTTGAAGGATCAATTCCTGATTGCCCAAAGCAAGAATTTCGAGAAGAAAGATATACAGCACCTAAAGAATCAAAAAGCAAAAATTATCGATGATAATAAGCTTGTAGGTACATTTAAGATACCGGTTGGCATGAAAGCGGAAATTAATGCTGCAGACCTTGATATATTCCTGAAGGAGTATATTTTAAATGGAAGTGAGTATCATTTTTGGAGCTATGATGAAATCAACCAGACCATCATCTGCTATCAAGTGGCAGATAAAAAGATGTTTTATAATAATAGTAAGGGGAAGGTCACTTTATATCTGAACAAGAAGGGTGAAATCGTTTCCTATGAACAGATGTATTTAGAGGGAATCAAAAAATTCAATAAACCTAAAGAATTGGTATCTGCTTTAAATGCTATTGGAGCATTGTATCAGAATGGTGATATTGATCCCAAAAGCAAAGTCACGAATGTGAAACTGGGCTTTTATAATTCGCTGCAGACGACATCTGTGTCACATTTACTTGTGCCAACATGGTGGGTGGTCATTGATGACGAAACGGATCTCTTCGTGAATGCTTTTGATGGAGAGGTCATTGAATTGAATACAGAAGAAAAAATACTGGAGTGAGTAAAGATGACAATGCATTTTAGTGTTCTCGCAAGCGGGAGTACAGGAAATGCCTTTTTCGTGGAAACGGAGGATCAATCATTCCTTGTCGATGCCGGCTTAAGCGGTAAAGCCCTGGAAGCATTGTTTCAGGATATAGGCCGTGATATGTCGAAGTTATCCGGTATCCTTGTTACCCATGAACACAGCGACCATATTAAAGGTCTTGGCGTGGTTGCCAGAAAACATAAACTCCCGATATATGCGAATGCAAAAACATGGAATGCCATGGATCGATCAATCGGTGAAATTGCAACCGAACAAAAATTCACATTCGACATGGAACAGGTCAAAACGTTCGGCAGTCTTGATATAGAATCTTTTGGCGTTTCACATGATGCGGCAGAGCCGATGTTTTACGTCTTTCATCATGAGGATAAGAAACTTGTGGTCATTACCGATACAGGGTACGTAAGTGATCGGATGAAAGGAATCATCTCGAATGCCGATGCTTACGTATTTGAAAGTAACCATGATGTGTCCATGCTGAGGATGGGAAAATATCCATGGAGCATCAAGCGCCGGATTTTAAGTGATGTCGGACATGTTTGTAATGAAGACGCTGCCCTTGCAATGAGTGAAGTGGCAGGTGATAAGACCAAGCGGATTTACTTGGCCCACTTAAGCCTTGATAACAATATGAAGGATCTAGCAAGAATGTCGGTGGAACAGACGTTAAAGACAAAGGGGATCATCGTTGGCGAACAATTTTCCTTATATGATACTGACCCGAAAAGACCAACGGAACTTGTTACGTTATAAATAAAAGGAATGGATGAGGGATGCCTTGTTCATTCCTTTTTTATTTTTAAAAATTTCGATTCGTAAGTTACGAATCGGATTAAAAGGGGAATCGTTTGGTTAGAACTGTATAGGTAAAAGGAAAAGGGCTGTATACTGGTCAATTTTACGTTTCCCCTTAAATAAAAGCATTCATTTTTTTAGAAAAAATTCGGTAATTGAGTATAATTGAAGGAGGATACCAAACAATAGAATTGCTATAATTCATACCTAAAATGAGAGGATGGGGCGGTCTTGGGTTATTATGATCAGAATGATGAGAACCAAAATAAACGGAAAAAAGGCCATTTGGGCTATTTTCTAGCAGGCTTGGGGGGCGTCATCATCGGGGCCTTACTTATGTTACCGGGAAGCGGGCTGTTAAATAACGATGATAACGAAATTACAACGGAAAAATCAACGGGGAGTGAGTCCACGGAGCAGGCCCAGCAAAACCTTACAGTTGATGTAACAAGTGCCGTCACCAATGCCGTTGATAAGGCCAGCGACGCAGTGGTCGGGATCACTAACATTCAGGAAACGAACTTCTGGGGTCAAGGGAACAATGCAGAGGACAGTTCGGCAGAAGCCGGCACTGGTTCTGGAGTCGTCTACAAAAAAGATGGCGGCAAGGCCTATATCGTCACGAATAATCACGTCATTGAAGGCGCTAATGAACTGGAAGTGACATTAAGTGATGGCACTAAATTGCCAGCTGAACTGCAAGGTAGTGACCCATGGACGGATTTAGCCGTCATTGTCGTGGATGGTGATAAAATCAAAACCATTGCTGAATTCGGAAAATCCGGCAAATTGAAACCTGGTGAGCCCGTAATTGCCATTGGCAATCCATTAGGCCTCCAATTCTCTGGATCGATCACACAAGGGATCATCTCCGGTTTGGAGCGTACGATAGAGGTGGATATCAATGAGGACGGACAAGTGGATTGGAATGCGGAGGTCATCCAGACCGATGCGGCGATTAACCCAGGTAACAGCGGGGGGGCACTCGTTAATATGTCAGGGCAGGTCATCGGAATAAATTCGATGAAGATTGCGGAAAATGCAGTGGAAGGAATCGGTCTATCCATTCCGATCGATTCAGTTATACCGATTATTAATGATATAGAGGAATTTGGTGAAGTGAAACGTGCCTTCTTGGGTGTGAATTTGGCATCTGTAGAAGAGATTTCCCAATACCATCAACAAAATACATTAAAGTTACCAAGGAAAGTTACATCTGGCGTTGCAATAACAGGCGTTCAAAGCAACTCTCCAGCATCCAAAGCAGGATTGAAGGAATTTGACGTCATTGTCGGAATGGATAATGAAAAAATTCATGACGTTGTGGAATTACGAAAATACCTTTACAACGAAAAGAAAATCGGTGATAAAGTTAAAATCATTTATTACCGTGACGGAAAGAAAGAAACTACGGAAGTCAAACTTTCAAGCAGCGAAATTTAAAAGCAAAAAAGGACAGGGGGCAGAAAATGCTTCCTGTCCTTTCTATTTCCTTGCGATTTTCTTATTTTTTGTTACGATTACCTGTGGATATATACTTAAATTAAAAATCTCAAGTAACTTGTGGATAATTGGGAATAGAAGTACTGGGAATAATGAGTGGGAAAGGAGATATGAAAGATGAAATTATATTGCTGTCAGGAACACGTGGACATGGCGCTGGATGAAGTGGTATACGAATGTGAAACCTATCCGGTTTTAACGCTGGTTCCCGAAGAAAATCAGTTATCAACAACCTGTGAATATTGTCGAAACGTGGCAATATATCTAGTAGGGAACTAATATTCCCATACAACATGTGGATAGATTTTGTGGATATGTGGATAACTTTTGTGGATAACATGTTCGTAACCTGTTCTTAACCTGTTCTTAACATTTTCCGAAGAATGAAGCGGCGGGTGGAATGGTTTGGATTCAAGCTTTTGGTTGTACGAATAATCAACATAATTCTTATCGGATCTGAACTAAGTCCAGCCCAATTTCTTCAATACACATTAAAAAATAATGAAAGTTACCGTTGCCGCTTTCAGGGGCAGCGGTTTTTATTTTAAATGCATTAAAAATTGGAAAGGATATGCTTGTTTTGCTTATAGGTCACTGTAAGGTATGATAATAGGTAGGCAAATCCAACAATTGATAGTAAAAACATAATGAAAGCTAGAGGATATATATGAAAATAACGATTATTACTGTTGGCAAGCTAAAGGAAAAATACTTAAAGCAAGGAATTGCTGAATATACAAAAAGGTTAAGCGCCTATGCTAATATAGAACTTGTCGAAGTACCGGATGAAAAAGCTCCGGAGAACCTGAGTGCAGCGGACATGGACATTGTAAAGCAAAAGGAGGGTGAACGAATCCTGGCGAAAGTCAGCCCGGACACCTACGTAATAACGCTTGAGATCAATGGAAAACAGCTTACTTCAGAGCAGCTGGCCACTCATTTGGATCAGCTCGCCACCTATGGAAAGAGCAAAATTGCCTTTATTATTGGCGGGTCGCTTGGGCTTGGCACTGAGGTGTTATCAAGAAGTGATTATGCCCTTTCCTTCTCGAAAATGACCTTTCCGCATCAATTAATGAAACTGGTTCTAGTGGAGCAAATATATCGGGCTTTCCGGATAAATAGAAATGAACCATATCATAAATGATGGAACTAATTCCGGGGGAATTCCCCGTAAGGTTAATGGGTTAAAATATTAAATCTTAATGTAAGGAAAAGAGGGTAACGAATGAATAAAGAGTCCATTTATGGTTTAACATTCGAACAATTGACATTATGGCTTTCGGACCATGGCCATAAAAAATTCAGAGCTTCCCAAGTCTGGGAGTGGCTTTATAGAACACGTGTGACGAATTTCTCTGAAATGACGGATGTTAATAAAGAATGCATAAAATTACTTGAAGAGCACTTTGTCATCCAGACGTTGACTGAGCACGTTAAGCAGGAATCAGCGGATGGCACGATCAAGTTCTTGTTTAAATTACAGGATGGAAACCTTATAGAAACGGTCATGATGAGACATAAATACGGAATTTCGGTTTGTGTCACCACCCAAGTGGGCTGCAATATTGGCTGCAGTTTCTGTGCCAGTGGTTTATTGGCCAAAAGCCGTGATTTATCCAGCGGCGAAATAGTGGAACAAATCATGAACGTTCAACTGCATTTGGATAAATTGGAACAAGAGGATGTTGTAAGCCATGTTGTTGTAATGGGTATTGGTGAGCCGTTCGATAACTTTGAAAATATGATAGACTTTTTGAAGGTACTCATGGATCATAAGGGTCTTGCTATCGCTGCTAGGCGGATTACTGTTTCGACGAGCGGTCTTGCCAATAAGATTTATGAATTCACCGATACCCAATTACAGGTGAATCTGGCCATCTCATTACATGCGCCGAATAATGAGCTCAGGACACGAATCATGAAAATAAACCGAGGTATTCCGATAGAAAAATTGATGAAATCTCTTGATTATTATTTAGAGAAAACGAATAGGAGAATAACGATTGAATATATCCTATTGAAAGATGTCAATGACCATCAAGAAGAAGCCGAGCAACTCGCCAACCTTCTTGAGGACAAAAAACACCGGCTCTATGTCAACCTGATTCCATATAATCCTGTAGATGAGCATAGTCAATACCAAAGAAGTGAAAAAGAGTCCGTTCTCTCGTTTTATGATACGCTGAAAAAGAGAGGCGTAAATTGTAAAATCCGCCAAGAACATGGAACGGATATTGATGCAGCTTGCGGCCAGCTTAGAAGCAAACAAATCAAGAAAGCTGAAGCACAGTAATCACTAAGAGAAAACAACAAAAAGAGGTCGCATATTTCGCGGCCTCTTTTGGCGTGATTTTATTATTTAGCTATTTCCTTTACCGAGGCTACTTCATACGTTGTAAGCTCGCTGCCTAGAATTGGAGATTCTTTTTTTGCTTCACCGGAACCTGGTTCAGGCCGTTTATGTGCAGCTTTGAATGCATCGCTATTTCTCCAAGCAGTAAAGTTATCAAGGTTTTCCCAGTACATATTAACGCTCAGTTCATCGTGATCCGACAAATTCTGCGTTAATAATACTTCAACTTTTACGAAGCCTTCCGTAGTATCAAGTGGACCTGGTGCAGTAAATCCTGGGGCCATGACTGCACCCATCCCTTTTTTGACTCTGATTCTATTCGTTACGATTATCATAAATCAGCACTCCCTTTGGACATCGGTTTAGAAACTACATCCTATTTAGGCTTTTATATCATACATATTTTAGCATATTGAAAGAAGCAGGGTCCATTTTGATTAACTCAGATCATGATATACTGATGACCATTGTTTTAATGAAGACGGATGTTTCATTATATTGAAATAAGGCAATTGAATTTGGTTATTACAAGGTTTATCGATGCATATCGCGTATAATAGAACCTTGTATAAGGAAATTACGATTATGGAAACAATAAAGCAACATACTAAACAACAAAAGAGGCTGTTATATGAATGAATTAAGTTTTACTGATTATACATTAAGCGATGAAATTGTAAGGGCATTAGAAAGCTTGGGATATCAACGTCCGACCGAAGTACAGCGTGAAGTGATTCCAGTGGCGCTAAAAAAGAGGGATCTTGTCGTTAAATCCCAAACGGGAAGTGGCAAGACCGCTTCATTCGGCATACCGATCTGCGAAATGGTCGATTGGGAGGAGAATAAGCCACAGGCGCTTATTTTAACACCGACACGTGAGCTTGCTGTACAGGTAAAAGAAGATATTACGAATATAGGCAGATTTAAAAGGATAAAGGCTACTGCGGTTTATGGAAAACATCCATTCGCACTGCAAAAAGCGGAATTGAAACAAAAAAGCCATGTAGTCGTTGGAACCCCGGGGCGTGTTCTGGATCATATCGAGAAAGGGACCTTCGCCTTGGAACGCCTAACTCATTTGGTTATTGATGAAGCCGATGAAATGCTGAATATGGGCTTCATTGAACAAGTGGAAGCCATTATTAAAGAGCTTCCGAAAGATAGAGTAACCATGCTGTTCTCTGCTACGTTACCTGAGAGTATAAAAAAGCTATGCAAGCAATATATGATGGATCCTTTGGATATTGAAATAAAAGCAAAGGGTTTAACGACGGAGAAAATTGAACATGCTCTCATTGAAGTGAAGGAAGACGATAAGTTTTCCCTGCTTAGAGACGTCACCATCACGGAAAACCCCGATAGCTGCATCATTTTCTGTCGGACGAAAGATAGGGTAGACCAAGTATGTGAACAGCTGCTGGAACTGGAATATCCGTGTGATATGATACACGGCGGCATGCTTCAGGAAGATCGCCTTGCAGTGATGAATGAATTCAGAAGAGGCGAATTCCGCTATTTGGTTGCGACAGATGTTGCTGCACGTGGAATTGACATCGACAATATAACCCATGTGATTAACTATGACCTTCCATTGGAAAAGGAAAGTTACGTACATCGAACTGGAAGAACGGGCCGTGCCGGCAAAAAAGGAAAAGCCATTACTTTTGTGACGCCGTACGAAGACAAATTCCTTGCTGAGATTCAAGGATATATCGGTTTTGAAATCCCTAAGGTGACTGTTCCTTCAAAAGAGGAAGTCTCCAATAAAAAAATGGAATTCGAAGCGAAACTGGAAGCTCGTCCAAAAATCAAAAAAGATAAAAGTGAACAATTGAATAAACAAATCATGAAGCTGTATTTTAATGGCGGCAAGAAAAAGAAAATCAGGGCTGTGGATTTTGTCGGAACCATCGCAAAAATTGATGGAGTGAATGCAGAGGACATCGGGATCATTACGATCCAGGACAATGTTTCTTATGTGGAAATATTGAATGAAAAGGGACCGCTTGTCTTGAAAGTGATGAAAAATACGCAAGTAAAAGGCAAACTTTTGAAGGTTTCAGAGGCTTTTAAGAACTAAAGGTGTTGAATGAAAGAAGCGGGAAGACCGAAATATCGGTCTTCCCGCTTCTTTTTTATATGTTTTCCGTCCCCAGTGTTTCAAAACTGGGGACGAAGAATTCCACCTACCCCAAAATAATCCTACCTACCGTGAAGTTTCTTTTTCTGAATCCTGTTTATCCGTCAAAATAGAGTGGTATATGAGGAAGGATAACGCAATTATTTCGAATCAAATAAATACATACAACACGATTTAATCTGAATACTTAGATATGGAGGGGAATGAGTGGGATGACAAAAGCAAATGAAAACGGAAGAATCGATGAGCAAAGTAAGCAGCGACAGTTGGATCAATATCGAGTGGACGATAATGGGAAAAAGATGACGACTAACCAAGGTTTGCGTATTTCTGAGGATGAGCATTCTTTGAAAGCGGGAACACGTGGTCCAACTTTGATGGAGGACTTTCATTTCCGGGAAAAAATGACTCATTTTGACCATGAGCGTATTCCTGAGCGGATTGTCCATGCCCGTGGATCTGGTGCTCATGGATATTTCCAGGTATATGAACCGATGGCCGAATATACAAAAGCCAAGTTTCTTCAAGACCCTTCAGTCAAGACACCAGTATTCGTTCGTTACTCCACTGTGGCAGGTTCCCGCGGGTCGGCAGACTCGGTCCGTGATGTAAGGGGATTTTCTACAAAGTTTTATACCGAGGAAGGAAACTATGATTTGGTCGGAAATAATATTCCGGTATTTTTTATCCAGGATGCCATAAAGTTCCCGGATTTAATTCATGCGGTTAAACCGGAGCCTCATAACGAAATACCTCAGGCTGCGTCTGCCCATGATACTTTTTGGGACTTCGTCGCCAACAATGAAGAAACCGCTCATATGGTCATGTGGCATCTTTCTGATAGGGCCATACCGAGGAGTTTCCGGATGATGGAAGGGTTTGGTGTCCACACATTCCGTTTTGTAAATGAACAAGGCATGGCCCATTTCGTTAAATTCCATTGGAAGCCTGTACTTGGAGTTAAATCCCTTGTCTGGGATGAGGCACAGAAAATTGCAGGGAAGAATCCTGACTTTCACCGCCAAGATCTGTGGGAAGCGATAGATACCGGAAATTATCCTGAATTTGAATTTGGCGTGCAAATGATTAAAGAGGAAGATGAATTCAAATTCGACTTTGATATCCTTGATCCTACTAAACTATGGCCGGAAGAACAGATCCCAGTGAAAATAATCGGAAAAATGGTTTTGAATCAAAATACGGATAACTTTTTTGCAGAGACGGAACAAATAGCATTCCATCCGGGGCATGTCGTACCGGGTATTGATTTTTCAAATGATCCGCTGCTCCAGGGACGTTTATTCTCCTACACAGATACCCAGCTATCCCGATTGGGAGGACCGAATTTCCATGAGCTTCCGATTAATAGGACGGTTGCCCCCGTTCATAATAATCAACGCGATGGCATGCACCGAATGTCAATAAATCCAGGGCAGGTCAGCTACCACAAAAATTCCCTTGCAGGCAACTCTCCCGAACCTGCTTCGGAAGAGGAGGGCGGCTATGCACATTACCAGGAAAAAGTCGATGGCAGGAAGGTCCGACAACGAAGTGAAAGCTTCAAGGATCATTACAGCCAGGCTAAATTATTTTGGAATAGCATGACGGAAGTGGAGAAAGAGCATATTATTCAGGCTTTCCACTTTGAAGTGGGAAAAGTGAAAAGTAAGGAAGTTCAGCAGCAAATCGTCGAGATGTTCAGCAATGTGGATGTCGAACTGGCAAAAACGATCGCTATTGGGGTGGGCGCGAATCCTCCGGCCAACAAAAGTGAGGTCAAAATGGATTTGGCTTCTCCGGCTTTAAGCCAGGAGCAAATGAAAGTGAACACGGCCGCAACAAGGAAAGTGGCAATATTGGCTGCAGATGGTTTCAACGGGTCAGAGGTTAATCAGGTCTTGGAAGCATTTAAATCGGCAGGGATAACGGCTGAAATCATCAGTCATAATCGTGGAGTGATTACAAGTTCTGAAGGACAGCAGGCCGAGGTGAATCAGACATTCCTGACAGCCGATTCGGTACTTTTCGATGCAGTATATGTGGCAGGAGGCCAGGAGAGCATCGATGCTTTAAAGGCATCAAAGGAACCAATTTACTTTGTTGATGAAGCCTACAATCATTTCAAAGCGATTGGTACGGGAAAAGAGGGGGCCGAGATCTTATCGAAGGCAGGCATCGTTTCCAATGATCCAGCCTCAGGCATTGTAGCTGTTACGGATAAAAATAGTGGTACCGCCTTTATCGAAGCGATTGCCAAGCACCGTCACTGGAATCGCGCTTAATATTGGATGAAAAACCCCCAGACCTGGAGTCGGGGGGTTTTTCAATAAAGACATTTCGTATCAAGTTACTTTGCTTTTTCTTCAAAAAGCGATGCAATGCCAACGATCACCTTAGTGGCCAGGATCATATTATCGACGGAAATAAATTCATATTTGCCATGAAAGTTCTCCCCGCCCGTAAAGATGTTGGGTGTTGGCAGGCCCATATACGATAATTGAGAACCGTCCGTACCACCGCGTATTGGCGAAATTTTCGGTTTTATATCGAGTTTCTCCATTGCTTCGTGGGCAATATCCACGATTTCCTTCACGGGCTCAATTTTTTCCTTCATGTTGAAGTATTGGTCGTGTAATTCAAGCTGGATACGGTTTTGCCCATATTTTTCTTTTAAATCTTCGATTACTTTTGTTATATATTCTTTGCGATCATTAAATTTTTGACGATCGAAATCCCTGATGATATAAGAAAGCTTGGTCTCTTCCACATCACCGTGAAATGAAATCAGATGATAAAATCCTTCGTAATCCTCCGTATATTCCGGTGCTTCTGCCACTGGGAGTTTATTATGGAATTCCATGGCGATTTTGGCCGAGTTGACCATTTTTCCTTTAGCCGTACCAGGGTGAATATTCGTCCCTTTGATCAGGATTTTGGCCGATGCTGCATTGAAACTCTCATATTCAAGTTCTCCAAGTGGTCCACCGTCCACGGTGTAGGCAAATTGGGCATCAAAAGCATCTACATCAAACTTATGGGGTCCCCTGCCGATTTCCTCATCGGGAGTAAAAGCAACACGGATTTTTCCATGCTTGATTTCCGGATGCTGGATCAAATAATCCATGGCAGTCATGATTTCGGCAATTCCAGCCTTATTATCTGCTCCCAACAGGGTTGTCCCATCCGTTGTAATCAAGGTATGCCCTTTATAGTTCTTAAGCGAAGGAAAATCATCAGGTGAAAGAATGACATCCAATTTTTCATGTAAAGTAAGATCTTTGCCATCATAGTTGTCAATGATTTGCGGCTTTACATCTTTTCCAGTGAAATCCGTTGCTGTATCGACATGGGCCAAGAAACCGATTGTCGGGACATCCTTATTTGAATTGGCTGGCAATGCTGCCATGACATATCCGTTCTGATCAATTGTCACTTCCTTCATCCCAATGGATTGAAGTTCCTTGACCAATGCATTTGCCAAGGTCAACTGTCCGGGTGTAGAAGGGCATGATGGATTTTCCTCATTCGATTGGGTATCCACTTTCACATAAGAAGTGAATCTTTCAATGATTTCATTTTTCACTTTTCCTTCAACTCCTTTTTCCCTTATCTTACCATGATTGACTGAAATGGAAAAATTATCTTTCTTCATGTGACATACAGACTTCAAATCTTCAAGGGTGGTGCCGTCAGCAAAGAACAGCATATCCGCAAATGACATGCCGTTCTTTGCTTATCCCTTTTTAGAGCGGATTATTCAAGGCCCATACCGATACACTTTTCCCATGAACGGGAAAGGTCGCGAAACCATCTTCTTCAATGGTGATGTGGTCGTCTCTATGACAAGTTAAATCACTCCAGATTTCACCGGCACGATGCTCACCGACGAACATCCTTTTTTCACTGTTGTGATCTCCATTCGAAATTATGACGGCGCACCCCGAGCCTTCTAGCTCTTCAACTCCGTGCCGGACCCAGCCTATCGTATTTGGATCATCAAAGTAGTCAGTCTGTTCCCCGTAGGCTTTTTCATACCTAGCATATAAGAGGCGATCTAGAATGTCCTTTTTCCCAGGCACCGGAGAAGGCCCGCCAATTCCATAATAGTCCCCGTAAAAGACACATGGATAACCGCAAAGTCTAAGCAAGGTAAGTGCATATGCCGATGGTTTGAACCAGTCCTTTACCCAAGATTCCAGTGACTCATGAGGCTGGGAGTCATGGTTGTCGACAAAAGTGACAGCCTGTGCCGGATTGGTTTGGACGAGGGTATCATCAAAAATGGTTGAGAGGTCGAAGTCAGTTCCTGCGTTTGAGGCCTCATGAAATTTATAATGCAGGGAAACATCGAACAAGTTGAGGTCATGATTGGTTTGCTCTAAGTAAGTTTGACAAGCTTTAACATCCGCCTTCCAAAATTCTCCGACCATGAAGAAATGTTCCTTTGTATAAGGAATGAGTTCTTGGAGAAATTCATTGATGAATTCATAATCGATATGTTTAACGGCGTCCAAACGAAAACCATCACACTTTAACGTATCAACCATCCATTTTCCCCAGCTAATCATTTCCTGACGAACTTCCGGCAGGCTGTAATCGATGTTGGCAAACATTAAATAATCATAGTTTCCGAATTCATCGATGACATGCTGATTCCAATGCTTGTTTTCGCCTGTGATTCGATATACACCCATTTTGTCGTTTTCGGCATCATAGTCTGTACCATTAAAATGAGTATGGTTCCACTTAAAATCAGAGTATTTATTTTTACGGCCTGGAAAATCGAATTTTGTCCAGCCTTCCATTTCAAATGGTTCTGAGATATCTTCCATCCGGTTTTCTGGATTGACTTCAATCACTTCAAATTTTTCGGTTCCATCGGCTCCTGCTTTATGGTTCATGACTAAATCGATATAAACGCAAAGTCCGTAGTTATGACAGGTGGCTATTGCTTGCAGTAATTCATCTTTGGTCCCGTATTTGGTACGAACTGTTCCTTTTTGGTCAAATTCCCCCAAATCGTATCCGTCGTATATTCCATATCCATTATCCCCAACGGATTGCCCTTTGGTAACTGGCGGAAGCCAAACGCAGTCAATTCCTATATCCTTCAACTTGGAGGCTGCAAATTTCAATCTCTCCCAATGAGAACCATCTGCCTCTAGATGCCACTCAAAAAATTGCATCATCGTATGATTTCTTTTCATCCGTTCCCCCCCTGACACCGACCCGTTTTTAACAAAAGTGAAACTGTACGATCGGATAAAGTAATAATGGAAATCTTTACCCCCTAAATTCAAATGATAAACAAGTGAACAACCCTCTTGATTGAGGTTCATTCCCCTCTCTATTTTACTATTTTATACCAAATGAGGGTATTTTATATAGATTAGCAGATAAAAATTAATAAATGTGGAGGAATAGCCCGGAAAAGGCTTTACGCCAATAAAAGGTATCCCGAATATTTTGGGATACCTCAGACTATAGATAATTCGAAGAAAAGTGTTTGCCTACAGTTTCCTTTAAAAAACGTTCAAGGTGTTTTCAGAAATCCGCTTCCGTTCCACCGACTGTCTGCCAAGCCTCCTCACCGCAAGCGCCTGTTGGGTCTTTGCTGGCCAGTTATTTTGCAGGAGTGCCGCAAATTTTTTCAATCTAGTAGGGTTTCAAACAACAGTAAAAAAACATTAGTATACCCTAGACTTAATCATGTTTTGGGATGGAACCATTCCAAACCCCCTTTTTGCACCTTTTTTTAAATGGGAGGGGGAAAGTCTTTATCCTTTTTTACCTCTTCGTTTAAAGAAGTGGGCGAAAGCCAGTGCACCTAATAATAAGATTAGGAGCACGGAAGATAGAATGATCATATCTTTGGAGGAGCTACTGTTACCTGCCCCCTTTTGGCCCATGTTCCCGTTTATACCAGGAGGTGCCCCATTCCCGCCGCGGTCCATGTCAGGGGGCCGCATGGCAGCCCCATTCTCGCCGCCGCCCATGTTTGGTGGTTGCTGGCCTGCATTTGCGTCATCGCCCATATTAGGAGCTCCGCTGCCCATACCGCTTTCTGTCTCGGCGTCCACAACCAGGTCTCCAGAAAGCTGCGCCAAGATGGATTCAGCACGTTGGACAGCGAAGTCAACCAGGGTTTCCTCGCCTGACGTTGCTTCCGTATACTCGTCCATTGTATAAAACTTGGTCGGATCCTTTTTCACATATGGTGTGATTAATGTGGAAATTTCAGTGGTCATTGCTGTCATATTTTCTTCAGAGAAAAAATCTGTGGCAATGTCGTCCAGATAATCATAATATTTTTCACGATACCCGTCGTTGGAAAGCAGGGCATTCAATAAAGGGCGATCTTCAAGGGCCGTACCTGAAACAGGTTCGGTAATGCTGAAGTTGATATTATTTTCATTCATGAAATTCGAACTCATATCCATCATTCCGCCACCGTTCATATTCGGTGCTTCTCCAAGGAGTTCCGTGTCATCCTGCTTATCAGCATCGTCGTTACTCTCAGCCGTCGCTCCATCTTTTTGGTCAGCGGCCACTTCATTTTTATTTTCTTGATCGGATACGCCCGCCTGTCGCCCTCCGCCTCCGGAAAAGCCTCCAAATGACATATTATAGTCCCAGGGAAGCATGGAAAAGACTCCATTTTCTTCATATAGATAGTAGTTATGCTTTAATGTGCCTTGATAATGATCGAGGTTGACGAGTGCCGTATTTGCTGCAAAGTAGCGTAATGTTTCATCCACATCCAAGACTTCTTCCAAATCCCCGCCATTATTGATAGCATCAAGCATCTTGATCATGGCATCTTGATCAGAATTTTCATTTGTTTTTAAGTTCAACCCTGTATAATCATCAATATCATCACTAATCCACTTTAAATCACTTCCGGTGCCATCAGGATAATAAAGGTCACCGTTGCCAGATGGAAAGTTATTATTCAAAAATGTTTCATTAATAGATTCAACGCCTACATACAAGCCCCATTCTTTTCCGTTGATGGTCACGTACATATAGGAATGTCCAGGAGTTGCTATGCCCATCTTTTCCATTAGCTCATATGAAAGGTACTCCCTCATATACGTGGGATCACTATAATTATTATTTAAATCGAATTCTTTCAGGCCGTGTAAATTTTGATCTGTCTGATAGTAATTAAAATCTATATTCCAGCTGTAGCGTTCCGAATCTTCCATTTGGACAACAGAGTTTAAGGAAAGGTTTCCTTTGGTTCGAAACCCTACATTTTTAACTTTTTCCCCATTAATGGTCACATCGGATGCAACAACTTCCTTTTCAGAGGGGTTATCCAGGATGGAATCCAAATCCTCATCAGACAATGTTATATCCACGGTTGTCACCTTACTTTGGTCAAATACAGATTCTGTATAAGTATTTCCTTTAGTGGCTTTTTCAACTTGAAGATTGGGAAGAAAAAACATCACTGCTATAAAAATTATTATCAATAATCCACTGGTCGCAACAACATATCTTGTTTTTAACATGCCAAGGCTCCTTCCTCCTTTTGTCTTATATAGAGGGGTGGGCATGGATTTTTATGTCCGCCATCTATCTTAAGCAGTGAAGTTGCCATCATAACTTAACATGATGGCAGAGTGAACGCTGTTCATGTCCTTGACTTGATTTATGAATTCCGCATTATTATCTTTTAATCGAATTTCATATGTCACTTCGAGGTTATTATCCGCCATGACGGATTTCGATTTGACGGAATGCTTTTTCACCTGTTTGGATATCATTTCTTCTAACGTTTTTTCAATTGATGCATCTGAATATTTAACGATTAATAAAAATGGATTTTCAACAGTGATCCGATTGGCAAATATGAGCATCACAATGCCTATTAAAATGGCACCTATGATAACCAGCGGAATTAGTCCTGCCCCGCATAAAATCCCGGATGCCGCTGCCCAGAATAGGAAGACCAAGTCCATGGGATCTTTGATGGGCGTTCTGAATCGTACGATGGAGAGGGCACCGACCATACCAAGGGAGATAACGATATTAGTTGATATGCCCATGATGATCAAAGCCGTGGCCATTGTCATGACGATGAGGGATATATTGAAATTGTGTGAGTACATCACACCGGAAAAGGTCTTCTTATATATGACGTAAATGAACAATCCGATGGCAAATGCCAACAGTAATCCAATTAGGGAGTCAATGATTGAAAAACTCTCGGTCTTGTCCAAAAAGCTTGATTTGAAAATATCATTAAAAGTGGTGCTGGTTGTCGTCGTATCCATTTTCTATTCCTCCAAATTTTATGTGTTTGTGCAATCAGCCGTATCTTCTGCTTAATTGGTATTTTGAAAAAGCTGTTTTTCTAGTATCGATGATGGATAACAAATGTTTGATGATATCCGGAAGAAATTCGTCAAACTTTATTTCCAGGATGACACAATCTGGGTCTAAAGCATCGACCACGATTAATTCGGGATTCAGGAAGTCCGTATCCCGATAGCTCGTTTTCACATTACTGTCAAAGGTGACCCGCACATTTCCGTACTCATAGATGAATACCTCCCTTTCATAGTCAACGACGGTTGTCGGCTTGATTTGGAAAAGGGTCATTTGAATGTATAAGTCCCTGAGGATATCCCTTGAATCCTCGGACATCCAATCTATATCCCCTGAACGAATCCGTTCGTATTCTCTAGCAGAAAGCCTGCACTTCTGTTTATAGGTAAGGTTATTCCGCTTACTCTTTTTTTCTAGATTGATGAAATTGGCGTTATGATCATAAAGTCTAGCCCTGAACTTATCCCTGTGATAGAACCCCTCTGTTTTTTGCCGCAGGATTTTATTGTCAAAGTTGTCGAAATATACACTTCGAATTAAATATTTCCCATCAAGCCCATGGGGATCAAGCCTCATGAAGTTTTGCAAACTTTTTCTTAATAAATGACAATCCGCTTTGGTGATTGCATGTTTGAGTTCCCGCCTTCCCTTTAAACCGTTCATTGTCGTTCCTCCTTTTCCATGATTTCTGACTGCGTTTTAGCTTATAAACGGAATCTTAATAAAACCTTAAGAACATTTTTTATATTCAATAGATAAATAGAGAATAGGCCCCAGTTTTAACCTTTTCTTAATTTTATTGGAATTTAATTGAAGAAAAATGAGTGGATTTACTCATTGAGAATAATTATCATTATCAGTAAAATGAATTCCATGATAATGATAATTATTCTCAATTAATTCAATACATGGAGGTTCACTATGGTAACGGACACGCTTACAAAAAATGATCAACTATTGGAACAACAAAATACAAGGGAATCAAATGCCCGATCATATCCTAGAAGATTACCCATGGCGATCGATCAAGCGGAGGGAATTTACTTAACAGACATGGATGGAAAACGATATATTGATTTTCTTGCGGGGGCTGGAACATTAGCGCTTGGACACAATCATCCGGCAGTGCTAGAAGCAATGGAAAAAATTCTTAAGGACAAGCGTCCTTTGCATACATTGGACTTTACGACGCCGATCAAAGAGCAGTTCATCGATGAAATTTTTGAATGCCTGCCTGAGGAATTCAGGAAGAATGCAAAAATTCAATTCTGTGGTCCTACTGGCGGAGACGCCATTGAGGCAGCACTTAAACTGGTAAAAACAGCGACAGGCAATAGAAGCATTTTATCCTTCCAAGGAGCTTACCACGGGGCAACCCATGCAACCATGTCAATCAGCGGCAATACAAAACCAAAGGAAAAAATACAAGGGTTAATCCCAGATGTACAGTTCCTGCCGTATCCCTATCAATATCGCTGTCCCTTTGGAATAGGCGGAGAAGAAAGCCATAAAATCAGCAGCCAGTATATCGAAAATCTATTGAATGATCCCGAATCCGGAGTATTGCCACCTGCAGGAATGATTTTAGAGGCAGTACAAGGTGAGGGAGGCTCCATTCCAGCTCCAATTCCATGGCTTAAGGAAATCAGGAGAATAACAAAAGAGAAGGGCATTCCGCTAATTATCGACGAAGTTCAATCAGGTATTGGCCGTACAGGGAAAATGTTTGCCTTTGAACATGCAGGAATCGTTCCTGATGTTCTTGTACTATCCAAAGCAATAGGCGGAAGTCTTCCATTATCGGTGGTGATTTATAACAAAGAGCTTGACCTATGGTCACCAGGTGCACATATCGGTACGTTCCGCGGAAATCAAATGGCAATGGCAGCAGGAACAGCTACTTTAAAATACATGAAAGAGACGAATCTTGTGGAGCATGCCGCTAAAATGGGAGAAATCTTAAAGGATATTCTTAAAGATTTGCAAAAAGATATGAAGCAGATCGGTGATGTCAGGGGCCGGGGATTAATGGTCGGTGTGGAAATGATCAATCATGAAGAACCGCAAAATGCGAATGGAAGCCATCCTGCTAATTCGCAACTTGCCAGTGCCATTCAACAGGAATGCTTTCAAAGAGGGTTGATACTGGAAGTTGGCGGCAGACATGGTAGTGTAGTGAGGTTCTTGCCTCCATTGATTGTAACGGAATCCCAGCTTCGCGAAGCCACTGCAATTTTTGAACAAGCTGTTCGTGCAGCTGTTGCAAGAGGGTGAATGATCAATGATCGAAATGATAAATAAAACGGATTTTGCTTATTCCCGATTGTTCTTGAATAACGAAGAAGGTTTCAATAACTACAGCCAGTCATTAAAAATCATTGAAAAAAAGCTGACGGACTTTTTAAAAGGGAACGATTCACCATACTCAGGGAAAAAACCTTATGAAATCGAAGCAAGATTAAGCGAGCTGACCCTCGCTTCTCCAAAAGGGACGACAATGGAAGCAATAGCTGATGAGCTGGCGGAGTTTGTTATTAATGACAGCATCAATGTGCACAGCCCCACTTGTATCGGACATTTGCATTGCCCGACATTAATACCTGCCGTGGCTGCCGAAATGATTATCGGTACGTTGAATCAATCCATGGATTCATGGGATCAAAGCTCGGCTGCTACCTTCGTTGAAGAGCGTTTAATAGATTGGCTGTGCAGCCAGGTGGGGTTACCTGAACAAGCGGATGGGATTTTCACAAGCGGTGGAACCCAATCTAATTATATGGGTCTGCTATTGGCGAGGGACGCTTATTGTAAGCGTTTCTGGGGTGTTGATGTTCAGCAGCAGGGCTTGCCGGCCGAGGCGGAAAAATTGCGGATCTTATGCTCCGAGGCTGCCCACTTTACGGTTCGTAAATCAGCAGCACAGCTGGGACTTGGTGAACAGGCTGTAGTCACGATTAAAGCGGATTCAAATCACCGTCTGTCCATGGCAGAATTAAATCAACAATTGCAGCTTTTAGAGGAACAGGGTTTACTGCCATTTGCCATTGTTGCAACTTGTGGAACAACGGATTTCGGTTCAATCGATCCATTACACGAATTGTCCGAAGCTGCAAGGGAAAATGGGATATGGCTGCATGTGGACGCCGCATATGGAGGCGCGATGATTTTAAGTAAGGATTACAAAAAGTTAATCAGCGGAATTGAACGGGCCGACTCGATTACGGTTGATTTTCACAAATTATTCTATCAACCCATCAGTTGTGGTGCTTTTCTTGTCTCTGACAGCAACTCATTTCAATATATCCAGCATCACGCCGATTACTTGAATCCACAGGAAGATGAAGCGGAGGGCATGGTTCATTTAGTCAATAAATCGGTTCAAACGACGAGAAGGTTCGACGCATTGAAACTCTGGATGTCATTGAAGGTCGTTGGACTGGATTCCTTTGCCGAAATGATCGACTATACTTGTCACCTTGCCCGTGAAGTGGCTGTGAAGATCGATAAAGAGGAAGGATTCACAGTATTGAATAAAGACCCTGAATTGAACGCGGTTGTATTCCGTTATAATCCCGAGGGACAAAGTGATCAGTTAGTAAATCTATTAAATAAACAGATTCAGCAAGAATTACTGAAAAGCGGACGGGCATTTTTAGCAAAAACGCGTTTTGAAGGACAGGTATATTTAAAAATGACACTATTGAATCCAATGACAAGGCTTGAACACATAGAGGAAATTTTGGACGAAATACGCGTATTGGGTGAAATGTTCAAGATGATGGAGGAATGAAGATGAATGGTAAGCAAATAGCTGAAAGGGCGACGATGCAAAGCTTTCTGAATTGTTATTTCCGGGAAACCGGAAATTGCAGTTTAGAAGAAACGAAGAACTGGCCTGATTTGGAGGGTTCTATTCCGGATTCATTATTAGTCAGTAATCTCTTATCCCAAGATATTGCATTGCTAGTTCCATTGAAATATTGGTCGGAAACGGGGCGTCATATTTTTACCTTCCCGATTTACTACCAAAATGCATCCAAACAAGTACGTGAATTAGATTATGTGACGATGGTCTCGATTGTTTCTAAAGAATTATTGAATGAGCAGGGCAGGACGGATAGTGAAGATGAATTGATGCTGCGTGTCATCCTTAGCAGCCAAAATATTCAACGGTATGTTGAAGCCAGGACGGAAGACATTGATGCACTTCAAAGTCCTGATTTCACCTACATCGAAGCAGAGCAGTCGCTTTTATTCGGGCACTTGTTCCACCCGACGCCGAAAAGCAAGCAGGGCATTTCAGAAAAAGATGAATGGGTCTATTCACCTGAATTAAAAGGGGAGTTTCAGCTGCACTACTTCCTGGCAGAACCTTCGATTGTCATCCAGGATTCCAGTGAAGTTCGATCGGCAAGTGAGATCATTAAACAGGAATTAGCCGGCGACTTGGAGATTTCCAGTGAATTCAGAGGGTGCCAAAAGGAAAGCCGATATATCATCATCCCGGCACATCCGCTCCAGGCAAAAGTGCTTATCGAAAAAGAAGAGGTCAAGAGGCTGATCGAGCAAGGGACACTAGTTTATGTAGGACCGCTTGGGAAAAAATTCACGGCCACCTCTTCATTTAGAACGGTGTATAATGCCACATCGAGATATATGTACAAATTTTCCGTTCCGGTTAAAATCACTAATTCCTTACGTGCAAACCTGCAAAAAGAATTAGATCGTGGTGTGGAAATTGCAAAATTAATAGATTCTAAAGTGGGCGACGATCTAAAAGAACGGCACCCCTCCTTCCGTATCATCAAGGACCCTGCTTACTTAACGATCAAAACAACCGAGCAAGAATCGGGATTCGATGTTGATATCCGGGAAAACCCTTTTTATGAAAACGATAAACAAGCAAGCCTGATTGCCGGCTTATGTCAGGATAATGCCTATGGTGCACCATCAAGGCTTGGAGCGATCATCCGCAAATTATCAGCAGAAGAAAACCGCAGTACCGAAGAAGTAAGTAAGGATTGGTTCAAAACTTATCTGTCAATGACATTGAAACCGATGCTTTGGCTTTTTGAAGAGTATGGAATTGTATTGGAAGCCCATCAACAAAATTCCATCATTCAACTTCAAGATGGTTATCCAGCCACTTTTTATTATCGTGATAATCAAGGGTATTACTATTGTGAGTCCAAAGTGGACAGGCTGCTGAAGATCTTGCCTGAACTAAGTGAAAAAAGCTTCACGATTTGTTCTGATGAAGTCGCTGAAGAAAGACTGCAATACTATTTCTTTTTTAATCACTTATTAGGCTTGATCAATAATTTTGGTACGGAAGGATTAGTATCAGAGAAAACCCTGTTACAGCTCGTTCAGGAACAACTTGAAACAAGCAGCAGGGAAAGCGGAGATGAAGGGTTGAATCGAGTTGTTGCAAGGTTGCTTAATGCCCGGGAATTATCTTGTAAGGCTAATTTACTGACGCGATTTCATGATATGGATGAGCTTGTTGGTTCACTTGAGACGCAATCCGTTTATACAACCATTGAAAATCCGTTCGCGCAGGGGGTTTTAGCCGTCCATGAAAAATAGTTATGAAGAAATGCTGAAGGACCGTAATCAACAGCTTTCATTTGTCAAAGTTGAATTTGAGAGGGATTTGGATACACTGCATAAATGGATGCATGAAGGTCATGTGATACCCTACTGGAATTTGAATTTCACAAAAGAAAAATTCGCCGTTCATTTAAAAAAGGCATTGGCTGATACACACCAAGCACTCTATTTAGGCTGCCTGGACTCCATTCCCATGAGCTATTGGGAATCGTATTGGGTAAAAGGCGATATCATCGAAGATTATTATGAATCCGAAGAGGGAGACCAAGGCATACATTTACTCATAGGTGATCCGGATTATCTAGGAAAAGGACTGGCTTTGCCATTTTTACGTGCAATGGTGAAATATCAACTGCTTTCTGCAAAAACAAAAAAAGTGATGGCTGAACCGGATATTCGAAATGCAAAGATGATTTACTTATTTGAAAAGTGCGGGTTTACCCCAATTAAAGAAATTGAGCTCCCTGATAAAACTGCATTGCTTATGTCATGTACACGGGAGAATTTCGAGAGGAAGTGGAAGTATGGAGAAGCAACAATCTATCTATGACCTGGTAGGGATAGGGATAGGTCCCTTCAATCTTGGACTTGCGGCCCTTTTGGAGAAAACCCCGGAGTTGAATGCCGTCTTTTTTGAGAAAAAGCGGGAATTTAATTGGCATGAAGGGATGCTGTTGGAAGGGACAACTCTGCAGGTACCGTTCTTTGCAGATCTAGTTAGCATGGCAGATGTGACAAGCCCATATAGTTATCTGAATTATTTACAGCAGCATGATCGGCTGTATCATTTCTACTTTCTTGAAAAATTCTTGATTCCACGAAAAGAATATAACGACTATTGCCGCTGGGCTGCCCATCAACTTGATAGCTGCCGTTTCGGAAAAGCGGTGGAGGCGGTTGAATATATAGGGGATCAAGGTGAACCCTGCTATCAAATCAGTGTAAGGGATGCACAAACACAAAAGATCGAAGTCTATTATAGCCGTCATGTAGTCATGGGAATTGGCAGCGCCCCGACTGTTCCAGCGGCCTTTCATCCTTATATGGGAGAGAGCATCCTGCATTCGGCCGATTATTTACGGAATAAAGAAAATGTCTTAAAGAAAAAATCCGTAACGGTTGTCGGGTCTGGACAGAGTGCAGCCGAGGTCTTTCTGGATCTGCTTAATGAGCAGGAGGAAAATGGCTACCAGCTAAACTGGTATACAAGATCCAAGGGATTTTTCCCTATGGAATATTCAAAACTCGGTTTGGAATACTTCACTCCGGATTACCTTGATTTCTTTTATCGGCTGCCACAGGAAACGAAGGATGAAATCCTGCCGAAACAGGATTTATTGTATAAAGGGATCAGTGCTACGACAATTGCAGCAATTTTTGACAAGATGTATGAAAAATCGATTGGAAATGCCGAACTTTCCATTGAACTTCGGGCCATGACGGAAGTTGCGGAAGTTACCCCCGCCGACAATGGCTGGAGATTGAAATGCCGACAGTGGGTGGAAGATAGCGAATTTGGTGTGGACACAGAAGCGATCGTTTTTGGAACGGGCTATAAATCAACCCTTCCGGCATTCCTTGAAACCATGGAGGACCATTTAGTTCGCGATGGCTTGGGGCGTCTTGCGATAACGAAAGACTATCGGGTAGGAACGGCCATCCCTACACCGAATCACCTTTTCATTCAAAATGGCGAGATACATACACATGGTGTGGGTGCTCCGGATCTAGGCTTAGGGGCATTCCGAAATTCGATTATCATCAATCAATTGGCAGGTAAAGAAGTTTATCCATCCGAGCCAAAGGGTGCATTTCAGTCATTCCGTGTAAAAACACCCGTCATGGCTTATTAAGAGAAGGGAAGGGAAGGGAAGGGGAGAATTATATGCAGTTCATAAATGAAGTGGAACAGGCGGTTTCAGAAAATAATTGGTCGATAGTAAACCAAAACCTGCTGGCCAAGATGATTTCTGAGTATATGTATGAAGATATGATCCATCCAGCTGTTCTGAACGAAAATGCAGCCGGAAACCTATATGAGTTAAAGATAAATGAGGGGAAATCTTATCAATTTTTGGCGTCGCCCCGTCTTTTTGACAGCTATGAAGTGCAAGGCGAATCGATCCAGGTAAGTGAAAAGGAAGGTTTTACACAGGCCAATGATGCCATTCAATTCATTCTAGACATCCAGCCATTAATTGGGATGACTGCAGAAACAACAGGACATTTAATCAAAGAATTCCACCATACGCTGCTTGCGGATCTCCAATTGCTATCCAAACCTGAACAAGATGCAGATGATTTAGTCGAACTGGATTATGCATTACTTGAAGGTGAAATGAGCGGTCACCCTTGGATTGCTTATAACAAGGGAAGAATCGGTTTCGGTTATGATGATTATTTGAAGTTCGCTCCAGAAAACCAGAAAGAAGTTCAGTTATCTTGGATTGCCGTCCATAAAACGAGGGGTGAGTTCAATTCAGTCGAAACGTTATCCTATAAGCAGTTGATGGAGAATGAACTGGATGGGGAAACCCAAAAATCATTTGCAAAGATATTGACGGAAAAAGGGCTGAACGCAGAAAACTATTACTATCTCCCAGTCCATGAATGGCAGTGGAAGAATGTAATCATCCAGAACTTTACCGATGACTTGGCCAAAGGGCTGATCGTAGCTTTGGGAAATGGTCCTGATAAGTATCTGCCGCAACAATCCATCCGGACATTCGTTAATGTATCGAATAAGGATAAACACCACGTCAAGCTGCCGATGAGCATTTTAAATACGCTGGTCTACCGTGGATTGCCAGCTGAACGTACGGTCATTGCCCCAAAAATCACAACGTATATAAAGAAGATTTATGAAAATGATTCATTCTTGAAAGAACAATGCAAAGTTGTGCTTCCTGGTGAAGTGGCCAGTTTAAATGTTGATCACCCGTATTATTCCAAACTAGAGAATGTACCCTATCAATATTTAGAGATGCTGGGTGGTATTTGGAGAGAGAGCATATACAGTTATATGGAAGAAGGCGAAAAGCCCATTACGTTTGCGTCTCTTTTACATGTGGACAGCAAAGGGAAACCATATGTAGAAAGCCTTATTGAAAAATCGGGATTGACTGCAGAAGCCTGGACAGCTCAATTATTCGACGTCATTCTATCACCATTACTACATTTTATTTATCAATATGGATTGGTCTTCTCGCCGCATGGTCAAAATACCATTTTAGTTTTGAAGGATTACAAGCCTCACCGTTTGGCCATCAAGGATTTTGTAGATGATGTGAACGTCAGTGATCAGCCGCTTCCTGAATTAAGCAGCCTTCCTGACGATTTAAGGAAAGTACTAAGAAGTGAGACTCCCGAGGGGCTGGTTCAATTCATTTTCACGGGACTATTCATCTGTCATTTCCGATACTTGTCAACCCTTTTGATGAAGAGGTCCCTTTTGGATGAGAATGCTTTTTGGGAAGGCGTCGCTCAAACAATCCTTACACATCAGAAAAAGTTCCCTATGTTACAGGATCGTTTCGATACATTCAATTTCTTTGCGCCAAAATTAACGAAACTCTGCCTGAATAGAAATCGGATGCTTCAATATGGTTATAGCGATGGTGAAGATCGCCCGCATGCATCTGAGTTTGGGCATGTGAATAATGCCCTTTATGAAAAGTTACCTGCAAAAACGCTATAAAGTTAAACTGGCTCACACTTTTGGGCCAGTTTTCTTATGGTTTTAACAATTAGACCGTTGATTTCCGCTCCAGGCACTCGCTTTCCGCGGGCGGTCGGGGATCCTCCTCGGCTGCGCCTGCGGGGTCTCCCTTAGACGCGCTTTTCCCGCAGGAGTCTCGTACCTTCCACTCCAATCAGCTTTGTCATTAAATAGATAGAAACCATATCTAAAGAGCTGAAGGTGTTAATATGTGTTCCGACCCTCTTTCCACGTATGGCTTTTACAATTAGACCGTTGATTTCCGCTCCAGGCACTCGCTTTCCGCGGGCGGTCGGGGATCCTCCTCGGCTGCGCCTGCAGGGTCTCCCTTAGACGCGCTTTTCCCGCAGGAGTCTCGTACCTTCCCTCCAATCAGCTTTGTCATTAAATAGATAGAAACCATATCTAAAGAGCTGAAGGTGTTAATATGTATTCCGACCCTCTTTCCACGTATGGCTTTAACAATTAGACCGTTGATTTCCGCTCCAGGCACTCGCTTTCCGCGGGCGGTCCGCCCTTGGCTTGCGCCTGCGGGGTCTCCCCTAGACACGCTTTTCCCGCAGGAGTCTCGTACACCCGTTCCAATCAACTTTGTTATTAAATTTATAGAGCGATAATGGTTAACAAATATACGCATAAAAAAGGATTATGTTATCCTCTTTGGGTCGAATTTCTTAAAAAATATCTTTGGAATATGGCTTGCCGTTCATATAAATTGGTGATAAGCTATTGTGTAAACGGTTACACAAAATTATTGAGGGTGATATTTTGGCAACTATTCGGGATGTGGCAAAGGAAAGTGGGGTTTCCGTGGCAACGGTTTCCAGAGTTATGAATGGCAGTGGCTATGCACATGAGGATACAAAAAAGGCGGTCATGGCAGCTGTTGAAAAATTAAATTATAAACCGAATGAAGTGGCAAGATCCCTCTACAAACGGAAATCCAAATTGGTTGGTTTGATTTTACCGGACATTACGAATCCCTTCTTCCCAGAAATGGCAAGAGGTGTCGAGGATTATCTGCAGAAATTTGGTTATCGGTTAATTTTTGGAAATAGCGATGAAAAGAGAGATAAAGAAATAGAATATATTGACACTTTTCTGCAAAATAATGTAGTGGGCATGATTGCTTCAACTAGTGAAGAAGCCAATGAAAATTTCGATAATCTGGATATTCCAGTAGTCCTTCTCGACCGTACGGGAGAGAAATTACCAGCTGTTTATTCCGATCAAAAGACAGGCGGTAAGCTGGCAGCACGCGTATTGCTGGATAGAGGCAGTACGAATATCGTCCTCATTAGGGGACCAGTCGAAATAAAGCCTGTATATGAACGGTACATGGCAGCATTGGAAGAATTGAAACAAGCAAAAGTGAACGTGCAAGTCATGGATTCATCCCTAACACTTCAGGGCGGCCAAACTTGTGTGGGACAGCTGTTCGAGCAATATCCGGAAACAGATGGAATCATTGCTTGTAATGATATTGTTGCAGCCGCCGCACTTCAAGAGATCTTAAAACGGGGAATACGGATACCGGAAGACATACAATTGATCGGTTATGATGATATCGCCTTCACAGCGTTATTACACCCGCCGTTATCGACAATTCGGCAGCCAGCCTATGAGATGGGGGCACAAGCGGCGGAAATGCTAATTAAAAGGATCAATCAAGAAAAAATGGAAGTAACACATAAAAAGCTCCCTGTTTCTTTTGTGGAGAGACAAACAACGAGAAGGAAGGCGGAGAAGGCATGATTAGAATTGCAGTAGTGGGAAGTTCTTCAATGGACTTAGTGGTGACATCAGCCAAGCGGCCAATGGCCGGGGAAACGGTTTTAGGAGAGTCCTTTATCACGGTTCCTGGAGGAAAGGGAGCCAATCAGGCTGTTGCAGCGGCACGTCTTGGTGCACAAGTGTCGATGGTTGGATGTGTAGGAGATGATGTCTATGGAGAGATCATCTTAGAAAACCTGAAAAAAAATCATGTAAATACGGAGTATGTGGAACCGGTTACAGGTTCCGCATCCGGGACAGCACACATTACCCTTTCGGAAGGAGATAACAGCATTATTGTCGTAAAAGGTGCGAATGATTTCATTACTCCCGAATATGTAAAAAAGGCGAAAAAGGTGATAGAGGAATCGGATATCGTGATGGTTCAGCAGGAAATACCTGAGGAAACCGTGGAATATCTGGCTGAATTGTGCAACACGCTTCAAAAGAGATTACTATTGAACCCAGCTCCCGCCCGCATGCTAAGCGAGGCTGTCATTCAACAGGCGTCATTCCTTACTCCGAATGAACATGAATTCGAGATACTATTCAATGGGAGAGATAGAAGGAAAGTCTTGACTGAATATCCCAATAAATTATTCATTACCGAAGGAAAAAATGGCGTCCGTTATTTTGACGGACATGAAGAAAAGGTTGTTCCAAGCTTTGAAGTGGAAGCTGTGGATACAACAGGCGCAGGGGATACATTCAATGCTGCCTTTGCCGTGGCTGTTGCAGAAGGAAAAAGTTTTGACGAATGCTTGTTATTCGCGAACCGGGCAGCCTCCATTTCCGTGACGAAGTTAGGCGCCCAAGGTGGCATGCCGCAAAGGTCAGAGGTCGAGAGGGGCTTTGAAGCATGAAACGTCAAGGAATCATCAATAGTTCAATAGCCAAGGTCCTAGCAGACCTTGGTCATACCGATTATATTGTCGTAGGTGATGCCGGGCTGCCGGTGCCACCGGGAGTTTGCAAGATAGATTTAGCATTGACGCCTGGAACACCATCATTTCAAGATGTCGTCCGGGCGGTTCACGAAGATATGGTTGTTGAAAAAGTTATCGCTGCCACAGAAGTGAAAGTTAAAAACCCGGAACAGCATCAATACATGGAGCAGCAATTCGGAGCAGCGATTGAATATGTTTCCCATGAGGATTTTAAAAGGCTGACAAGTAACGCGAAAGCGATAATCCGGACCGGGGAGACGACGCCATATTCAAATTGCATATTGCAGTCTGGAGTATTCTTTTAAAGAAATGAGATGATGAGCATGCAAATCGAAATGCACAATATTTATAAAGCATTTGGTCAAAACAAGGTATTGGAAGGTGTTCATTTTTCTTTAGAGGCTGGGGAAGTACATGCACTAATGGGGGAAAATGGTGCGGGGAAATCAACCTTGATGAACATTTTGACCGGGCTGCATAAACAAGATCAAGGAACGATTGAGATTAACGGTAAAGAAACCTCATTCAAGGATTCGAAGGAAGCGGAAGAGGCGGGAATGGCCTTTATCCGTCAGGAATTGAATATTTGGCCGGAAATGACCGTGCTGGAGAATCTATTTATCGGCAGGGAAATGGTGAATGCCTTCGGTGTCCTGAAGACGAAACAAATGAAAGCGCGTGCAAACGAGATTTTTAAAACACTTAATATTTCCCTTCCTTTTGATAAGGAAGCCGGATTTTGTTCTGTCGGGGAACAGCAAATGATTGAAATTGCCAAGGCGCTCATGACGGATGCCGAAGTCATCATCATGGACGAGCCCACAGCCGCTTTAACTGATAGGGAAATAGAGAAGCTCTTTGAAGTGATGAAGGGACTTACCAAAAAGGGAGTATCGCTTGTTTACATTTCTCACCGAATGGAAGAAATATTCGCCATTTGTGACAGGATCACCGTAATGCGTGACGGAAAAACAGTCGATACGAAAAGAATTGCAAATACAAATTTCGATGAAGTCGTTCAAAAAATGGTCGGGCGGGAGCTGGAGGATCGTTTTCCTCATCGTGAAGCGAATCCTGGCGACATAGTCCTTGATGTAAATGGTTTAACTAAAAAGGGGCTTTTTGAAGATATCCATTTCGCGGTTCGGCAAGGTGAGATTGTCGGTGTAGCCGGATTGATGGGAGCAGGCAGAACAGAAATAATGCGCGCCCTTTTTGGTGTCGACCAAATAGACAGCGGTGAAATTACCATTGAAGGCAAGAAAGTTTCCATACGAAAACCAACGGATGCAGTTCGGCACGGCCTGGCGTTCATTACGGAAAATCGTAAAGAAGAGGGGTTGATCCTGGACTTTTCTGTAAGGGAAAATATCGGCTTGCCGAATCTCAAGAGTTTTGCTCCTAACGGAATCGTAAAAACGGAAGATGAGATGAACTTTGCCGAAATGATGATTAAGCGACTTCACGTAAAGACTTCTTCTGCTGAAACGGTCATCGGCAATCTATCCGGAGGAAATCAACAAAAAGTGGTAATAGCCAAATGGATCGGCACTTCCCCTAAAGTTTTAATTATGGATGAACCGACCCGGGGCATAGATGTTGGTGCAAAACGTGAAATTTACGAGTTGATGAATGAATTGACGGAGCGAGGCATCGCCATCATCATGGTTTCGTCAGAACTTCCCGAAATCATTGGAATGAGTGATAGAATCCTTGTGGTTCACGAAGGTGAGATTGCTGGGGAATTGTTAAGGCAGGAAGCGACGCAAGAAAAAATTATGGCAATGGCGACAGGAGGGAACTAGGATGAAACTTGAGGATACAGGGAAAAGCGGGATTTGGCAGAAATTTGGTCCGTTACTCGCGCTGGTACTTTTATTTATCGTAATAACCGTTTTAAATCCATCATTCATGGAACCGAATAATATTTTGAATTTATTGCGTCAAACCTCCATCAATGCACTTATTGCATTTGGAATGACCTTTATCATATTGACAGGTGGCATCGACTTGTCCGTCGGTTCCATTTTAGCTCTATCCAGCGCACTTATGGCTGGTATGATGGTCTCGGGATTAGATCCGATTTTAGCAATATTAGTAGGCATTCTACTAGGTGCAATAATGGGTGTAATCAATGGGATTCTCGTTTCAAAAGGAAAAATGGCACCTTTCATCGTGACACTGGCCACCATGACGATTTTTCGAGGATTAACGCTTGTGTATACGGATGGAAAGCCGATTACTGGAATTGGCGATTCTGTAATGTTCCAGATGCTTGGGAGAGGTTACTTCCTGGGAGTGCCAGTACCAGCCGTCGTGATGGTCATCGCATTCTTAATCCTATGGTTCCTGCTTCATAAAACATCCTTTGGCCGTAAAACATATGCCATTGGCGGAAATGAAAGGGCTTCCCGTATTTCGGGGATTAAAGTTGACCGAGTCAAGGTGGCCATATATGGTCTGGCCGGTACGATGGCAGCAATCGCTGGTGCCATTTTAACATCCCGTCTGAATTCGGCACAGCCGACGGCAGGCCAATCCTATGAAATGGATGCCATTGCAGCCGTGGTGCTTGGCGGAACGAGCCTTTCAGGCGGTAAAGGGCGGTTGTTCGGTACACTGGTGGGTGTCCTGATCATCGGTACCTTGAATAACGGCATGAATTTACTTGGTGTATCCTCTTTCTACCAGCAAGTGGTAAAAGGTGCAGTTATATTAATCGCGGTCTTACTTGACCGTAAAAAATCATAAGAAGAGGTGTAATCAATGAAAAAAATAGTATCGATCATCATGGTTCTTTCTTTAATGGTCTTAGCTGCCTGTTCAATGGATTCTGGTTTAACAGATGATAAAAAAGAAAAGAAAGACTCCATGAAAGACGTGAAAGTCGGAGTCAGCATCTCTACTTTAAACAACCCATTCTTCGTTTCCTTAAAAGATGGCATTGAAAAAGAAGCAAAAGAAAAAGGCATGAAAGTCACAGTTGTTGACGCCCAAGATGATACGGCAAAACAAATTAGCGGAATTGAAGATTTAATCCTTCAAAAGGTTGATGTCCTTCTTGTGAATCCTACTGACTCTGCGGCAATATCTTCAGCCGTTCAATCAGCAAATGAAGCGGGCATCCCCGTTATCACGATTGACCGCTCTTCAGACGAAGGCGACATCGAAACGTTCATCGCTTCCGACAATGTGTCTGGCGGGGAAATGGCTGCAGAATATCTAGTTAAAGAGCTTGGCGAAAAAGCGAAAGTAGTGGAGCTTGAAGGGGTATCCGGAGCATCTGCAACTCGTGAACGAGGGAAAGGTTTCCACAATATTGCGGACAAGCAGTTAGATGTCCTGACAAGCCAAACGGCGGAATTCGACCGGACAAAAGGGCTTAACGTCATGGAAAATATCCTGCAAGGCAATAAAGACATCCAAGCGGTATTCGCCCATAATGATGAAATGGCACTAGGAGCCATTGAAGCAATCAAGGCAGCAGGAAAAGACATCATCGTGGTTGGTTTTGACGGAAATGATGATGCATTGAAAGCAGTTGAAAACGGTGAACTAAAAGCTACAATCGCCCAACAACCGGAACTTATCGGTGAAGAAGCGGTTAATGCGGCTGAAAAAATCTTAAAAGGCGACAAAGTGGACGACACAATATCCGTTCCATTGAAATTGGTCACAAAAGAATGATTGCTCCCAAACAAAAGGAGTGCCGGAACTTTTCCGGCACTCTTTTTGTAGTATTAAAAAAATGTTTTAATCTCATTGATGTTATCTGAGTGTGGATATTCAGCTTGAATTGATATGAATAAGAGAGTAAAAGAAAGTGAGTTCACTCTTAAGGCGGCCCATCGGAACCGCGTCTTAAATCAACTGATTGCTAGAGTATACCTTGAGTCAGCATAGCATCCGCCACTTTAAGGAATCCGGCAATATTGGCCCCAACAACTAAGTTGCCAGGCGCACCATATGCTTCTGCAGCCTCTACACTGTTTTTATAAATGTTTTTCATGATCTCATGGAGCTTGGCATCGACATCTTCAAAAGTCCAAGGCATTCTGGCACTGTTTTGGGCCATTTCGAGTGCAGACACGGCTACGCCGCCTGCATTGGCCGCTTTTGCTGGTCCAAAAAGGATGCCGTTATTAAGGAATACATCAATGGCCTCAAGGGTTGAAGGCATATTAGCACCCTCACCGACTGCCTTTACATTATTTTTGACCAGTAATTTTGCTGCTTCTTCATCGATTTCATTTTGTGTGGCACAAGGAAGTGCGATGTCACATGGTACAGACCAAATGCCGTAGCTTCCTTCATGGTATACAGCTTCCGGGTGGGCATCGATATACTCGCTCAATCGTTTTCGTTCCACTTCTTTTAGATGTCGAATTGTATCCAGGTTCAGACCATTTTCATCATATATATAGCCATTGGAATCGCTGCATGCAACAACTTTTGCCCCTAGCTGTGTAGCCTTTTCAATGGCATAAATGGATACATTGCCAGATCCGGAGATAACGACAGTGCTGCCATGGAATTGTAACCCTTTGTCTTTTAGCATTTCTTCGACAAAGTAAACCGTTCCATATCCAGTCGCTTCTGTACGGGCCAAGCTTCCGCCGTAACTTATGCCTTTACCAGTCAGAACACCAGCTTGGTAGCTGCCTTGCATCTTTTTATACTGACCGAACAAGTAACCGATCTCCCTTGCACCGACTCCGATATCACCAGCCGGTACATCTGTATCAGGTCCGATATAGCGAGCTAGTTCTGCCATGAAACTTTGGCAAAAACGCATGATTTCCGCGTCCGATTTTCCTTTTGGATCGAAGTCCGATCCGCCTTTTCCCCCACCAATCGGCTGGCCTGTAAGAGAGTTTTTAAAGATTTGCTCGAAACCAAGAAACTTTATGATGCTGGAATTTACAGTGGGATGGAATCGGAGACCGCCTTTGAATGGCCCGATTGCACTGTTGAATTGTACACGGAAACCACGGTTGACTTGAACATTTCCCAGGTCGTCAACCCAAGAGACACGGAAGGTGATCATTCTTTCGGGTTCAACCAGCCTTTCCAATATCCCGTTTTTCATATATTCAGGATGTTTCGCAAAAACGGGGACCAATGAAAGGAATATCTCCTTTACGGCTTGGTGGAATTCACTTTCGTGGGGATTACGCTCCTTTACCTGGGCGTATACTTGACTTACGAACTCTCTGGCATCTTGCAATTCCTCATGCTCGACTTCCTGTGATGTTGTCATTGTTCTCTCTCCTTTAGATAAAGTCATAAAATAGGGTAAGTCTATCGGTTTTTATGTGATACTTTCATGATATAATTTAAAAGTGAAACGAACAATCTGAATATTAGATAAATAACATGCTGTTTTGATATGAAAGAGGGAGCTTAGATTGGAATTAAGGCAAATCGAATATTTCATTGAAGTGGCAAAGCGTGAACATATGACGGAAGCGGCGGTGAACTTGCATGTTGCCCAGTCTGCTGTCAGTCGCCAAATTTACAATTTAGAAGAAGAGCTGGGCGTGCCCTTATTTTTCAGGGAAGGCCGAAAGATTAGATTGACGCCTATAGGACATACATTTTTATCTCATATGGAACAAGCTATGGATATAATCGATCGTGCCAAGCGCGAGATGGCTGAAAGCCTCGATCCAGAAAAAGGGACAATCCGCATTGGCTTTCCAAGCAGTTTAGCTTCTTATATATTGCCAAGGGTCATTTCCGACTTCAGGGAAAGTTATCCGCAGGCAAAATTCACATTGAAACAAGGTTCATATCGCTACCTAATAGATTCTGTGATAAAAGGTAACATAAACATGGCCTTGATCGGTCCTCTGCCGGTGAATGAAAAGAAAATCAAAGGTGAAACGCTATTTATTGAAAACTTAGTTGCCCTTTTACCAGAAAGCCATCCTTTGTCATGGAAGAAATCATTATCCTTAAATGAGCTTCAAGGAAACCCGTTCATCGTATATCCAAAGGGATATGTTTTAAGGGATCTCGTTATGAAAGCTTGCAAACTGCATGGCTTTGAACCGGAAGTGGCATTTGAAGGAAAGGACACAGATGCTATAAAAGGACTGGTGGCAGCAGGTCTGGGTATAACCTTGATTCCTGAGATTTCCTTGATTGATAGCTTGCCTCGTTTTACGGTTAAATTGCCGCTGGAGGATTCATCTGTAACCAGGGCTGTAGGGGTCATCGTTCCGACTGATAGGGAACTGATGCCAACGGAGAAATTGTTTTACCAATTTTTGAGGAACACTTTTGCAAAATTGGAAGGTTTTCAATAGAAATGAGATGGGTATCTATTAGAAAAGTCATAAATCCAGCTAGTGAGAGAATCCTTGAATCGGGTTCTTTTTTTTGGCCGCAAATGTATCGAAATATCTCCATGCAGCACATCCTTAAAAAGGATAATTTATTTTGAAATAATACTATATTTGTTTTTCTTGTATAAGAGTGTATTAAAACCTTATTTTTTGAAAACGCTTTTATTTTATTAGAATAAAAATACTCCTTACATTATCAGAAAATTCATGTTATTATACGAACAAACATTATAGGCAGCGGTGCGATATACTTAATAGGCTTTTTTAAAGGAAGACCTTTATTTTTTTGGTTTTATGAAATTGAATATTCTGATAATTAATAAGGAGTGGAGATAAAGTGAGCAGAAAAGAATACATCAGCGATCGAATGTACAGGGCATCTACAGGGATAGCCAACGCTGTTTTGGTTACATTAGGGATCGGGTTATTGTTTGAATCCATAGGGGGATATTTAGGTTGGGAGGTCTTCCTGGCAATAGGCGGGGCCGCAAAGGTCTTGCTGGCACCAGCTTTAGGAGCAGGCATCGCATATCAGCTAGGCGGAAATTCATTAATTATCTTTAGCGCCATGGCTTCAAGTGCTGTTGGGGGTGCTGCCATTCACAGAACTGCTGAGGGTGCTTTTACGATTGTTACAGGTCAGCCACTAAGTGCTGTCCTGGCAGCAGTAATTGCAACATATATAGGTAAGCGCCTAATCGGCAAAACGAAGTTGGACATCATGGCAATCCCGATGGGAGCAGTTCTTGTTGGTGGAGTTTCTGGATATGGCCTGGCTCTTGTCACCACTCCGCTCCTGACATGGATAAGCAGTCAAACCACCGCTGCGGTCGAGGGTTCTCCCTTAATCGGTTCCATGGTCATAGCCTTGGTATGGAGCATTTTATTGATGACACCGGCGTCTTCCGCTGCACTTGCGATCGCCCTGCAATTAGATCCCGTTTCCAGTGCTGCGGCTTTAATCGGATGTACCGTTCAGTTTGTCGGGTTCACTGTCATGTCTTATAAAGATAATGATATGGGAGGGTTCCTGGCACAGATGGTCGTGACGCCAAAAGTGCAATTCCCTAACTTAATCAAAAAACCATTATATGTAATTCCGCCTTTTGTGGCGGCAATCATCTGTGCGCCTATCGCTACCTTGGCATTCAATTTTCAAGTACCGTATGAGCTTGGAGGTATGGGGTTAAGTTCAATGATTGCCCCGATTGCCATCATAACAGGTCAGGGGTTGTACACGTTCCTGGTTTATGTGGCAGTGGGTATGGTATTGCCAGCTGTGATCACACTTGCCTTACATCGGGTGCTGAAGATGATGGGTAAAGTTAAACCAGGCGATCTTCATTTGGAAGTTTCATAATCAAAGTTTTCTTAGAAACCAGCCTGGTTAAGGAACCGGGCTGGTTTTTATTTATAAAGGGAATAGGGTAAAATGGGGAGGATAGCATTTGCATAGATAGGATGATATATATGGGAAAAGAAATAAATATAAAAGTGAAAGCTAAGTTCGTGAGTAAAATCGGCAAGGGCTTTCCCTTGATTGTTAAAGAGTCGATAGCCAACCTTAATGACCTTAAGGAAGAGGGGTCCTTAGTGCGTTTGGTGGATGAAAACAACCGCTTTTTGGCAAAAGGATATTATGGGAAACAGAACAAGGGCTACGGCTGGGTATTGACCCGAAGAGAAAATGAAAAGATCGATCAATCCTTCTTTAACGGCAAAATCCAGGCGGCATATGAATTTCGAATGTCTTTTTTTGAAGATGGGGACACTACAGCTTTCCGCTTGTTTAATGGGGAAGGTGATGGAATTGGCGGTTTAATCATTGATCATTATGATGGTCACTATGTCATTAGCTGGTATAGCAAAGGGATATATTCCTTTAAAGACTACATCATTAAGGCATTGCAGGAAACGGTCGAGGTCAAATCGATTTATCAGAAGAAACGCTTTGATACAAAGGGGCAGTACGTGGATGAAGACGATTTTGTCATGGGTGAACAGCCGGCATTTCCGCTTCTTGTCAAGGAGAATGGAGTCCATTTCGCTGTTTATCTGAATGATGGGGCAATGGTCGGTGTCTTCCTTGATCAACGCGATGTCAGAAGGAAAATCCGGGATGAATACGCAAAAGGGAAAACGGTGTTGAATATGTTCTCTTATACGGGGGCATTCTCAGTGTTTGCCGCTTTAGGCGGTGCTGTTAAAACAACTAGTGTCGACCTGGCGAATCGCAGTTTACCAAAGACGATCGAGCAGTTCAGTGTGAATGGAATAGATCCCGAAGCTCACAATATCGTGGTGATGGATGTTTTCAAATATTTTAAATATGCAGTGAAGAAGGCTTTGAAATTTGAAATGGTCATTCTCGATCCGCCCAGCTTTGCCAAATCGAAGAAGTTCACTTTCAGTGCCGGGAAAGACTATACGAATCTATTGAAGGATACCATCTCCATTACGGAAGATAATGGGGTCATTATCGCCTCAACTAATTGCAGTACGTTCGACATGAAAAAATTCAAGAACTTCATTGATGTTGCTTTCAAGGAAATGAACGGAAAGTATGAGATCATGGAACAATTCTCATTGCCTGCTGATTTTAAAACAATTCCGGAATATAAGGAAGGGGACTATTTAAAAGTAGTCTTCATTAAGAAAATTTCAGGTTGAAAAAGGGCGTCCAAAGTTCCATTAGAGCTGAGGATGCCTTTTTTTATGAAAAATTGTTTCATGTGAAACGAACGGAGATTCGGAATTCAAAGGTTTGGCCGTTCACTTTTCAAGCCTTTCGATAAATGGAAAGAAGGTTTCCAGCGAATGCTGTTAGCGATGCAAAACTGGGCTGCATAGTAGGTAAGCATGATCAGTGGATTAGAATAGGCAACATCATCGATGAATTTGTTCCAAGATAAAATGGAGTCGGAAATCACAAACAGGACCCCGCCGATGATTGCGGCCGCATTTCCGGTCATGAATGCCGCCCAGCCCATGAGGGAGATGACCGTTACATAACAGATTACAGGGATGATGAGGTCATGTTCACCTTTTTCAATTAAAGAACGTACAATTTCACGGCCAATCCAAGTGGAGTAAATGCTAATCGGAAGAATCGTCGCAAATCGAAGCCATGAAAAGGTCCACAGTCTAAAGAATGCCGAAATATAGAAAAGGTGGCCGATCAAGAAGGCACAAAGCCCGATGACGAACCAGATTAACAAACCATCTCCAAGCATGCAAAAGAATAAACCAAGAAGTATGAAGGATTGGTAACGATCCCGTCTTCCCACATTTGTGCAGGCGTAGAGCAAAATCAATATCATGGGGATGACCTTGAACATTATTTTAATGATTAAAGGATCTTCCGGTATAAAAAAAATATATATTAGTCCCGTGATAAGGATTGCGGCAGGTAAGCATTTCATTAACATTCAATTCCCTCCTTCAATCTTTAATTCTATGTAAGGGCAAGGAACCCCTTGTCAATAAAAGTACTGTTTGAAAGAAAGTCGTCAAAATGAAAAAACTGACTCCTGATTAACCAAGAGTCAGTTCAATTATAAGAATCATACAGCTTCTTTAATGAATGCTTGTTTTAACCAGTTTTTCCCCTCAACAAGCCTTGTGACAAGCATGGCACAAACCGTGTTTCCTGTTGAGTTAAGCAGTGTAGCAGGAGCATCGATAATCGTGGATATAACGGCAATGATCGGCAGGACTTCAACAGGGAAGCCGAATACACTAAGAATCAGCATTTCCCCAATCATGCCGCCCCCAGGAATGGCACCCATAACGGCTCCAACCAAAAAGGCAACAGCCAGT
The DNA here is from genome assembly GCF_042788005.1 of Peribacillus sp. YIM B13472. Classification (NCBI taxonomy): domain Bacteria; kingdom Bacillati; phylum Bacillota; class Bacilli; order Caryophanales; family Bacillaceae; genus Peribacillus; species Peribacillus sp. YIM B13472. The sequence continues at coordinate 77,674 of NZ_JBHZPG010000005.1, forward strand.
ATACTTAAAATGCTAGATATGCTTGTCATATCCTTTCCAAATAAGCTGAATAGGAAAACAATTTTCAATACCCCGCCGAATACCGAACCATCTTTATGAGTGTTGGCTCCGAGTGGGATGACAGTCTCGGCTATATCCTTAGGCACGCCCATTTTCTTGACTGATTCCAGATTGACTGGAATGGAGGCGGCACTGGAACAAGTTGCAATGGCTGTAATGGATGGTGTCAGGGCATTTTTCCAAAATAGTTTAACTCCATCTTTCCCGCCTGCGATAAAGGCATACAAAGTGAAGAAGCCGAAATAATAAATCAAGGCCAAGAATAGATAAAGAATGAAAGTGCGAGCGTAGCCTTCTAAAATCTGCGGCCCAAGCTGCCCGATTATCGCCGCAAAATAAGCACCAAGCCCAATTGGAGCATAGTACATGACGATTTTGACGACCTTCATCATGACAGCTGTACCCGCTGTCAAAAACTCGGTGATCGGTCTTGCTTTCTCACCGACCAGTGCAGTGGAAAGTCCGATTAATACTGAGAAAACGATAAGCTGAAGCATATTGCTTCTGGAGAACAGTTCTGGAAAATCGGACACAGTTACTGTGTTGACCAGTTGACTGAAGAAAGAAACTTCTTCGATCGTCTCTTCAGAGGAACTGTTTTCCATCAGTTCTTTAATGGCTGTCGTATCTGTGCCTTCCAAGGGATTGACGATGGTTGTCCCAATAAATCCAATGACGGCAGCCAAAGCGGCTGTTGTCAGGAAAACGAGAACGATACTGCCCATGATTTTTCCGAGACGCTTCATTCCGCTCATATTGGCAATCGCTGAAGCAATGCTGAAAAATACCAAAGGCACGATGATCGTGAACATCAGATTTAAGAATAAGTCCCCTAGCGGCTGTATGACCGAAGTTTTTTCCCCAAAAACCACGCCAGCTATCCCACCGATAATAATGGCAGTGAGTAATATTAAAGAGGATCGATAGTTTTTGATAAAGCTCTTCATTAAATTTCCGTCCTTTCAGGATGAAGATATCAATAAAAATATACTTCATTATCAACTCTAAAATGAGGTTTGACAATATTTTTTTAAAGGAAGGAATGTTAAAAGGAGAAATGCAATAAATAATAATAGGGAATGGGATGTGAAAAAATAGTGAAGGAGGGATAGGATGGCATTTATTGAGGTGGAAGAGGGCGTTCAGTTGTTTTATGAAGAAAAGGGCCAGGGAAGACCGGTTATTTTTATTCATGGTGTGTGGATGAGCAGCCGGTTCTTTAAAAGGCAGCTTCCGTACTTTTCAGAAAAATATAGAACGATTTTACTTGATTTAAGAAGTCATGGCCAGTCAAATCATGTACATTACGGAAATACGGTCTCCGTTTATGCAAAAGATCTTCATGCATTCATAGGTAAACTGGGATTAAAGGATGTCATACTTGTAGGCTGGTCCATGGGGGCATTTGTCGTCTGGGACTATCTTAAGCAATTCGGTGAGGAAAATATACATTCAACCGTGATTGTGGATGAATTGGCCTCTGATTTTAAGTGGCCCGATTTTAATATCGGTGCATTTGATATGGACACGTTGATTGCCTTCATGAATGAAATTCAAACGAATCGTGCCCCATTTTTACAAAGCTTCCTTGCTTCCATGTTCAACAATGAATTATCTGCAGAGGATGCAAGCTGGATGCTTGGGGAAGTGACCAAGATGCCGGAATCCATTGCCAGTAGCATTCTATTTGACCAATCGATTGTGGACTATCGTGAATTCTTGCCAAAAATCAATATTCCGACACTTCTCTGTTTTGGAAGGCATGAAAAAGTCATTCCTGTAGCAGCAGGGGAACATTTGCATGAAAACATTCCGAATTCCAAACTAGTAATCTTTGAAGATAGTTGCCATTGTCCATTTATGGAAGAAAGCGATTTGTTTAATGAAACCGTGGATTGCTTCATTCAAAAGGGCGTATAGTCGTACAGGATATGAAAAAGGGGATGCAGGGTTCGTGCTCTCATTCCTTTTATTTATGGTTATAAATCAAATCTTTCTGTTAACTAAACGGTTTCGGCAAGAAATAAAGGGAATACTGGTACTAAGGAAGTCAGTAGTGCCGGTTAATGGAATTGATAAATTAAATAGGTAATATTTTTATATCCTTTTCACGGGAATTGGGCTATTATGAGGTGGATTTAACTGTATGATCGTTATCTGTTATTGAGGGAAACTCATGCAGGAAGTGATGGAGAGGATAAAATGGATGATCGTTTACCATACAATGAAATTATAGATGTATGTTTACTTGCGGGAAAAATCATGCTTCAGAACGGAGCGGAAACATCAAGGGTGGAAGATACGATGGTAAGAATCGCTGCAGCGTTTGGATGCGGTGACTCACATAGTTTTTCGACCCCTACAGGAATTATTTTTTCGCTGGATGGTATGCACCCAGCTTCAAAATTAATTCGAGTTTCCCAACGATCTACAGATTTACATAAGGTGACGCTGGTCAACAGTATATCCCGAAGCATTTCCAGCAAGGAATTGACACTGGAGGAAGCTTATTTACAGTTAAAACAAATCGAAAAGGCCGGGATGGGGTATCCCATGTGGGTACAGGTCTTTGCTGCATTTATAGCGAGCGGCTGCTTTTTAATCATGTTCCAAGGCCAGTGGAATGATTTCATCTGGTCCTGTATAGCTGGAGGAATGGGATTCTCATGCCTGCTTTATTTGCACTGGTTACTGGAAGTTCGTTTTTTTGCTGAATTCATTGCCTCTTTAGTCGTAGGTTTAGCAGCTATGTTCTTTGTCCAGATTGGAGTCGGAAGTCATTTGGACACGATAATCATCGGAGCGGTGATGCCGCTTGTGCCGGGGCTGTTAATTACGAATGCAGCCAGGGATTTAATTGCAGGACATTTGGTTTCGGGCCTATCCAAGGGTGCTGATGCAGGTTTGACTGCTTTAGCCATTGGGGCAGGAATATCTGCTGCGTTTGTTTTCTTATGATTTTAGGGGAGGAAGAATGATGATTGCACAGCTTATTACAAGTTTCATTGCCTCAGCCGCCTTTGGAGTCATCTTCAATGTACCAAAAAAGTCATTGTTACAATGTGGTTTCGTAGGGATGTTAGGGTGGATCTTATACTTTTTTCTTGTTGAAAATGAGATAAACAGCATCATTGCAACATTAGCGGCTGCATTTATCGTTGCTGTTATCAGCCAGTATTTTGCTAAAAGGTATAAAACGCCGATCACGATTTTCAATGTATCGGGAATCATCCCCCTCGTGCCTGGAGGTTTGTCGTATGATGCGATGAAGCACTTTGTCGGAAATGATTTTTATGTTGCCGTTCAGTTGGCCGCCAAGGTCTTCATGCTGGCTGGTGCCATTGCGATGGGGCTGATCTTTGCAGAAGTCATGAACCAGTTAGTAACTAAGTACAATAGAAGGAAGTTAAGATTGAGAAGGTAGAGGGATTATTTTAAAACCTTCCTGATAGATGTTTCTAAATAAAGAGAAAGGAGAGCAGGCTGAACCCTGATCTCCTTTCTCTTTTTAATATTTTAAAATAATAAGTAATCTAGCTTATATAGGATCTTTCATCCCAGTGTTGGCAGTAACCAAAATCTCGTCGAATTTTTTGGCATCAGCTTTCTTGCTTGACAGAAGAGTTCCGACGATGGCTGCGATAAAACCAATCGGGATGGAGATGATGCCTGGATTGGCAAGCGGGAATAAAGGCTCCCCAACGAATATTGCCGCTCCCTCCACCGGTGACCAGACATTGGGACTTAGGAACACAAGCAATAAAGAACTGACTAGTCCAACTATCATGCCCGTGACAGCCCCAGCTGTGTTAAAACGTTTCCAGAATACCGTGAAGACAATGATCGGCAGATTGGCACTGGCAGCGACGGCAAAGGCAAGTGAAACAAGGAAGGCGACATTCATGTTTTGGGCAAATAAGGCAAGGATGATGGAAAGGACGGACACTCCGATGGATGCCCAACGAGCAGCAACGACTTGTTCCTTGTCAGTGGCTTGACCTTTCCGGATGATGTGGCCATAGAAGTCATGGGCAAAAGCAGATGCTGCCGATAGAACGAGGCCTGCAACAACCGCTAAAATGGTAGCGAAAGCAACTGCAGAGACGAAGGCGAACAGGAAGTCGCCCCCAATGGCTTCGGCAAGCAGCGGAGCAGCCATATTCCCGGCCGCATTCGCGGCTATGATTTTGTCGTATCCAACAAAAGCTGCCGCTCCAAATCCCAGGAAAATGGTCATTATATAAAAGATGCCAATGATCCAAGTGGCATATACTACGGACTTTCGGGCTGTGATGGCGTCTTTCACCGTAAAGAAACGGATGAGGATGTGAGGAAGTCCGGCTGTACCGAGTACAAGCGCTAAATTAAGGGATAAAGTATCCAATGGATCCTTGAATTTGTTACCGGGGTTGAGGAAATCCCCGCCCAAAGGAGTGGCTGTTTTCATCTGCTTGAACATCTCGATCACGCTAAAGTCAAATTTCGCCAACACGATGATGGAGATGATGAATGTACCTGCCATCAATAAAACGGCTTTAACGATTTGGACCCAACTGGTGGCCGTCATACCGCCAAATACGACGTATACGGTCATTAAAATGCCTACAATGATGACGGAGTAAAGATAATCAATTCCAAGTAAGAGTTTTATAAGGGCACCTGCACCGACTAATTGGGCGATCATATAAAAAGTTGAAATGGAAATGGTGTTAAGGGCAGCGACCCCGCGTACTTTCTTTTCATTGAAACGGGCAGCGATCATGTCCGCCAATGTATACTTGCCAAGGTTTCGGAGCGGTTCGGCCACGATATAAAGAACGACCAGATACGCAACCAGAAAACCAATGCTATAGAAAAAACCATCAAATCCAGAGAGTGCGACCATGCCGGCTATCCCCAAAAATGAGGCAGCGGACATATAATCTCCCGCAATGGCCCAGCCATTCTGCCAGCCGGTAAGGCTGCTGTCCGCCGTATAAAAGTCCGCGGTCGTTTTGGTGCGCCGTGAAGCAAAATAGGTAATGACCAATGTTAGCCCGACAATGATAAGAAATAATATAAAAGCAAGTATATTCATTGTGAATTCACCTTTTATCCTTTCGCTTCTTTAACGATTTTTTCCACTAAATGGTCAAATGTCGCAGCTTTTTTGGAATAGAGGATGCATAATGTCCAGGTCATGATAAATTGAGCGAAAGCAAAAACCCAGGCCCAGCTGATTGCCCCGAAAGCAATTGAGTTAAGAACTTTAGAATAGGAAGTTAGTATGGGTAGGGTGAAATAAAAGACCATGAAAAAGATGGTTAGCGGGACGATGAAATTGCGTTTTTTCCTTAAGAGTTCTTGAAAAGAGTGTGATTGGACGATCTTGGTGTAGTCCGCGGAAGCGCTTAGCTTGGTTTCCTTAGCGATTGAATCGTTTGATGCCAAGTTGGTTCCCCCTTCATCATTATTGATTTGGATTTCATTACCAATTTACGATAACAGTATCAGTATATATTTTTCAGAATATATTGTAAATTTAAATGCTGAAATTAAATCTTTTTTCGTTCGACATAGTTTTAATTTTTACGTACAAGCAAGGAAGTGTGCTGTATAAACGAAAGATCATGGAAATCAAACGCATGGCCATTAAGGAAAAGTTAATCTTCTTTCACGATACTGGTTTCAACGAAGGAAATCTGAAAGGAGAAAAGTGATGAAAAAGTTGATAATGATATGTACGGTTTTAGTGCTGGCGATTGGGGGATGTGCTTGGTTTTTCATGAAGGACAATGCTGAGCCTGTAATTGCAAGGTCGGTGACCGCTACAGTTGAAAAGGGAGATCTTGAAGTTCAAATAAGCGGTTCCGGATCGGTCGCCGCAATCAATAGTGAGGACATCACTTCCTCTGTAACGGGTGAGGTGGATGAAGTTCTTGCAGAGAAGAATGAATTGGTTGAGAAAGGTGATGAACTTATTACCTTCACGGATGGAAGTGACCCGATAACGGCCCCATTCGATGGTACCGTTACAACAATGGATGTGGAAGAAGGGGATCGCGTATCAAGCAGTGAAGTGTTGGCACATGTTACGGATTATAAAAAATTGAAAACCACGATCAGTGTTGATGAATTGGATGTTCCAAGTGTTAAAAAAGGACAAACAGTTGAAATTAAAGCCAGTGCTTTTGAAGATGAAACGTTTACGGGGGAAGTGACCAGTGTAGCAAAGGAAGGTACATATGAGAATGGAGTTTCTTCGTTCGATGTCACTATCAAAATTGACAAACCCGGCGATATAAAAATTGGGATGTCGACTGAAGTGAGCATTTTGACGAATAGTGTAAAAGATGCTTTATATGTCCCGATTGAAGCAGTCCAAATGGACGGTGAAGAGAAATATGTAAATATACAACAATCCGGTACAACTGAAGGAAATGCTAGTACAAAGACAATGGTTGAGACTGGAATCAGCAATGATAGGTATATTGAAATAACTTCGGGTCTTGAAGAGGGCCAGTCTGTTTCCTTGCCTATTACCATCAATGAAAGCTCAACTGGCAGTGGCGGCGATGGAATGAGGGGAGGCCAAGGAGGCGAAATAAGAATGCCGAGCGGCGGGATGCCAAGCAGTGGCGGAATGCCAAGCGGCAAGGGAGGTCAGTGAAATGGCAAAACCCATCATAAAAATTAAGAACATGTCAAAATCATATGAATTAGGCGGTGAAACGGTTAAGGCACTTCAAGACGTCTGTCTCACAATCGATAAAGGCGATTTCATTTCGATCATCGGACCTTCTGGGTCAGGGAAATCGACGTTCATGAATATGATTGGCTGCCTTGACAAGCCTGACGTAGGTGAATATCTTCTTGATGGAAAAGAAGTGGAAAAGATGAAGGATAATGAGTTAGCTGCCATTCGTAATATTAAAATAGGATTCATCTTTCAAAATTTCAACCTGTTGGCAAAACTGACAGCGTTGGAGAATGTCGAACTTCCCCTGGTTTATAGAGGGGCAAGCGTGAAGGAAAGAAGAGAAGTGGCCAATGCGTGCCTTGATATGGTAGGCCTGAGTGACCGGAAGAATCATCTGCCGACCCAACTGTCGGGCGGACAGCAGCAAAGAGTTGCGATTGCAAGGGCACTTGCCGGTAACCCTCCCGTTTTATTGGCGGATGAGCCGACGGGGGCCCTGGATAGTAAAACGAGTAAAGAAGTGCTGCAGATGCTGAAAGAATTGAACGAAAAGGGACAAACAATCATTCTTATAACCCATGACTTGGAAGTGGCAAAAGAAGCGACTCGTGTCGTCCGGATACAGGATGGTCAGCTATTTGAAAACGGAGGTGAGTGGATTGAACCTGAGCGAATCAATGAAGATGGCTATACGCAGTATCAAAACCAATAAAGTCAGAGCATTTTTAACCATGCTTGGGATCATAATTGGAGTTGCCTCCGTAATCGTTCTGGTTTCGATCGGGCAGGGTTCTTCACAGTCCGTTCAGGATGAGATCAATAGCCTGGGAACGAACCTGATAACGGTAAGTGTCATGGATACCGACTCCGTAGAGCTGACGGATGATACAATTGAACAGTTTAAAGAGCTGAACGGGATATCGGAAGTGGCGCCTGTGGTCACCGGACGCGTTTATGCAAAAAACGGAGAAGCTACGGCACAGGTTTCAATGATCGGTGCAACTTCATCCTACTTATCAGTTAGGGATCTGGAGCTCAGACAAGGGCGGTTTTTGACGGATATGGAAACGGAATTACGCTCTAAGGTCGTTGTTCTGGGGTCAGATACAGCCAACACGCTTTTTGAAAATCAAAACGCTGTGGACCAGAACGTGCTCATCGGCGGTGTTTCCTATCGTGTGATCGGTGTGCTGAAATCGGTAGGGACCTCAATGGGATCGAGCGGGGATGATGTAATCATTGCACCGATCACCACTGCCGAAAGGGCTACAGGCAGCACGACAATCGGAACCGTATATTTAAAAGCGGAGAACGAGAATATCATAGATGGGGCGATGTACCAGGTACAAGGTACGATGACCACATCATTCCCAGAACAGAGTGATAATTATTCGGTGTCCAATCAAGAAGATCTGATGGATACAATGAGCTCTGTGTCGGATACGTTCACACTCATGCTTGGCGGTATTTCCAGTATTTCGTTACTGGTGGGCGGAATTGGAATCATGAATATCATGTTGGTTTCCGTATCAGAGAGGACGAAGGAAATCGGGATAAGAAAAGCTATTGGGGCAAATCGGAAATCGATTCTTCTTCAGTTTTTAATTGAAGCGATGGTCCTGAGCTGCTTAGGGGGATTGTTGGGAGTTGGTATTGGATTGGGAATCGCAAAATTGATTTCAGTCTTTTCAAGCTTAACGATCAGTTATTCATGGTCGGTAACACTGTTTGCCTTCTTATTCTCCATTTTAATCGGGATAATGTTTGGCGTATTTCCTGCCAATAAGGCATCCAGGTTAAATCCGATCCAAGCACTGCGTCACGAATGAACATTCAATTTGAAAGAAAGCAGGCGATTAAAAGCCCGCTTTCTTTTGCATATGAAAAAGGATAAAATCAACATATATATCACAATTGAGGCGGTTGGGAGGTACCCTGCATGAAGGTTTTGGTGGTAGAAGATAATGTTTCATTATTAGAATCGATCCGACAGATTTTGACGGATGAATATGAAGTGGATACAGCGGATAATGGGGAAGATGGGCTATTCATGGCTCAGCAAAGTATATACGATATCATCATTTTGGATGTAATGCTTCCAGGAATCGATGGATTTGAAATCGTACGGAAAATCAGGGAAGCAAAAATAGATACAAGTGTCTTGTTTTTGACGGCAAAAGATGCCCTTGAAGATCGTGTCAGGGGATTGGAAATGGGTGGCGATGATTATTTAGTCAAGCCGTTTCAGGCACCGGAACTTAAGGCCAGGATTCGTGCCCTGCTTCGAAGGAGTGGCATTATATCGCTTGAGCAGCATGTGAAATACCGTAATATTGAACTGTTGGAAAAAGAAAAGGATATTTTGGTTGATGGAATGGTCATTAAAATGACTTTGAAACAGTTTGAATTACTGGAATACCTAATTCAAAATAATGGGAAAATATTGACCCGTGAGCAGATTTTCGACCGCATTTGGGGGTTTGATTCAGATACGACGATTGCCATTGTGGAAGTGTTCATCCATCACCTTAGAAAAAAATTGGAACCTTTCAATTATCATAAAGATATTCAAACCGTTCGGGGTATTGGCTATATGCTAAAACAACCATAAGGGGATCATTATGTTCCAAAAAACACGGCTTCAACTAACATTATTGAATTCTATCGTCTTTATTGTTTTAATAGCCATTTTAAGCAGAACGATTTATTTCTATACGGAAAATCAGATCTATAAGGATGTCAATGATTCACTTAATAAGGATTACAGGGGTTTCAATAATGGGGGCATGCCAGGCGGACGTCCGCAAGGTGAGTTTCTCTTAGGTCCGGGACCAAGCGTCATCGTTTGGGGACCGGATGATACGATCATTGAGCCAAGACTGAGTGTAGACAATTTTTTTAAGGTCAATGAACAACAATTTTTCCCTAAAACTTTTGATGAGATTGAGGAAATATCGGTGAATGGATACACGTATCGGGCCCTTTCCACCAAGGTCGATACGGGGTACGGAGAGATGGCCGTACAATTCATCAGGAATGTGGATACAGAAAAAGAAATGCTCGATCGCTTGCTGCTCATATTGTTTGTTGGTGGAGGAATTGGAAGTCTAGTGGCGGTGGGCGCTGGCTATCTTCTGGCAGGACGGGCCTTGATCCCGGTCAAGAAATCCTGGGATCAGCAGCAGCAGTTTGTCTCGGATGCTTCACATGAAATTCGAACGCCGCTTGCTGTCATTCAATCGCGGGCTGATTTGCTATTTCAATCACCGAACGCGACCATCGAGGAAAAAGCCGTTGATATATCCATCATTTCGAAAGAAGTCCGGCGATTGAATAAGCTTGTTAACGGACTATTAACCTTGACCAGAACGGATTCGAATCAAATGGAGGTTAAGAAATCGAACTTTTTCCTTGATGACTTACTTATGGATATCGTGGAACAGTATACGGATATCGCTTCTTTTCAAGAGAAGTCAATCATTAGCCATGCTCCCGAACAGGTAGTGTTTCATGGTGATAAAGAGAGAATTCATCAGCTATTGGTGATATTGGTGGACAATGCCATGAAATTTACTGAAGAAGGCGGGGAGATTTCCCTATCCTGCATCAAGAATGCCTCATCCATCATTCTTACTGTGGAGGATAATGGAAAAGGCATTCCGCAGGAAGATCTCCCCTTGATTTTTAACCGTTTTTACCAAGTGGAGCAATCCCGTTCAGCAAATGAAGGCTCGGGTTTAGGTTTATCCATTGCCAAATGGATTGTAAATACACATCAAGGGAACATCAAGGTTACAAGTGAACTGAATGAACGCACCCGTTTTGAAATCACTTTTCCAAGAAATCAAAGGAAAAATTAATCTACCTTTAGATAATCATCTTATAACATTAATTTTCGGAGGAGAAAACCATTGATGAAAAGACTTGGTAAGTTACACCTTTTGGTTGGAATATTGGCCTCGGTCCTTTTAATGGCCCAAGCATTCATCGGGATCATGATGTATGTGGAGGGCAGCGGCAATGAACCCGTGTGAATCGACTGGCGATGATGGGTCAGCCTGCCGACCGCAACACAACAGAATCGGCTAATAGCAGTGCGGCGACCGATGATTCAACTGCGGAAACGGCATCTATTGATACACAGGGCAATATGGGGACAACTCCCCAAGGCAGGCCTAATGATTTTGGAACGCAAGGAGAGATGCCAAGCGGTGGGGGTTTCCAAGGCAGAGACTCTTTTGCAGGGAAATTTATCGACTTTTATGCAGGCGGCTTGGCTGCATCATCATAATCTTTGTCATTGGAGGCTTTGGATTAGTCACATCGGTGATATCCAGAAAAACAGCTGCCTAAAAAGTCAATACTATTTGAGGAAAAAGAAGGTTCCTATCGAAGGGGAGCCTTCTTTTTTAATTCATGAAAGCCATTATTGTCACTAATTGTTATTTTAAAAAAGGAAATAATAATTGCACTTAAAAAAATATTAGTTTAATATAAACTTCTAGAGAGGTACGTACATGTATTTTGGATAAAAGAGAAAACGTTTGCATAATTTTTTTGAGGGTAACCTACTAGTAATGCACGATCATAAAATTCACCCTTAGTGGAGGCAGAATATATGAAATTTCTGATTGCAATTTTAGGGCTGCTTATTGTTTTTGGACTAGCTTTATTAGCCAGCAGTGACCGGAAGAAAGTTAAAATTAAACCGATCATCCTCATGGTGGTCATTCAGCTTATTTTAACTTATTTATTATTGAATACGAAGTTTGGTTTAGTGATCATCAATTCGATTGCCGATGGTTTCGGAAAACTTTTAGAGTGGGCAAATGAAGGGATCACCTTTGTATTTGGCGGGATTGTAAACGAAGGAGCATCGCCATTCTTTTTAAATGTCCTTCTTCCAATCGTCTTCATCTCGGCATTAATCGGGATTTTGCAGCACTTCAAGATCCTTCCGTTCATCATGAAGTGGATTGGATTCCTTCTAAGTAAGGTGAATGGGATGGGTAAATTGGAGTCTTACAATGCGGTTGCATCAGCAATAGTGGGCCAATCCGAGGTTTTCATAACCTTGAAAAAACAACTCGGTGCCATTCCGCCATCTCGCATGTATACGCTTTGTGCATCAGCCATGTCAACTGTATCGATGTCGATCGTCGGTGCATATATGACGATGATTGAACCAAAGTACGTTGTGACGGCAATTGTTATTAACATGTTCGGTGGTTTTATCATTGCATCCATTATCAATCCTTATACCGTAACGGATGAAGAGGATATTCTCCCTGTTGAAGAAGGGGCAGAGAAGCAGTCTTTCTTCGAAATGCTTGGGGAATATATCATGGATGGATTTAAGGTTGCTATCACTGTAGCAGCGATGTTAATTGGTTTCGTTGCTTTAATTGCAGGAATCAACAGCGTATTCGACATGATCTTCGGAATCAGCTTCCAAGACATCATGGGGTATATCTTTGCACCGTTTGCCTTTATCATGGGTGTACCGTTATCAGAAACCGTGACTGCTGGCGGAATCATGGCGACGAAGCTGGTAACCAATGAATTCGTTGCCATGCTGAGCTTAGGGGAAGCATCGGCAGCCTTGAGCGAAAGGACGATAGGGATCGTTTCGGTTTTCTTGGTTTCATTCGCTAATTTCTCATCTATTGGAATCATTGCCGGTGCAGTCAAAGGACTTCATGAAAAACAGGGAAATGTTGTAGCCCGTTTCGGCTTGAAGCTGTTATACGGTGCGACTCTTGTCAGCATCCTATCAGCAATCATTGTAAGTGTGATACTTTAATTAACGGATCTAACACAAAAGGGCACTTGGGTTTACTCCTAAGTGCCTCTTTTATATTTGTACAGCAAAGAGAAAAACAATTTTTGAATTTGAAGGCGTTTGGCTTGCTGATATATAATACATAAAATGACTGGCGTGAAAGGGGAGTTTTAGGATGGCGATGGCTGAAAAAGAAACGGCTATCTTTGCAGGAGGCTGTTTTTGGTGCATGGTTGCTCCCTTTGATGAAATGGATGGTATTATTTCAGTGACATCAGGTTATACAGGCGGTAAATTTGCCGCGCCTAGTTATAAACAAGTGATTACCGGTTCGACTGATCATGTTGAAGCGGTTCAAGTGGTATTCGATCCATCAATCATTTCTTATAAAGCGTTATTAGAGATATTCTGGCGCCAAGTCGATCCTACGGATGACGATGGACAGTTCTCGGATAGGGGAAAGCAATACAAGGCAGCCATTTTCTATCTTAATGAACGTCAGAAACAGGAGGCAGAACAATCGAAGGAAGATTTAATGATGAGCGGGCGGTTTAAGAAACCTATTGTTACGGGTATTCTACCCTCGGGGAAATTTTACGAGGCTGAGGACTATCATCAAGAATTCTATCGGAAAAATCAGTTTCGCTATGCATTGTATCGTAAAGGTTCAGGCCGGGATGCTTTCATTAAAGAAAATTGGCCTAAGGATAATGCACATCTTAGAAAGGCCTTAACGGAGAGCCAGTTTCATGTCACCCAGGAAAATGGCACGGAGCCGCCTTTCGATAATGCTTATTGGGATCACTTTGAAGAAGGCATCTATGTGGATGTCGTTTCTGGGGAGCCTCTATTCAGTTCTCGGGATAAGTATGATAGCGGTTGTGGGTGGCCAAGCTTCACCAAGCCCATCATGTCCGCAAGTGTCAATGAAAAAATGGATCTCAGCCACCGAATGACCCGGACCGAGGTGCGCAGCAGGGACGCCGATTCACACCTTGGACATGTTTTTCCTGATGGTCCAAGTCCTAAAGGCACGAGATATTGCATAAACTCTGCGGCCCTTCGATTCATTCCTGGAAATGAAATGGAGAGAGAGGGATATGGTGACTTATTATTACTTTTTAAAATGAAATAACTAGTGAGATAGGGGAACGCAAATGGATAAACTAGATGAAAATTTATATCGATATATCCTTGATAATTCATCCAAGATTACGGAAAACTGGCTGGCTTTAAGGGAAAAGCAGTCTGGGTCCATCTATTCAATGGACTCCAATGAGGAAATCGAAAAGCTTCTTAGAGAACAGAATACATTGACCTTAAAGACAGTGACAAGTGCTTTACTTGAAGATAAAACTGCTTTTATTGAAACGATGGAGCAGTGGGCCACACTTGTCGCGAAGAGCAGGGTTGAATCGGACACCCCCATTTTTGAAGTGTTGGAAGCGCTTAATAAGGTTCGTGAAACATATTGGGCCTTTATCACTGATTATATGCTAAAGGATTCGGGGATAACGAAGGATACAATCATCCGGTGGAGCCGGCTCATTAATCGTGCATTCGACCAATTGAACCGTGAGTTCACAGAGCAGTATTACCTTTTGACAAAAGAACGACTCCTTGCACAACAGGAGCTGATTAATGAACTGGGCGCACCTGTCATTCCAATTGTTGATGCCATTGCGGTATTGCCATTAATCGGTGAAATCGATACCTATCGGGCAAAGGAAATTTTGAATGCGACTCCAAGCAAATGCATTAGCAAAAATGTCACTCACTTATTCATCGATTTATCGGGAGTTTCCCTTTTAGATACGATGGTTGCCCAACAGATCTATCAATTGATAAGTACCCTGAACCTGTTGGGCATTCAATCGACCATTTCCGGGATTCGTCCTGAAGTGGCCCGGACATCGATTCAGTTAGGTCTTGATTTTAGTCAGGTTTCAACACATAGTACTCTTAAACAGGCCCTTTCCAAGCAAGGGATCAAACTTTATGAGAAAAAATGACATAAAGGTGCAGAGAATGAAAAAGAACCAGATCCCGCTAGGAATCTGGTTCTTTTCTGTGATTCTATAACTTGAATGAACTTTTCAACCCAACGATTTGGTTGAAGACCAAGTGATCGGCCGCAGTGAGTTTTGAATCAACATTATAATAGCCATGCCTGAAGAATTGGAATTTATCCTGAGGTTTAACATCTTTCATGTTCGGCTCGACAAATCCTTGCAAAATTTCTACAGAATCAGGGTTTACCCGGTCCAGGAATGATTTTTCTTCCTCTTCATCATTTTCCTCATCCAAGATTAAAGGCTGGTAGTTGCGGAATTCTGCTGAAACGGCTTGTGAAGCTTCGACCCAGTGCAATGTACCTTTTACTTTACGGCCAGTGAAGCCCGATCCGCTTTTCGTTTCAATGTCGTATGTGCAGCGAAGTTCAATTACATTACCGGCTTCGTCTTTTATCACTTCTTCACATTTAATGAAATAAGCATGTTTCAAACGGACTTCATTGCCCGGGAAAAGTCGGAAATACTTTTTCGGCGGGTTTTCCATGAAATCGTCCTGTTCAATATAAATTTCACGTGAAAACGGGATTTGCCTTGTGCCCATTTCAGGAACTTCCGGATTGACCTCAGCATCCAGCCATTCTATCTCGCCTTCCGGATAGTTGGTGATGACCACTTTAAGCGGATTTAGGATAGCCATAGTCCGTGGTGCCTTCAACTTTAAGTCTTCCCGCACGAAATGGTCAAGCATTTGAGAGTCTACGACACCGCTTGTTTTTGCGACACCAATCTCTTGGCAGAATGCACGAATCGCTTCGGGTGTATACCCGCGTCTCCGCAAGCCTGAAATGGTAGGCATCCGTGGGTCGTCCCAGCCGTCCACGAAGCCCTCATCGACAAGCTGCTTCAGTTTGCGCTTGCTCATTACTGTATTGGTCAGGTTAAGACGGCCAAATTCATATTGTTTTGGCTTGCTTTCCATTTCACAATTTTCAACGATCCAGTCATAAAGAGGGCGTTGATCTTCGAACTCTAGCGTACAAATGGAGTGTGTGACTCCCTCGATGGCATCTTCAATTGGGTGGGCAAAGGCATACATTGGGTAGATGCACCACTTGTTGCCGGTATTATGGTGTTCAGTATGGGAGATACGGTATATGACGGGATCACGCAAATTGATATTAGGCGAGCTCATATCGATTTTGGCACGCAATACTTTTGCACCGTTTTCGAATTCGCCGCTGCGCATCTTTTCAAATAGTTCAAGATTTTCCTCGACGGTTCTATTACGGTAGGGGCTATCTTTTCCCGGCTCAGTCAGCGTTCCGCGATATTCACGGATTTGGTCGGCATTAAGGTCGTCCACATATGCCAGTCCTTTATTGATGAGCAGCACAGCTCTTTTATACATTTCATCAAAATAGTCGGAAGCGAAGAAAAGGTTATCCCAGTCGTAACCGAGCCATTTTACATCTTCCTTTATGGAGTTGACAAACTCAATATCCTCTTTCAATGGATTCGTATCATCGAAACGAAGGTTAGTTTTCCCATTGAAATCATCAGCCACCCCAAAATTCAAAATGATTGATTTGGCGTGCCCGATATGTAAATATCCGTTCGGCTCAGGAGGGAAGCGGGTGATGACATGATCATGTTTTCCGGACTCTAGATCATCTTTTATAATATTTTTAATAAAATTCGAAGAGTTATTTTCCAACTGAATTCGACCTCTTTCATTTATATAATTCTTTTAATTTTACCTGTATATATACCATAAATACAGATATTTTTCCATGTTCGAGCCGGAATCAGGATTTATCTGAAACAATTCATCAAGTATTTAGTTTGTACAATCAGAGCGAAAATATCCCTGAAACTTTGTTCATGTAATTTTGGGAATTATCCATCTCGCGAATATAGAAAACAAAATAAGCAATACAGGAAGTCTCGCCTGTATTGCTTATAATGGTGATTTAGGCTCTAGGACGACGAATTATTCTCGCTAATAGACAGATTTTTAGGATGGAAATCAAAAGACTGTCGTTTGCAAAAATTCTTTTGTCCGCTCTTCTTTTGGGTTGGTGAAGAATTCTTTTGGCGGGCCGCTTTCAACAACCCTCCCATTATGCATGAAGACAATCCAATCTCCAACTTCACGTGCAAAGCTCATTTCATGTGTAACGACTACCATTGTCATCCCTTCCAAGGCAAGTTCCTTCATCGTGGCAAGAACTTCCCCTACAAGTTCGGGATCCAGAGCCGAGGTAGGCTCATCAAATAGTAGGATATCAGGCTTCATAGCAAGGGCACGAGCTATGGCGACACGCTGTTTCTGCCCACCTGAGAGCTTGCTTGGATAGACATCCGCTTTTTCTGATAAGCCGACTTTGGCAAGCAATGCTTTTGCTTCTTCGATCGCCTGGGCCTTAGGGACCTTTTTGACGTGAGTCGGTGCTTCGATGACATTTTCCAATACGGTCATATGCGGGAAGAGGTAGAAATGCTGAAAAACCATTCCGACTTTCTCGCGGATTTTATTAATATCATGGGTACCCGGTTGGATTTCCGTTCCTTCAATGAGGATTTGCCCGCTGTCTTTTTTCTCTAAATAATTCAAACAGCGAAGCAGGGTGCTTTTTCCGGAACCGCTTGGCCCAATCAGACAGACAACATCGCTATCCAGTACCTTCATATCAATATCTTTGAGTACATGAAGGTCTCCATACGATTTATTTAAATTCCTAATGCGAATCATTTCTTTTTGTTCCATTTCAATTCCCCCTATCGATCACTAATGGAAAGTTTCTTTTCGAATAAATTGACGATAATGGTCAGGAATGCCACTAGAATCAAGTAGTAGACCGCTACAATCAGTAAATAAGTCATTTCATCGAAATTATTTGAACCTAACGTAGTTGCCACGTTAAACAGCTCATTCATGGAAATGAAGGCTGCCAGTGATGAATCTTTCAGCCCGATGATGAATTGGTTACCTAGTGGCGGCAATGCGCGACGGAAGGCTTGAGGTAAGATGATCCTTCTTAATGTAAGTGATTTGCTCATGCCAAGGGAGCGTCCGGCTTCCATTTGGCCTTTATCGATGGATTGGATCGTACCACGTAAAATTTCAGAGATATAAGCTCCATTATGGAAGGCCAAGGCAAGTGACGCCGCCCAGAAGTCCGGCAGTAAGAAGAGATTGCTGATACCGAAATAGAGTATGAATATCTGTACGATTAGCGGTGTTCCCCGTACCAGGAATACATATGTATCTGAAATCCAGGCAAGAATTTTTATATTGGAAATTTTTAAAAGTGCAAATAGCAATCCGATGACGATTCCTACCAATATGGAGACTACCGTCAGTTCCAATGTGAGGAGCATGGCTCGGATGAATACGTCCGAGGAGTTAAATAATGTATCAAAAAAATGTGAAAAACTTGGCAATGTAATGACTCCCTTTCTATCAATCTTTATTCAGGCTTGGTTGTGATGTCCTCACCAAAGTATTTTTTGCTGATTTTCGCAAGCGTTCCATCTTCCCGGAGGTTTTCAAGTGCTTCATTGATACGTGCAAGCAGCTGAGGGTTGTCGTTGGGCAGTACGATGGCCTGCTCGCTTCGTTCGATCAATTGCCTTCCTTCGATGTCGAAACCTTCCTTGGCCGCTTCCTTGCCGGTTACGAAGTCGGTGATGACGGCATCATGACGGCCTCCGCTCAATGCTTTCAGGGCGGTGATATCACTGTCATAGGTTTTTACATTGGTTGTATACTTTTCTGCTGTGGTTGCGTACGTGGAGCCTTTAGAAGCCGCAACTTCCTTTCCCTTTAAATCTTCGACCGTTTTAATATCACTATCTGAGCGGACGAAAATTTGAGGACCCGAGTAGTAATAAGGGGTTGAGAATGCAACATGTTTACTTCGCTGTTCATTGATTGTATGACTGGCAACCGCGGCATCCGCCCGACCGGTTTTGACACCTTCCACGATACCTTTGAATTTTATCCGTTTAGGTACTGGCTCCAGGTCCAGTTCCTTTGCTATTGCATCGCCGACCTCAATATCGAATCCGGTTACGGTCATGTCATCATTGACATAACTGAATGGCTTGAATTCGCCTGAGGCAGCGAAAACAAACTGGTCCTTATTGATCAGCTTGCTTCCATCCTCCAGCTGGTCCTTTTCAGCACAGCCGGACAGAAGACCGAGAACAGCCAGAATGGATACAATGAATGTAACTGATGATTTCATGATAATTTCATTTCCCCCTTTGAAAAAAACTAATAGAATGGTCTATACCCTTATGAGGCAGTGAAATAACCTCATTAGTAGGGAAATTAAAACTGAAAATAAAAAAGGGTGTCCAGATCATGCCGACATTTCATTCAAGAATCCCCTTCACTATGCATTTCATAAAGGTTCTCGGCCTTTGCCTTCATTTCCTGCCAAATTATCGGAAATTCCCTAAAATTATGACAATTATTATTTGGCGGAGTAAGAAATTTCAGTTTAGATTCAGCGCTGGAGATGAATTTGAAACAATTCAGGATGATGATTTAGACTTTATCGAAACCCATATTTAATGAATGGGATGGGATAAAACTGGAGAATTTCAAAAAAGGACCATGTTGTCTCCCAACAAAATCCCGTATTGAATGGACTGACTTTAATTTTGCCCATGAATTGAAGTATAATATAGCAAAATAGAAGAAGGGCAGTTGGGAAAATGGTTAGCAACTTTGTGCAAGAACAGTTACAGGAGTTTCGCGAAAAGAATCAAGATAGAGGCCGTTTGATTATAAAGTGTCCGGACCGGCCAGGAATTGTTTCGACAGTTACTGCCTTTCTTAAAGAATATGATGCAAATATTGTTGAATTGAGTCAGTATTCGATGAATCCAGAGGGAGGTACATTTTTCACCAGGATCGAATTCGATTGTCCGGGATTGAAGGATAGGGCAACGGATATGCAACTGGCATTCCAGGAAGTTTCGACAGCATTCTCGATGCAATGGACATTTAACCATGTGAGTGATCTGAAGAGGACGGCAATCTTCGTTTCCAAGGAACCGCATTGCCTTCTGGAATTGCTATGGGAGTGGCAAAGCGGGGATTTATTAGCTGATATTGCGCTCGTCATCAGTAATCATGAAGATACAAGGCAAATTGTCGAATCAATGGGCATCCCATTTTATTACATTCCTGCAAATAAGGATATTCGTAGGGAAGTGGAGACAAAGCAGCTTGGACTTCTGGAAGAATTCAAAGTGGACCTTATTGTCTTAGCTAGGTATATGCAGATATTGACGCCGGACTTCGTAGCGGCCCATCCAAACAAAATCATCAATATACATCATTCATTTTTACCGGCATTCATTGGAGCACGTCCTTATGAAAGAGCTTATGACAGAGGTGTTAAGCTGATTGGGGCGACTTCCCATTATGTGACGAATGATTTGGATGAAGGTCCAATCATCGAGCAGGATATTGAACGTGTGGACCATCGTGATTCTGCTGGGGATATGAAGAAAATCGGTCGTTCAGCTGAACGCAGGGTGCTGGCACGTGCCGTTAAATGGCATTTGGAGGACCGCGTCCTTGTTCATGAAAATAAGACGGTAGTCTTTTAAAGTGAAACCCCCCTTTGTTCACAAAGGGGGGTTTTTAGATGGAATTTAGTGAGTGCTAGTACGTGTATTCAACCCTTACTGAGGCAGTGATGTTCAATTCACCAGGCTGAATCGGGGTAGTCGCCATTTTTGAAAAGGTACTTGTTTGGTAAAGCATCGGTGTTGCCGTTTCAGATAGCTCTTCAACCTTATTAGGGACTGGGTTCAATGAGATTCCTAATGTTCGGGCCATGGAGAGTGCTTTTTCGTATGCATTTTTCAAAGCGAGAGAAAGTGCCTGGTTATAGTATGCATCTGGGTTGGATAAAGAGAAGCGGATGCTGGTGATTGAATTGGCGCCGCTTATGACGGCCGTGTCGATTATGCTGCCTATTTTCTCGATGTCGGTCGTTTGGGCTTGGATAATGTGCTGGACTTTGTAGTTCTTGAACAATTCCTTTCCGTCAATATAATCATATTGCGGATCGATTCTGTAATCACTTGTTTTCAATTGCTCTTCGGGAATACCTGCGGATTTAAGTGATGCGATGACATTTGCGATTGCTTGGGAATTGGCTTGCTGGGCCTTTTGCGGGTCCTTGTCCTCTGTTATGACTCCAAGGGTGATTGTAGCTTGATCCGGAGCGGCAGATAGCGTCTCTGAGCCGGAAACTTTCAATGTATGTTCATCGTTGCGGTAATGAACCCTATCAGCAGGGGGATTGTATTCCTTCATTTTGACACCAGCCTTTTTTAAAAGAGATAATCTCACCCTTATTGTACGAATTATGAACGGGAAACATGATTGAAATATCCCATTGTCATTAATTCGGTCGAATGATCACAAAAAAACACTCGGCCTGAACCGAGTGCGCATTACTTATGAATGACTTGAACCCTGCCAACCTGGCCATCAGTCAATCTTACTTTAATTCCATGGGGGTGAGTGCTGGAGTTGGTCAAAATATCCTTTACAGTGCCGCTAGTCAGTTTTCCGCTGCGTTGATCTGCTTTAAGTACAATGTCCACAGAGGTACCTGGGGTAATGTCCTTCCGATTTTTACCGTTCATTTCAATTCAATCCTTTTCAGAGTTATTTGCAACCATTCAACCGTGCAGTAACTTCAGTATAAGGAAAACAGCGGACCCAGTCGACTATTAGATAAAATCACTGTGACCATCAGCGTATTTTTTTCAATGGTTCGACAGCAGGGCCATTCAACACTTCACCAGCAATGGAGTAGCGGGAGCCATGGCATGGGCAATCCCAAGTACGGTCCCCGCTATTCCAGGCAACTTCACATCCCATGTGCGTACATGTGGAATCGACAATATGAAGCTGGCCATCATGATCACGGTAACACCCAGCCTTGTCTCCATTCACCTTCACGATTGCTCCTTCATCAATTCCTATGTCTTCAGGCGTTTTATGAATGACTGCCAATTTGCCTTTGATTAAATGCTTCGCTACATCAGCATTATCTTGGACTATATTCTTCATGCCTTTTAAACGGGCTGGGTCATACAAGTCTGCATACCGGTTATCCCTTTGCAAAACCCGGTCAGTTAAAATCTTGGCCGCAATCGACCCATTCGTCATTCCCCATTTCGCATAGCCGGTAGCTATCAGAACGTTTGGATTATTGGATGTCACTGATCCGACGAAGGGGATATTATCCGGTGTCACAATATCTTGTGCCGACCAGCGATAGGGAATGTCCTTCACATCGAAATATTGGGAACTGAAGTCCTTCAGTGCTTCATAATGCTCGATCATTGAGACTCCCTGGCCTGTTTTATGACCATCTCCGCTGACTAGTATAAGTTTTTCCCCATTGTCCAATTCCGTATAGCGAAGGGATCGGGTAGGGCTGTCTGCACTGTAATACATCCCACCGGGATATTCCTGTTCAGTCCTGATTCCAAGTACATAGGACCTATCTACATGGACACGGGCGAAGTATAAGCCCTTTTCATCATTAAAAGGGAAGTGGGAGGCAACGATTACCTGATTGCTTTTGATTGTATGTCCATTATCGGTCAGAACGGTAGGGGGATCGCCGTCTTCAATCTTCATTGCCGTTGTCCGTTCATAAACTTTGCCTCCACTTTCGAGAATTGTCGAAATGAGGGCAGTTAAGTACTTTAACGGGTGAAACTGTGCTTGATCTTTCATTATCACAGCAGCTTTAGAAGGGATGGAGAAAGGGATACTCTCTGCATAATCCCCCCGAATGCCGAGTTTTTGATAGGCTTTCAGTTCATTTTGAATTTTGATTTTATATTCATCTGTATTTGCGTAGACATAGGCATCCTGTGCAGTCAAATTACATTCAATGGAATGTTCTTTTACCAAGTCTTTGATTAGCTTCATTCCATCTGCATTGGCTTCATAATAAAGTCTGGCCTTCTCTTCGCCATGGTCAGTGATCAATTGGTCATAAATCAAGCCATGCTGGGCCGTGATTTTTGCTGTAGTGTGTCCTGTCGTTCCAGTTAGAATTTCGCCTGCCTCAATCAGTGTGACTTTAACACCTTGTTTAGCTAGTAGATAAGCAGAAGTGATTCCAGTAATTCCGCCGCCTACTATTAAGACATCGGTGGTTATATCCGTATCTAGTTTAGAAAAAGAAGGGAAAGTTAACGCACTGCGCCAATAGGGTTCCGGAAATCGTGGAAGGTCTGTATTTTTTTCAGTCATTTGATTACCTCCATACAGTTCATTAGTAAATTGTCCATTTATTACCATACCCAAATTCGCTTTTTATACGCTAATTTTTGTAAGAAGAAAGAGTGAAAAAATACATTATTTGGTTTGTTTGCAAAAATGTATACATGTAAACAAAAATAGATGTGATGTACACAAATAAGTATACATGTTTACAAACACGTACACATATCTATATATAAGGTGTATACATATTTGTTCCTATTGTAAACAATCGGAAATTATAGCTACTGTTAATGAAGCATTGACTATCGTGGAAACTTTTTCAGCTTCCAGAATCATGGAGAGGAGGGCCGTTAAATATTTTAAAGGGGTGAAACTGTGCTTGTTTCATGGAAGATTTACAAGGAAAGGAGAAAGGGATTTCTTCTGCATAATCCCCGCGAATGGCTAGTTTCGATAGGCTTTTAGTTCATTTTGGATTTTACTTTTATATTCATCAGTATTCACGTGAATATAGGTATCCATTGCAGTCAAATTACATTCAATGGAATGTTCTTCTGCCAAGTCTTTGATAAGCTCATTCCTTCTACATAGGCTACATAATATAGTTTGGCTTCTCTTCACCATGTTTTTAGTGAACAAACAAATCGTAAATAAGGCCATCCTGTGGCGTGTCCCGTAGTTCCGTTAAGGATTTCGCCAGCCTCTATCCGTGCTGAGTAATCCCTGTAATTCTGCCGCTTACAATTAAGACGTCAGTGGTTATATCTGTATCTAGTTTAGAAATCGAAGGGGAATTTAAGGCACTGCGCCAAAGGGTTCCCGAATTTGGGGAGTTTCTGTATTTCTCTCAGTCATTTGAACACCTCTATACAGTTCATTAGTGGATTGTCCATTAATTATCATAACCAAACTCACTATTTATACGCTTATTTTTGTAGGGGGAAAGATCAATTAAAAATACAATATATGGTTTGTGTACAAAAACGTGTACGTGTAAACAAAAAAAGATGGATCGTACACAATTTCGTATACGAGTGTACAAACACGTACGCATAGCTATATATAAGGTGTATACATATTTGTTCCTAATGTAAACAATTTGAAAACAATTCGACAAATATAGCTATTACTAATGAAGCATTGACTATCGTGGGAACTTTTTCTATCCTTAAAGGGAATGCTTCACTAAATTTTTTTCTATAAAAAAGGGGATGTTTTTAGATGAGTTCTAGAATCGCAGCAGTAGACGTAGGAAATGATGCTATCAAAGCTATTTTTGGAAAGCTAGAGTCTGAACTATATATACCAAATGTCATTGCAAAAGACATAGAGGACCGTCCGGTCATTGGGATTGAGGAACTTAATGAAAAAAACCCATTGGAAGGGATTCATATTAGGGTCCATTCACCGGCTCTGCAAGACAATAATGCGATTTATCGCGTTGGGAACTTGGCAACAAAAAGTGATAATCCAACAGAACTTGATTTAGGAAGCAGTAAATCGGAAGAAGATCAAACATTAGTCATGCTTTTTGCAGCACTTGCATTAGACGCTGCCAAATTGGGGGACAACGATACATTCAAAAAAGTGAACAACGTTGTGGAAGCCAACTATACGCTTGGAACAGGCTTGCCTCTTCGTGAGGTTAAAGAAGGAAAAGACGTCGGGTACCGCTCGAAATTACTAGGATCTGTCCATCAGGTGGAATTTTTAATTACTCCTAAATACCAAGGCATGAAGGTTAATATCAAGTTCGATGAAGTGAAAGTCTATCCAGAGGGCTTCGCTGCATACATAAATTTGGTCATGGATAAAGATTTGAATATCATTAACCGTGAATTAATAGATAAAAGAATACTCATTCAGGATATCGGTGGATTATCGACGGATATCGCGGTTATTAAAAATCGTAAAGTTGACGATGACAAGGCACAAGGATTCAATTTGGGAGTAGCTGAAGCACTTGAATCAATTCGTGAGGAAATCAGGAAGAAACATGGTGTCGAGCTGGATAGCAGGCGCGATGTCGTAGAAATCATCACGAAGAAAAATGATCGCAATCATATTATGGTTCGCGGAAGCCGGACAAGCGTCCATGATATCGTTGACCGTATTTTGGGAGAACTGGCCAAAAAGCAATATCGCCACCTGCGCAACGTATGGCAAAAAAATTCACAAACGGAAATTTGCTATTTTGTAGGCGGGGGATCGATTGTCCTGAAAGATTACTTGAAAACATTGAATCAAAATTTCGATGGCTACAATATAGACTTTTTCGAAGATGAACGGGAAAGCGTTTGGATGATGGCAAACGCCTATTATAAATTGATTTCGGATTTTAATCGCCGGAATGCAAAGGAACAGAATCAGTCCCAGCAAAAGAAGAAAGAACAAAGAACGGGTTCCATTAAATAGGTGAGAGAATGAAAAAAACAGCTTCTTCTGAAATTAAAAGAGGGCAAGCCATCACTTTTCGTATCCCTTCGGATGTATCAGACTATACGTTAAGACAGCTGCAGAAATTGAAGGAAACGGAAAGAAGGAATTTTTCCAGTAAAATTGCCGAGTATGTTCTCGATGGAGTCGGGCAATCCACCCATCAGGATCGGGAAATGATTGCCCTGCCCATGCCGAACAAACTAAGCAAATCTCAGCGTGATTGGCTCAAGCATTCCCACTCAGAAGCTATGCTTGGAACGATTATGTACAACCTTTTATCCGATCCTTTACGTGCAACGGCCTTACTTGCCTCTTTGAGCAGTAATGGATCGAATGAGGAATATATGCAGGTTGAGCTTGAAGAAAAGGTAGTGGAGGAGGTCAAGGGAGACTTACCTAAGAAAGATCTGGATGACTTTGATTGGAATTTGGATGAACCCTCACAACAAGAGGAAGAATCGGAACCGGAAGAAGAAAATCTTGACGATCTCCTGGGTGATTTCCTTGATCAAATGAACCAGTGAATATGTAGGAGGATATCTGGCGACAAGTTGGATATCCTCCTTTTTCTTTTGCGGGGGGTAATGACACAAACCCCTTTGAACTAGACATCAGCCTTTTCCCGTAAACAATCGGGGAAAGGCTTTTTTTTCGTGACGGATGCACATTCCTACTTTGAATAAACACTCATCAACCGGTCATTCACTTTTCAATAGCCACGCAAGAAGGGCTGTTCCTCGCATGGTAGATTTGTTAATCATAAGACTTTTCCTGAATTGCGAATTTCCTGGGCAATGTCAAATCGGCAAGGATTTACGTCTGCTTCATGGAGCTAAAGGCGTTCTTATCAACCCATATTGCAAAATAGGAGATCGTGCTACGATTATGCATCAAGTAAGTTTAGGACAAAATAAAGAAAGTAAAAAGGCACCTGAGGTTTGTGATTATGCGTATATAGGAAATGGCGGCATCCGAATTGGCACGAATTCGAAAGTGGGGGCAAATGCAGTTGTTTTGACATCCGTTCCCGATAATTGCACGGCAGTTGGAGTACCAAGTGTGATTAAAGGTAAAAAGATGGATGGCGTTATAAATTAATTGCACGTAAACAAATAAAGGAGTGTTCAATTAACATGAATTGAACACTCCTTTTTATTATTCCATGATGTCCTTCACGAAATGATCAAGCCAGGAAAATCAGTTGGTAAAGGAATAAAACGGCAAACATGTACACGAACGGATGCACTTCCCGGAATTTCCCCCTTGCCATTTTTAAAATGGGATAGGCGATGAATCCAAGTGCTATCCCGTTTGCGATGCTTGACGTTAACGGCATGGCGACAATGACCAAAAAGGCTGGGAATGACTCATCAAAGTGTGTCCAGTCAATTTCATTAATGCTTTTGATCATCATACTACCCACGATGATCAAGCTTGGTGCCGTGATTGCCGCTACATTTGAAACAGCCCCTATCAGTGGACTGAAGAAGGCAGTTATTAAGAACAGGATGGCCACAACTAACGCGGTTAAGCCTGTCTTGCCGCCTGCTCCTACCCCAGCTGAAGATTCAACCGAGGCAGCGGTCGGGCTTGTACCGAACATGGCGCCAATAGTAGTGCCGATGGAATCTGCAAAGAAGGCACTGCCGGATTTTTCAAGCTTATTATCCTTCAGCAATCCAGCTTGACGGACTATGCCTAATAAAGCACCGGTCGTATCGAAAAGCATTACAAGCAAAATGGAGAAGACGACGCCATAAAGGCCGTAGTTAATGACATCGGCGATAGATGTGATTGGATTGGCGACGATAATCCCTTCAGGTAATGAAGGGGTGGAAACTAGACCGTTAATTTCCAATTGCCCTGTAAAGAAGGCGATTATGGCAGTCACGATCATCCCGATGAATATCGCACCCTGTACATTACGTACGATCAGCACGATCGTAATGACCAGACCAACCAATGTAAGTGCCACACTAGGGTCCCTGAAGCTTCCAAGGGTGACTAGGTTGGATTCATGCTGTGTTACGAAACCTGACAAGCGAAGTCCGATGAAGGTGATGAAAAGTCCGATTCCGGCACTGATTGCATGCTTCAAGTTATTAGGGATGGCCTCGATCAATTTAGAGCGGAAAGAGGTTAGGGATAAAAGGATAAAGATGATACCGGTAACAAAGACTGCAGAGAAGGCAACTGTGTATGAAATATCATGGGTTCCCAATACCGAGTATGCAAAATAAGCATTCAATCCCATTGCCGGTGCTATGATAATTGGGTAATTGGCTAAAAGGGCCATGCATAGGGTACCGACTATTATTGCGATTATGGTTGCCGTGAATGCCTGGTCGAAAGGAACTCCGGCATCAGAAAGGATCATTGGGTTCACAACGATGATATAAGCCAGAGTTAAAAAGGTTGTAAGCCCCGCAAGTACTTCCGTCTTAATATTTGAATTCCGTTCTTTTAATTTAAACATGCGGTCACTCCTTTTATATATACAAAAAATCCTTGCACAAATCTACAAGGATGAGATTCTTACCCTTTATTTTAAAGTAAGTAGCTCGATTAAATAATCTTATAAATTATATTAGAAAAACAACTAAAGTACAATAGGATGAAAAATTTTAAGGTACAGGTTTTCTCGAAAATAGATAATGATATACTAACAATTAGCTTAGACTAAGGAATATGACATTAAGTAAAGGAAGCTGTTACCATTTCAGTGGATTTATCAGTCAATTAAATGAAGAAATTCAGAAAGTAGGCCAATACATGACAGAATTCATCGACCTTGGCGTCAGCCCGGCGATTAACATGATATTAAAGCAAATAGGAATATCCGCCCCTACCCCGATTCAGGAGAAATCGATACCAGATATCCTTGCTGGAAGGGATGTCATCGCGAAGGCTCAAACGGGGACGGGGAAGACTTTGGCATTTTTGCTGCCAATCCTGGAAAAAGTAGATCCCGCCGCATCCCACATACAATCCCTTATCGTCACGCCAACCAGGGAATTGGCTTTGCAAATCACTGCTGAATTGAAGAAATTCGCTAATGAAATTGAAGGACTTCAAGTGCTTGCAGTTTATGGCGGACAGGATGTCGAGCAGCAAATGAAAAAGCTGACAAGAAACATCTCCGTGGTGGTCGCCACTCCAGGCAGGCTATTAGATCATTTACGAAGAGGCACCATCGATCTATCACAAACTGGAACACTCGTGCTGGACGAAGCTGATCAAATGCTACATATTGGATTTTTACCAGAGGTGGAAGAAATCATGGGACAGCTTCCGGGGGAGCGCCAAACGTTGCTCTTTTCCGCGACGATGCCTGAACAGGTGCATCAATTGGCTAAACACTATATGACTAAACCATTAACTGCCGCGGTGAAGGCTGAGCAAGTAACGGTAGAGAAAATCAGGCAGCTTGTCATCGAGACCACCGATCGTGCCAAACAGTCTTCATTAATCAACATGATCAAAGAAGAACAGCCATACCTTGGGATCATATTTTGCCGTACAAAACGTCGCGTTTCTGTTTTGAATGATGCCCTGAAGGCAGCTGGATTCAATTCTGAAGAGCTTCATGGTGACCTTTCACAGGCAAAGCGGGAACGTGTCATGAAAAACTTCAGAGACGCAAAGCTTCAATATTTAGTGGCAACGGACGTTGCTGCACGAGGACTCGATGTAGAAGGCGTGACACATGTGTTTAATTATGATGTTCCCGAGGATGCAGAAAGTTACATCCACCGAATTGGCCGGACGGGCCGAGCAGGTGAGAATGGCTTGGCTGTAACTTTCATAGCAACGAAGGATTTACAGCTTTTAAGCGAGATTGAAAAAGGGATCTCCATGAAAATCGAAAGAAGGACGATTGAAGGAGTGAAAATGTTCCAACCCGATGAAGTGAGGCAAAAAAGGAAACGCTATGAAGACTCTTCTGATGAGGGTACCCGCCGACCGCGTTCGGGAGGGGGAAGGAAACACCGGGAACGGATAGATACGAGAGGACCGAATCGAGGCAGTCACCGTTCTGTAAATCAAGCGGACAATCGTGAAGTCGAGAGGGAGAAACCACGGGGAGGCCGGATGGAAAACAGCCGCGGACCTAAACGTGAGGATTCACGGGGAAGCCGTTCGGAAAACGGGCGTGGACCTAAACGTGAGGATTCACGGGGAGGCCGTTCGGAAAACGGCCGCGGACCAAGGCGAGAGAATCCGCGGGGTGGCCGCTCGGAAGACAGCCGCGGACCAAAGCGTGACAATCCACGAGGAGATCAAAGAGACGGCCGTAGAGCAAACAGTACACAAGGGCCAAGTAATCTTAGAGGGGGATCTGGCAGCAGCCCCAATAGAGGGAGAAACCGGTAAAAGGGGGAGACGGTAGTGGAAAAGCCTTGGTTGGCAGAATATCCGGTTTCGCTGGAGCTAGCGGGGAAATTGATCATGCTGCAGTTTCCGGAAATTGAGTTGAAAGAGGTCAAGCAACTTGGGGAGGGTTTCGATAACACGGTCATACAAATCAATGGGGAATTTGTATTCCGTTTCCCCCGCCGCCCTATTGCGGTTACGTTGATTCAGGTGGAAAGTCAGCTTTTGCCTTCCATTGCAGACACTTTTCCGCTTGCTATCCCGGAACCGATCTTTTTTGGGAAACCAAGTACATTGTATCCGTATCCTTTTACCGGTTATAAAATGGTAAAGGGACACTTGCCTGTAGAAGGAACAAAAGCAAATAAGGCTGAATCGGCAAAAAGGTTTGCCCATTTTTTGAAAGCTCTTCACAGTTTCCCTGTGGAAAGGGCTATGCGTTTAGGTGTGCAGCCTGATGGGATGATGAGGCTTGATGTATCCTATCGTAAGAAATCGCTAATGGAAAATGTCTCGAATCTATTAAAGCTAGGATTCTTTGAACAGGCGCATGCGGTTAGGGATTTTGTTGAAACCTTAGGTGAATTCGATGTTCAGCATCCGCTTTCACTCGTACACGGAGACATCCATATCCGGAATGTTTTACTTGATGAAGAAGGCGTTCTCGCGGGCATCATTGATTGGGGAGATGTTCATGTCGGGAATCCAGCCATTGATTTCTCCTTTTTATACAGTTATTTCCCCAAAGAAGTGCGCAGGGTTTTTTTTGATATTTATGGCGAAATCGAAAAGGAAACAGAGAGTTTAGCTCGGTTCAGAGCAATATATATGCTTGTTACATTACTCGTTTATGGCATAGACCGCCATGATGAAGAGCTGATTGCCATTACGAATACGGGTTTGAAATTTGCTATAGAAGAATAATTGTCATGTTCTTTTGATGTTTAGGAGGTTCATATGAAGGCAAGTTATTATCATTCAATCACATTAATGGCGAACATGTTGGATCAAGCTAATATCCCATATCAATATACAGGTCGATCCGCTCTGTTCGTGCAAGGAGTGGACATCGATGAGTATAAGAAGATCGATATTGAGGTACAATGGGATGTCTTTAATGAGGCTTTAGATCTTTTTTCCGAATACACACCAACAAAGCCTGAAAGAAGTCCTGAGACTGCCTCCTTTCTAATGGATGTCGAGGGGGTTTCTGCCACTGTGCGCTGCCGGTTTAACACGACCATTAAAACGGACCCTTATCGTTTGTCCATTAAGATGGGGGATATGGAGGTGTGGTGCAGGTCGTTATACAGTTATCTATACGACGAAGAAATGGGAAAGTGCAGTTCCGAGATCCATGCTTACTTATCTGCCGAGCAGAAGGGGTTCACAGCGGAAAATGAACAGGCGTGGAACCAGAATAATTATTTAGCGCTGGTCAATCGTTATGGAGATCCCGTGGAATTGGCATCAAAAATCAAGCAAAACCCCAAATGGAGACTGCACCCTTTTTATAAATACATGGGAGAAATATCCGGTAAAAAAATCACTCATTTGATGGGATCGAACGGTGTTAAGGCAGTTGCCCTCGCCATATTGGGAGCTGAAGTGAAAGTTGTTGATTTTTCCCAGGAAAATGCAATGTTTGCAAATGAGCTGGCAAGTGGGGCCAATGTCTCCATCGAGTACATCGTTTCGGATGTCCTTTCACTATCATCCGAGCATGAATCAGGGAATCAGGATTTGGTTTTAATGGAGCTAGGTGTACTTCACTACTTAATAGATCTGCAGCCTTTATTTGAAAAAATTAAAAAGATGCTGAAACCTGGAGGCCGATTCGTCCTGCATGAATTTCACCCGATTTCAACAAAGCTCATTACTTCAAATGGTAAAAAACATAAAATAACAGGCAACTATTTCGCTCCGGCAATCGAAAACAATGAGGTCGCTTTTTCGAAGCATATGCCGGATGAGGAAAAAGGGAGCCTTTCAAGAGTTGTACAGCGTAAATGGACGATCGGGGAACTGATAACGTCAATAGGTCAATCAGGGCTTGTTATAAAAGTGCTCGAGGAGGAACCGAATCATAAAATCCATGATATTGGGCTTCCGAAAACATTTACCTTGGTGGCGGAAAGAGTTTAAGCTGCATATTGAGGAAATGAAAGCTGACTGAAGGAGCCTTTCAGTCAGCTTTTTATTTATTTCATAATAAAGGGGATGCCGCTTCTGCGACATCCCCTAAAAAAATTAATTTTGGGCCGACCATTCCTCTACATCCCATACTTTGGTTACCCAATCTTCATAGAAATCAGGTTCATGGCATACGAGGACAATCGTTCCTTTATACTCTTTCAATGCACGTTTCAGTTCTTCTTTTGCAACTACATCCAAATGGTTGGTCGGTTCATCGAATAACAGCCAATTGCTTTCGGTAAGCATGAGTTTACATAGGCGTACTTTTGCTTGCTCCCCACCGCTTAAATGGCTCATCGGACGTGTAATGTGCTCGTTTTTCAAACCGACACGGGCAAGAATCGCACGTACCTGCGGTTGGTCCAGATGCGGGAATGCATTCCATACTTCATCGATCGGCGTCGTTTCGCCTGCTTTCACTTCCTGTTCAAAATAAGAAGAAAAAAGGAAGTCCCCAAGTGATCTTTTACCGCCTAGAGGATCGATTTTACCCAAAATCGTTTTTAAAAGAGTGGATTTACCAACTCCGTTACAGCCGACCACGGCAATTTTTTCTCCTCGTTCGATGGTCATGGATAGCTTCGGAAGCAATGGGCGGTCATATCCGATTTCCAGATCTTCACCTTCAAAGACATAACGGCTGCTCGCACGTGATTCTTTAAAGTCGAAGGTAGGTTTCATTGCAGTTTCTGGACGATCGATACGTTCCATGCGATTCAATTGCTTTTGACGGCTCTTTGCCCGGCCAGTCGTTGAATAGCGGGCTTTATTTTTTGCAATGAAATCTTCCTGCTTTTTAATGAATTCGCGTTGTTTTTCATATGCGTTAATATGTTGGTTTTTATTCAATTCAGCCAGCTCAAGGAATTTTTCATAAGTTGCCGTGTAACGGGTCAGTTTTGAAAATTCAAGATGGAAAATGACGTCGACGACGCCGTTCATGAACTCAGTGTCATGCGAAATTAATAAGAATGCATTAGGATATTCCTTTAAGTAGCTGCTCAGCCAGCGGATATGCTCTACATCCAAGTAGTTCGTCGGTTCATCAAGGAGCAGTACTTCAGGCTGTTCCAAAAGTAGCTTCGCCAATAAAACCTTTGTCCGTTGTCCGCCGCTTAGGGCAGAGACATCACGGTCCAATCCGATTGCATCCAACCCTAAACCGCGTGCCGCTTCTTCAATTTTAATATCGAGATTGTAAAAACCGCCGGCTTCCAGCTTGTCCTGGATTTCACCCATTTGTTCCAAGAGCTCTTCAAGTTCTTCCGGTGTGGCCGTACCCATTTTTTCTGTAACTTCATTCAGTGCTTTTTCCTGCTCGAATAAAGGTAAGTATGCATCCCTTAAGACGTCGCGAATCGATTTACCTTTAGAAAGTATCGTATGTTGATCAAGATAGCCATATTCGACACCAGGTGTCCATTCCACCCGGCCATCATCATGGATGAGTTGTCCTGTAATGATATTCATCATCGTTGATTTCCCGACACCATTCGCCCCTACCAGGCCTACATGTTCACCAGCCATGAGGCGGAAGGATACATCCTTGAATAATGTGCGGTCGCCAAAGCTGTGTGCTAATTTATCTATAGAAAGTAAGCTCATTTTATATTGAACCTCCCAATTAATTTGAAAAAATCCCTACGTTTCATCATACTAAAATCTGCACGGGATTGCTATCTAATCTATTAATTTACATATATGTGGGTGCGGGGAGTCCTGTTCGATCTGTTTATCAATGCCATGCTGTACATTATCGCCCTGTCATAAATTATATGAGATAATAGAGGAACCAGTTTAAAAGCGAAAGGATGTTATTATGAGTAAAACAGTCGTACTGGCCGAGAAACCTTCGGTTGGAAGAGATATAGCTAAAGTGCTGAATTGCGGGAAAAAGGGTAATGGCTTTTTTGAAGGCGAACAGTATATCGTCACTTGGGCACTAGGTCATTTGGTCACCCATGCAGATCCGGAATCTTATGATGAAAAATATAAAACGTGGCGCCTTGAGGACCTGCCCATGTTGCCGCCTGCTTTGAAGTTGGTCGTCATCAAGCAATCAGGCAAACAATTTCAATCGGTTAAAACACAATTGAACCGCAATGATGTCAAGGATGTCATCATTGCAACGGATGCAGGCCGTGAAGGTGAACTTGTTGCACGCTGGATTCTCGAAAAAGCAAATGTAAAGAAGCCGGTCAAACGGCTTTGGATTTCCTCTGTAACGGATAAAGCGATCAAAGATGGATTTAAAAACCTGAAGGATGGCAAGGAGTATGAAAACCTATTTGCCTCTGCTGTAGCAAGGGCGGAAGCGGACTGGATCGTTGGGATGAACGCGACTCGTGCCCTAACAACCAAGCACAATGCCCAGTTATCCTGCGGAAGGGTCCAAACGCCGACACTTGCGATGATCGCAAAAAAAGAAGAAGAAATAAAACAATTCCAGCCTAGGAAATATTATGGCGTTTCGGCAATAGCAGAACCTAATTTGCGTCTGATATGGCAAGATGCTCAATCAAAGGATATCCGCACATTTGATAAAAACAAGGCAGAACAGGTTCTTGCAGCCGTTAAGGGGAAAAGTGCAGAAGTGGTTGAAGTTAACAAGTCCCATAAGAAAAGTTTTGCCCCTTCTTTATATGATTTAACAGAACTTCAACGGGACGCCAATAAGAAATTCGGCTATTCGGCGAAAGAGACGCTATCGATCATGCAGCGCTTATATGAAAGCCATAAAGTCTTGACTTATCCAAGGACGGATTCACGCTTTTTATCAACGGATTTGGTTGATACGCTAAAAGAAAGATTACAAGCAGTAAGCATTAAACCATATGCCCAGTATGCATCGAGGATCCTGCGCAGCCCGATTAAAGTCAATAAATCGTTCGTGGATGATAGCAAGGTTTCTGATCACCATGCAATCATCCCCACTGAGCAAACACCGCTGCCGGGAAAACTGAGCGACAAGGAATCGAAAATCTATGATTTGGTCGTTAAAAGGTTCCTTGCTGTATTGATGCCGCCTTACGAATATGAACAAACGACCATCACCGCAAAAATGGGGCAGGAGACGTTCATGGCAAAAGGGAAGGTCGTCCTGAAGTCAGGTTGGAAGGAAGTTTATGATCACCAATTCGATGAGGAAGAAGCTAAAGATGGCCTTGCAGAGCAACTGCTTCCGAATGTTCAAAAAGGTGACAGTTTAACCATTTCGACCGTGAAACAAACAGAGGGTGAAACGAAACCGCCGGAACCATTCAATGAAGGGTCGCTTCTTTCGGCAATGGAGAATCCTGCTCGTTTCATGGCAGGGGAAAGCAAAGAGCTCATCAAGACTTTGGGTGAAACTGGCGGGATTGGAACTGTTGCAACGCGTGCTGACGTTATTGAAAAGCTGTTCAATAGCTTCCTGGTCGAGAAGAGGGGAAAGGGCCTTCATGTTACCTCGAAAGGAAAACAACTTCTTCAATTGGCGCCTGAAGACTTGCGATCACCAGCTTTGACAGCTCAATGGGAGCAAAAGTTAACCGCGATTGCAAAAGGAAAGCTGCCAAAACAGGCTTTCATCGGAGATATGCGCACCTATGCCAAAAATATCGTCCATGAAATCAAAAATAGTGACCAAAAATTCAAGCATGATAATGTGTCAGGAACGAAATGTCCTGATTGCGGCAAGCTGATGCTTGAAGTGAATGGTAAAAAGGGAAAAATGCTTGTCTGCCAAGATCGTGAATGTGGCCACAAAAAAAGTGTTTCACGTGTAACAAATGCCAGATGCCCACAATGTCACAAAAAAATGGAAATGCGCGGTCAAGGAGAAGCACAGACATTCACCTGTAAATGCGGTTTTCACGAAAAACTTTCTTCTTACAATAAACGAAGAGGGCAAAATAAAAATCAAAAAGTATCCAAAAATGAAGTCTCCAATTATATGAAAAGGCAAAATAAAGAAGAGCCGATCAATACTGCATTGGCGGATGCCTTGGCAAAACTGAAATTCGATAAATAAAAGAAAAGAGTCCTTCACCTTTAGCTCCATGGTGAAAGGGCTCTTTTCTATGGGGTTATTTGAAACGGCGAAATTCCTATAAAAGAAAAAGACGGCAGAAAGGGATGGAGCGAGTGCTCCATCCCTTTCCATATATCTGCTTCTGTTAAATTTCATTCAGTACGGTGCCATGTAATTCATATTCAAGTGTTTTGTCAGTGTGTGTGTGTTTATCCGAATCTACTCGTGTGAGTGTACTGAATGGCTTCTGATCACCCGGACTGAAAATTGCTTCATCATTCTCTGGATTCCATAGGCTGTAAATACTCATGATCGTATCCTCCTCCTTTGGATGAGAAGACTAGTAATTCCCATAATCGATTATCATCTAACGCTTCAATTGACTCTAACGCTGATCACCGGGACTAAACACCGCTGCGTCATTCTCTTTGTTCCATTGGCTTCTGATTGTACTCATCATGCACATCATCTCCTTTGGTGAGAATGTCTTACAGTATTTTTATACCCGGATGGGACAGGTTAAAACATATATTTTAAAAAAAAGCATGATTTTATCCAGAAATCCATGTAAAACAAACTTCCTTTTACTATCAAACAGTTTGAATTGTATTGTTCGTTTTTTTTGCGGGGGTGTTCTTAAATTTGACAGTTTAACAAACTTGGTCAGTTGGAGCATACCCACGTTTTCGTTGCCCCCTGGTGGACTGACTTATAAAGTAACATTCTACTTCAAAGAATGTAAAAGTGAGTGGGCTTCGTACCCAGGCAACGTACATTATCTGTAAGGGGGGCCTGGTTGATAAGTTGGAAAAAAATCCGTACTCGTGAAAATTAAAGAACCATTTTTACTATATTGACAAATCATTATTGTAAAGTGATATAATTTTAAATTGTATGCATGACGAAAAGTAGGAGATAGAATCAAATGAATCAACCATTAATTAATATTGAGAGTAAATTCAGACCCGAGATCGAAGGGTTACGTGTTGTTGCCGCACTGCTGGTAGCGGTATATCATATATGGTTAAATCGTGTTTCTGGTGGAGTTGATGTTTTCTTTGTAATTTCAGGTTTTCTGATTACCACTTCAATTGTTTCCACAATTAATCGTACAGGGGAATATCGTTTTCGGCCATATGTCACAAAGTTAATGAAAAGATTACTTCCTTCTGTATTTTTTATTCTTGCAATTGTTCTGGTTTTAAGTTGGTTTTTATTACCTAAATCAATTTTAGATAAAACTATACATGAAGTATTTGCCTCAATGTTTTTCTACCAAAACTGGCAATTGGCTTTCTCGAGCACGGATTATTTAGATTCCAGCCAAATGAAAACGCCTGTTGAACACTTTTGGGCTTTGTCCATACAAGGACAATTTTATATAATCTGGTTTTTGGTATTCACTTTAATTTTATTGATAATAAAAAAATATAAATTAACTAAAGTTAAAACATTAATCAATACTATTTTAGGAATATTATTTGTATCTTCTTTTATATACTCAATATATTTAACCTCTGTCAATCAGCCATGGGCTTATTTCATTACGATGACACGTGTGTGGGAATTTGCTTTAGGCAGTTTGCTCTGTATCAATTTATCAGCAATCAAGGTAAATAAATATATTGCTACAGTGATAGGTTGGCTCGGATTAATCGGTTTAATTTTAACTGGAATAGTATTCAATGTATCTGAAATGTTTCCAGGGTATATTGCCTTATGGCCAATGACCTGCGCATTATTCATTGTTTTGTCTGGTACACGCGATACGAAATATGGTGTCAAACGCTTTTTAGGTTCCCCGGTAATGGTGAAGCTAGGTGGAATTGCTTTTGGAATCTATTTGTGGCATTGGGTATTATTGGAGTTCTATCGTTATAATGTCCAGGAAACTCCAGGATTCATCGTCGGAACTCTTATTATCATTTCATCAATTGCCCTTTCATTTTTAATGACTCGATATATAGAAGAGCCAATCCGAAGCTCAAAGGATAATAAATTCTCATTCAAGAGAATCGGGATAATGGGCAGTGTGAATGTACTCTTGATTGCATCTCTTTTAATTGGGGTATATATAGATCAAAATAAGCTGGAAAATAATATAAACGATAAAAATTATCCAGGAGCGTTAGCTGTAAAAAAACCTGATGATATACCTGATCAAGAACCGATTCCATCCTATTCTGAAGTCTTTGATGATTTACCGAAAGCGCATTTGGACGGCAGTAACCAAGGGTTAAAGGAAAGTGACCTGAAAATTGGGGAATATGGCGAAACTGAAAATTACGATGCTACAATTGCCCTGATCGGCAGTTCCCATTCAGAGCATTGGTTAGGTGCCATTTTAGAAGCAACAAAAGATGACAATTATCGTGTATTGAATATGACTCGTTCAGGTACACGTTTTTCAACAGGGTATGCGGATGATGATTTGAAAGGTATCTGGGTCAATAATGTTCTCGATTATCTAAAGGATTCAGATGTAGATCTTGTCATTTCTCACGCCACAGCTTCTGATACGCCTAATAATAAAATACAACAACAAATGGTTGATCAGCTGCAGTATGTTAAAGATGAATATGGTATTGAAGTGTTAGCGATTCGTGATGATCCAAGATATAGTTTTAATGTGCTGGAATCATTAGAAACACATGGACTAGAAGAAACTACAAAAAAAATGAATTCAGTAGATAATCAGAAAGACGAAAGCTTTTGGAGACAATTTGAAAAAGAGAATCAATCCTTGCATAAAATTGACTTAACAGATTACTTCAAGGTAAACGGTAAATTTCAGCCTATTATTGGTAATGTTATCATTTACCGTGATAATAGACATTTAACGAATACTTATTCTGAAAGTTTCGGACCTGTTTTTGAAGAAAAAATCAACGAGATAGGCCTAGATAGAAAATAAGTATAACTAAAGGGTAATTTGTTTGAAGTATAATATTGGTTATCTTGATATAAAGAATCTGAGTTCTGTGTTTTACAGGGCTCGGATTTTTTTATATCTATTAAGCTTGATGAAGTTGTGGTCACTTTGTCTAATTTAGCTTTGAGTCCTGCATTTTTTCCATCCCATAAATCACTTGCTCTTATACCAACAGAAAAAACCCTGTTACTCCGCGGAAGAAGCGCGTTGTAACAGGGTTTTTTAATTAGCGTCCCAGATAGGAATCGAACCTACGACCTACAGCTTAGGAGGCTGTCGCTCTATCCTGCTGAGCTACTGGGACATATATATAAGTCGACGACTTATTTATTATATTTCTTATAGGCAAACTTTTCAAGCTTATAGCACATACTTATGAAAAAAATCTTCATAAATGCTCAGCAGGTCACTAAGCTCTCGCGTTTTCCTATCATTTCATTAAATGGAATACTTTATTATCCGCTAGTTTTCTGGTACTATTACACTAGAAAAAATTAGGGGAATGATAGTGAAAAGATATAGAGTTTTATGGATGGTGGCATTGCTGGGGATTTTGATTTTACCTGGATGTTCACAACGGATTTTAGAGGGTATAGGCATAAAGACGGCAGCACCGATTGCGGAAGATGACATTGAGGTGGCCGAGGCGGCTGAGAATGAGACCGGTCAGGATTTGGAAGGTCAAATCGATACGGGAGACTGGATAACGGCCGAGTCCGCAGTCCAGCTTCCAATCTTGATGTATCACAGCATTTCTGAAGGTAATGGCCTTCGGGTTCCAAGTGAGGAATTCCGATCACAGATGGCTTGGCTTCGGGAAAATGGTTACTATACATTATCCCCTGAAGAAGCATACCTCGTTTTAACCGAGAATCGGATGCCAAGTGAGAAGTGCGTCTGGCTTACTTTTGATGATGGTTACACAGATAACTACACGGAGGCTTTCCCGATATTAAAGGAAAATGATATGAAAGCAACTGTCTTCATGATCGGTAAGTCCATTGATAAAGGTCATCACCTGACTGAAGATCAAATGTTGGAGATGAGCAGGAATGGGATTTCGATCGAAAGCCATACCATCAACCATTTGGAGCTGAACCGCATGACGGCAGAGCAGCAAGAAGCGGAAATGGTTCAGTCGAAGGAGCTATTCGACCGTATCCTCGATCAGGACACGACAGTGCTTTCCTATCCGGTTGGCCGGTATAATGAAGAGAGTCTAAGGCTGTCAGAAGAAGCTGGATACAAGATGGCAGTCACTACCGAACCTGGGGGAGCTTCAAGGGACCAAGGGATGCATGCCCTGCATCGAGTTCGGATTTCACCCGGGTTATCAGTCGATGGGTTTGCGTCACTGATTGAAAATTCTTCAAATCATTGAAGGTGGACGGGTCATTTCGAACTTGTTCAGAAAAATCATATAATAATCGATTCTAACATGGTGTATAATGAAGGCAGTGAAAATTATATGCATAAGAACGATTTGGTGTCTTAATGACTTAAAAGGGAAGTTGGTGAAATGCCAGCGCGGTCCCGCCACTGTATATGGGAGTTGACGGCTGTGTACCACTGTATGAGATATGGGAAGGTGCCGTTGACGATGACCATGAGCCAGGAGACCTGCCGAATTCGTACACCTGTAACCTACGCGGATGGGAAGGTGTGTGGCAGACCCTAAGAAAGAGTCCGTAATGATATTGTTGCCATGCAAGCACCTTCCGTTTAACGGGAGGTGCTTTTTGTTTTGGGGGCATCTTCCAACAATGCGTTTTCTTTATTTAGGTGGGAAGAAATTAAATGAAAAGATTGTGGGGAATGAAAATGAAGAAGATTTTTGGTCTGATATTGTTGATGTTGCTTACTGCAGGCATGATGGTTGGCTGCAGTGATGCTACTGATGAAGGAAAAGAAAAGCAGCAAACGAATCATGCTCAACACGAAGCTTTCCCGATTACGATTAAAGATGCAACTGGGGAAAAAGTAACGATAGAACAAAAACCGAAGAAAATCGTTTCGTTGATACCAAGTAATACGGAAGTGGTCTTTGCACTTGGTTTGGGCAAAAAGGTCGTTGGTGTATCCGACAATGATAATTACCCGGAAGAAACGAAGGAAATTGAAAAAGTTGGCGGAATGGAAATGAACACAGAGCTGATTGTCTCCATGAAGCCTGATCTTG
The DNA here is from genome assembly GCF_042788005.1 of Peribacillus sp. YIM B13472. Taxonomy (NCBI): domain Bacteria; kingdom Bacillati; phylum Bacillota; class Bacilli; order Caryophanales; family Bacillaceae; genus Peribacillus; species Peribacillus sp. YIM B13472. Next base: position 118,623 of record NZ_JBHZPG010000005.1, read on the forward strand.
TTCTTGCGCATGCATCAAGTGCCCATAATTCAAATGAGGGTTTACAACAACTTAAGGATGCTGGAATAGATGTCCTCGTAGTCAATGATGCACAAAGCTTTGACCAAGTCTATAAGTCTATTGAAATGATTGGACAGGCAACGGGAGAACATGATAAGGCAAAAGAAATCGTTACGGATATGAAAACGAAGCTCAAGGATATCCAGGAAAAGGCCAAATCCGTAAAGGAAGAGGATAGGAAGACCGTTTTAGTGGAAGTTTCGCCTTCACCGGATATATACACACCTGGAAAAAATACTTTCATGAATGAGATGCTTAATATTATTTCAGCGGATAATGCTGCTGCTGAATTGGACGGATGGGCAAAAATTGATGAAGAGTCGATGATTGCTGCAAATCCGGATGTCATCATTACAACGTATGGTTACTATACGAAAGATTCAGTAAGTGAAGTGACGGGCCGAAAAGGATGGCAAGACGTAAATGCTATTAAGAATGGCCAAGTCTTTGATGTCCATTCTGACTTGGTGACCCGTTCCGGTCCACGTTTAATAGAGGGAGTAGAGGAACTTGCCAAATCAGTCTATCCGAACCAATTTGACAACTAAATGGACGTTTGCTTATTTGATTGCGTTGTTAATTTTGTTATTCGCAATGACGATAGGCATTTCCTTTGGTTCGGTGCCAGTACCCATTCCCGTACTTATACAAATAATCGGCAAGGAGATTTTCCATTTGCCGATTTCTGCTGATCCGGATGTGATGCTTACGAATATCGTGATGAACATCCGCTTGCCGCGTGTATTGCTTGCGGGTTTGGTCGGGGCATCACTTGCGATTGCAGGTGCGGCTTTTCAGGGACTGCTCCGGAACCCGCTCGCTGATCCTTACACATTGGGTATTTCATCAGGAGCATCGGTCGGCGCCGTATTGACAATATTCTTGAATATTTCACTGCCATTCATCGGTTTATATACTCTTCCGGCATTGAGCATCTTATGCTCAGTGCTCACGATGCTTTGCGTACTGACTTTTGCAAAAAAAATGGATCGTTCGATGAAAGTGGAAACGATTATTTTAACGGGAATCATTTTCAGCTCGTTTTTAAGTGCCTTCATTTCATTGATGATTGCGCTGACGGGTGATGAATTAAGACAAATTATCGGCTGGCTGATGGGTAGCGTTTCAATGCGCGGATGGAATTACATTGCAATCATTTTGCCGTTTTTTATCATTGGTTCATTGATCTTGATCATGAATACAAGTGAATTGAATGCGATGACTTTCGGGGAGGACCGGGCAAAACACTTAGGTGTGAATGTTAAACGGCGGAAAATGTGGATCTTGATAGCCGGTTCGACATTGACAGGGGCAGCCGTTGCCGTTTCGGGGGCAATTGGCTTTGTAGGATTGGTCATTCCTCATTTTGTCCGAAAGATTTGGGGGCCTGACCATAAACATTTACTTCCGTTGTCATTGTTGATAGGAAGCGGATTCTTAATATTGGCGGATTTTGTGGCACGAACGATCATTGCCCCATCGGAACTGCCGATCGGGGTGATCACCTCACTTATCGGGGCACCTGCATTTGCGCTGATTTTATTAAAGAGACGGAGAGAAGGGTAAAAACGGATGCTTGAAGTAAGAGGGTTAACAGGTGGATATCATAACAAAGCTGTTTTGGACTCTGTCTCTTTTGATGTACATAAAGGGGAATTATTCGGGATTCTTGGTCCAAATGGCAGCGGAAAAACGACGCTTTTAAGCATGCTTAGCGGGGTGCTCGATTATAAAGGAGGAAGCGTACGGATAAGAGGCAGGGATTTGAAGGATTATTCGTCAAAACAACTTGCACAGGTCATTGCTGTGCTCCCTCAACATTCCTCATTAGCTTTCTCCTATACAGTAAAAGAGACGGTCTCACTTGGGCGATATGCCCATCAATCAGGTTGGTTCCATAGTTGGTCCGCGGAAGATGAATCGATTGTCCAACGAGTTATGGAACAAACGGGAGTAGCAGATTTTCAGGATCTTCATTTTGAACGTTTATCAGGAGGGGAGAGACAAAGGGTCTTGCTGGCACAGGCACTTGCCCAAGAGCCGGAAATCCTTTTTTTGGATGAACCTACGAACCACTTGGATCTTTCCTATCAAAAAGATCTTCTTGATCTAATGAGGAAAATGGCAAAAGAGCAGAAGTTGACCGTTATTTCAATTTTTCATGATTTGAATTTGGCAGGATTATATTGTGATCGGCTTATGTTGCTTGAGAAAGGGCAGATTCAGGTTGTTGATGTGCCGAACGAAGTGCTCCAACAGGAACGGATTCAGGATGTATATCATACGACGATCGAAAAACATCCACATCCCGCCCTTCCGAAACCGCAGATGTTCATCGTTCCGGAAATACATGGCCATGATACTATCCCATTGGAAATTGATGGTTCTTATTTGACGGTCGGTCCTGAGATGATTCAATTGGATTCTCCGATCCCGCTTAGAACGATGTCTTCTGGAGTGACTGGTTCAGGGACGGGCTGGCATAAATATTTTGTGAATAGGCACGTCCATCATGGCTATGATTGCGAGGATCATCATTTCGAAATGGCCGACTATTTAAAGACTCATGGCTTTGAACCTCGGGAAACGGTAGGGATGATGACAGCTGTCTTTCTCGATACGGTTGCTTTCAAGCTATTAAGAGCTGAAGATTTCTCGGTTTTTGTTATCGTGACGGCTGGTGTAGGGAATGCCATCGACGCTTCTTTAGCTGACCGGCATTCTTGGAATCCCGCTCCAGGAACCATAAATACTTGGATATTCGTAAATGGGCATTTGGCAGAAGAGGCTTTCATCCACAGCATAGTTACTGCAACCGAGGCAAAAGTAAAAGCCCTTCATGATTTGCATGTCATGGACAAGGTGACAAATACATATGCAACAGGAACATCGACAGACAGCATTTTGATTGCGGCAACTCAAAGAGGGGCAAAGCTTCAATATGCAGGCACCATCACTCCGTTAGGGAAGCTGATCAGTCGCGGTGTATATGATTGTACAGTGGAAGCATTAAAGAATACCCGGAAACGGATTGAGGATTTATGATTTATTATCATCTTTTTGCAGTAACGCTGGCGTTTTTCCTTGATCTATTAATTGGTGATCCGCCAAATTGGCCGCATCCAGTCAAATGGATAGGAACGATGATAAGCAAGTTGGATCTGGCATTCAATAGAGGGGCATATAAGAAACGGAATGGACTCTTCATGTTGATCATCGTCTTATCGGTGGTGTTATTGATTACTGGTCTTACCGTCTATTTGGCTTATCGGATCCATCCGCTTGCAGGTATCCTTTGGGAAGCTGTTGTCATTTCCACTACGATAGCTCAGAAGGGCTTGAAGCAAGCTGGGATGGATGTTTGCCTTCCTCTTAATGAACGGGATTTTCCTGAAGCGAGGCTTAAGCTGTCCTATATCGTGGGCCGTGATACTGCTGATCTCGATGAATCCGAAATAGTCAGGGGCACCGTGGAAACCGTAGCGGAAAATACTAGTGATGGGATTACAGCACCGATGTTTTGGGCAGCATTTGGCGGTGCGCCGCTCGCGATGATGTACAGGGCGATTAATACCTGCGATTCCATGGTAGGGTACAAAAATGATAAATATGGGCAATTCGGCTGGGCTTCAGCCAAGCTCGATGATATCGTCAACTGGATTCCCAGCCGCCTCACCGGATTCCTGATGTTGCTGAGCTCGAAATCCGGCCATCATGGATTTGGTGCCAGATGGAAGATATTATTCAAAGACGCAAAAAAACATCCAAGCCCGAATAGCGGGTGGTGTGAAGCAGGCGTTGCTGCCATTTTGGGAATACAGCTTGGAGGCCGGAATATGTACAAAGGAATTGTTTCCGACCGTGCGAGGATGGGAGTTCCGCTTGTTCGATTGGAAGCAAAACATATACCAAAAACGATTACCATCATGCATCGGTCATCTTTTCTATTTCTACTGATGCTATGGCTAGGGGGACTTATTCTTGACATTACCTTCTCATGGCTCTAATCCTCATTATCTTTACGAAGCGCTGGAAATCGAAATGCCAGAATCGGTACTCGACTTCAGTGCTAACATCAACCCATTGGGTCCGCCTTTACGCATAAAGGAACAGTGGTCTGGGTTTTTCGAAGGAATCCTTCAATACCCAGATCCGCATGCCATTGAACTGACAAAATCAATTGCAAAAAAAGAAGCTCTTCCTGAGCAATCCGTTTTGGTGGGGAACGGTGGTGCTGAAATAATCATGTTGGTGGCGAACGGACTAGCCAATCAAAGGGTGCTGATCATTCAGCCGGCATTTGCGGAATATGCAGAAGCTTGTTTGGCAGCCGGAAGTAAGGTCGATTATCACCAGCTTGATGCTCCTGAGTGGCAATTGGACTTGGATCGCTTGATTCCCCGATTACCCGAATATGATGCAATTTTCTTATGTACGCCTAATAATCCGACAGGTGTTTCATTTAAGCGGGATACAGTTAGGGAATTGATCATTGAATGCCAAAAAGCGGATTGCCTGGTTGTCCTGGATGAGGCTTTTTATGATTTTACGGAGGATGCCTTTAGTTATGCCTCTTTAATCAATGTATTTCCACATTTACTCATTCTAAGATCAATGACTAAAATCTTTGCAATTCCGGGTTTGAGACTGGGCTATTTGCTTGCGGCACCTGACATCATAAAACGGGTAAGAAATTATAAACCGCATTGGAGCGTCAACCATGTGGCACTTGAAGTAGGGAAAATCTGTCTTGCAGAAGAAGCCTATATGAGAAAGACAAGAGACTATATTGCATTGCAAAAGCAAAAACTATTCCGGTTTTATGAGGAGCAAGGGTTGCATGTCTCCGATAGCACAGTCAATTTTTATTTGGTGAAAGATGAATCCTTATCCCTTTTCCCCTTTTTGCTGAAAAAAGGAATCGTACCGCGCCATACCTATAATTTTCCCGGTTTGGATGGAAGGTGGCTTCGGTTTGCAGTGAAGAGTGAACATGATAACGAAGTACTGATGGAGGGGGTAAGACAGTGGAGAAAGCAAGGCTCTGTTTTATAACCGGGGGTGTCCGTTCCGGAAAAAGCAGCTTCGCAGAAAGCAAGGCCCTGGAGTATGCACTCCAAACGGATGGGAACTTGCATTACCTCGCCTGTGGCCGTATCAGTGATGTGGAGATGGGTGAACGCATCCTTAGGCACCGGAGAGATAGAGAAAGCAGCCCAATTGCTTGGAAAACTTCCGAATACGCAACGGATATTACAAGAATAGGGGAGGACATTGATCAGGATTCCATCATTCTGCTCGATTGTCTGACAACCCTGCTTGATAACGAACTATTTGGCCCTGGTATTCCGCTTGAAGAAGAATTTTTAGATAGCGTTTTTTCAAAAATAATAACCGGAATCAATGAGATAAGAAAACAATCCAGCTGTTTAATAGTCGTGAGCAATGAATTGGTGCAGGAACCGATTTTCCAGGATGAATTCCTTCATATATATGGAAAAACCCTTGGCCAGCTTCATCAAACGATCGTCGGGCAGGCCGATGAAGCCTATCTTGTAGAAGCGGGAATTCCATTGCAAAAGAAAGGGTGCATGCAGGAATGAGCGGAGTGATCGGATTTTTAATTAATCTGCAGTTCTTTACGGTTTTTCCAATAAAGAAGCAGCTTCCGATGGAGAAGAAATATATTCACCGTGCCATTCAAACCTTTCCATTGGTAGGTCTTTTGCTAGGCTTGATATTGGGCGGTGTTTTGTATGCGCTAGTGGAATGGACCCCATTGTCATCGCTTGCGATTGCCTTTTTTCTTTGGTTTTTGACGATGGCATTAACGGGAGGATTGCATCTCGATGGCTGGATCGATGCAAGTGATGCTTTTTTTTCCTATCAGGATAAAGAGCGGCGATTGGAAATCATGAAGGATTCCAGGACAGGTGCATTCGGTGTCGTCTCCGTCATAGTCCTATTGGCCGCCCGGTTTCTATTTATCTATGAAATTGTCGAAAGGGTAAATGAATGGACATACCTCTTGATCATTGCCCTTCCACTCTTAAGCAAATGCGCGATGGGTTATTTACTTATCCGGATGCCGCTGGCTAAAAAAGAGGGACTCGGTGCTTTTTTTCAAAGTGCAGTAAAGAAAAGCAGTTTGCCCATTTATTGGCTGTACCTCCTTGTAAGTCTGGTGATTGCCTGGATCATCGATTTTAAGCTTGTCACCTTATTTTTCATCATGTGTCTGGCTGCGGTGTTTTTCCTGGTTTATATAAAACGTAAAATCGTCAGTTGGTTCGGTGGGATAACGGGGGATGTATTGGGGGCATCCGTGGAAGGGGTTGAGCTTTGGTTATGGCTGATATTGTGGCTATTACACTACTTCGCCATGGGCTGACAGAAGCAAATGAGCGAAAGGCCTATTTAGGCTGGACGGATTCCCCATTAAGCGTCAAAGGAGAAAAGGAAATACTGGAATTAAGAGGCTCTTACCCAAAGTATGAAAAAATTCACAGCAGTGATTTGCCCCGCTGTGTGGAAACTGTACGAATGCTGTTTCCACATGCAGTTCCGGTCAAAAACCCTTCGTTCCGTGAAATGAACTTCGGCAGTTGGGAAGGTCGGACGTATCATGAGTTGAAGAATGATCGAGATTATCTTAATTGGCTGGAACGTCCCATGGAGGCCCTTGTGCCTGGGGGTGAAAGCTATCCGGCATTTTCCGAGCGTGTGAATAATGGCTGGAACCATTTGATTGCCTGTAAGGAGAACCGAATTGCCCTAATGACGCATGGAGGGGTAATTCGTGATTTATTGGTCCGCTATGCACCGAAGGAAAGGGATTTTTTTGAGTGGGGAATTTCCCATGGAAGGGGATATGAGCTGATATGGGAAGACCGGGAAAGCTTAAGGAGGGGAGAACGCTGCACTTTGTTACAGGAGGCGCCTATAATGGGAAAACTAAATGGGTAAAGCAATTGTATGGTTTGGAAAATGATGTCCTTTGTCTATCCGGTTATCGAAAAGAACATCCGGAATTGATTGATTTTCAAGGCAAGACTGTTGTATTGCAAGGGTTGGATGCATGGATTCAACAAGATGCAGAAAAGATGGATTCAGATTCGATTCGAAAAAGATGGCAGGAAATCATGGCTGATTGGCGAATATGGGAGAAAGAAAAGGATGAACACAATTGCATTGTGATCGGTTCTGATATTTCCAAAGGCATTGTCCCAATCGAAGCAAAAGATCGCAGATGGCGCGATGCCTGTGGATGGGTCTTTCAAGATGTAGCATCCATATCGAGTCGCGTTGATATCATCTGGTATGGAATTAACCAGCGAATAAAGTAGAGGAGGCAATTGGGATGAAAATCTATACACGTACAGGGGATAAGGGACAAACAAGCGTAATCGGAGGTCGGCTTGATAAGGATGACATCCGTGTTGAATCTTATGGAACGGTGGATGAAGTGAATAGCTATATCGGTCTTGCGGTGACAGAATTGGATTCAGCGATATTTACGGATGTACTGGCCGATCTAGAGAAAATCCAGCATGAGTTGTTTGACTGCGGCGGTGATTTGGCAACCGTTTCCGAAAAGGCTCCACAAAAGCTGACGGAGGAGGCCATTACCTATTTGGAAGAACGAATAGATGCCTTCATAATTGAAGCGCCGGAATTGGAAAAGTTTATTCTGCCTGGCGGCTCAAAAGCGGCTGCAACCATTCACATCGCCCGTACCGTTACAAGAAGGGCGGAACGATTGGTCGTTTCATTGATCAAGACTGGTGCGGCCGTTTCACCATTATCACTTCAATATTTAAATCGTTTGTCGGATTACTTCTTTGCTGTTGCACGTGTGATCAACTTCCGTCTTGGTGTGAAAGATGTGGAGTATATCCGCAGCGCAAATGTATTCCGTGGAGGGAAAAGAAAGGAAAAAGAGTAAACATGGATGTAAGAAAAATTAGTGCAATTGCTATTTTCATTGCCTTATCGGCGGTAGGGGCAATGATTAAAATCCCTTCCCCGATCGGGAGTATCGCCTTGGATAGTTTTCCGGCCCTTTTGGCGGCTGTCATACTTGGCCCGGTATCGGGGGCTATTGTAGCTGGGCTTGGTCATATCATTTCAGCGTTATTCGGCGGCATGCCACTTGGGCCATTCCACTTTTTGATCATGGTCGAAATGGCAGTCCTGACATGGATGTTTAGCATTTTATATATGAACGGAAAAAAAGTAGGCGCATTTTTCCTCTTCTTTATCGGTAATGCCTTCGTTTTAGCCCTGCCTTTCGCATTTCTGATCAGCCCTGGTTTTTACACGTTATTGATTCCGGGATTGACGGCAGCGACGGCAGTAAATGTAGTATTGGCGGCCCTATTACTGCCACGCTTGGAGCCTGTCTTGAAAAAAATGATTTTTAAAGATGGACTCGCAGAATGAGTGATTCATTGATTTTACCATTTTCCGAATCAGATTCATTGATTATATCAAGTGATAATAGCGGCGGAATTGGCCTGAAGGAAAAAGATCTTGTCCATGTCCCTTATGAGGTCGTTGGATATTATTCCTTTCGGGTTGCCGTCATGGAATGTTTGGGCGTTGGCGGGAGTCCAGTATCCGTCGTTCTAAATAATTTCTGCGGTGATCAAGCCTGGGAGGACTTGACCAGAGGTGTCAGGAAGGGGCTGAATGAATTGGGGATGGAGGATCTTCCCATTACAGGCAGCACTGAAAGTAACATGCCGCTTCTTCAATCAGCACTTGGACTTATGGTGATTGGTAAACGAGCGAATGAATCCGTTAAAAAGCAGCATCCTTTACGGAAAATAGCTCTGATCGGCAGGCCGCTCGTTGGAGAAGAAGTAATGGAACAGCAAGATTGGGTCGCGCCGTTATCTTTATATAAAAGCCTATGTGAAATGGAAGGTGTTCAGGCATTTCCAGTCGGTTCAAAAGGGATAGCATATGAATGGGAGCATCTGGATCAAAGTGGTGAAGGTGTTTCTGTGAATATAAGTAATAAAGTCGAAATTGCAAAATCATCAGGACCGTCCACCTGCTTCCTCATTGCTTATCCTGAACAACTGGAGGAAGAAATCAAGCACCGATCCGGTCCTCTTTTTATTGGTGAATGATATTTCATGAATGAATCAGGTATCGAGTTTAGTTCACAATGAACTGGTTCGATGCTTTTTTCTTTGAGATCTTACCTTTTGGTATTCCTTTCCTGATTTAGCCTGAATTATTGAATAAGATGTTTAGTTTTCTTGATCATTATCATGGCCAAAGTAAAATGGCACCCATTTATTGGGTTACTTCTCGCCTCCGTCATTTTAGGGATCATCGCACGTATGGATATTCCTGATGTTGCAGATGCTGTTCAGACAGGGGCAGGTAATAATTTTGGTTAGATAGCACTCATTGTCAGTTTAGGTACCATGCTTGGAAAGGCGATGACCGAGTCGGTGAAAATCGGAATTCCCATGTTAGCTGGACCTGTTTTTGGTTCCTGCATAACTAAAAGAATGGATGTACAAGCACCTGAGGGGCTAGCGGATCAATTCACCAATAAACATAAACGCGAGCCCCCAGGTTTAGGCATTACCTTGATCGCGATTTTAATGCCGGTCTTATTGATGTTGATCAGAGCTTTCGGTGCTGTGTTTAGTGAAGATTCATTATTGAATGATTGAATTGCCTTCATTTGAAAACCAATCATCGCCCTCATGGTTTCTGTGGTGGTATCATTCTTTACTTTAGGTTGTGCTAGAGGTTTTAATAAAGAAGAACTAAGCCAATTCATGGCCGTCTGTCTCACCCCGACTGCACCCATCATCTTAATTATTGGAGCCGGCGGTGCATTTAAAAATGAATTGGGGTGAAGCCAGGATTTTGGATGATCAAATAGCCTTTTAATTTAACAGGCGCGCAAACGTTAAAGTCTTGGACGGTTATGGAAACGATTATATCAGTCGTTTCACTTATCCTAATCTTACTATTGAATTCAATTGTTTAAGAGAAAGGAGCATGATGTAAATATGGGACATTCAGGTTATATGATGGGAATCGATATTGGCACGACGAGTACGAAGGTCGTTCTTTTTTCAAAAGGGGGGGAGGTTGTCCAGTCTTGTTCGAGGGGATATCCTCTTCACAGTCCAACTCCTTCCGTTGCGGAACAAGATCCCGAGGAAATTTATAAAGCGGTCATCATTGCAATAGGCGAGGTCATGATTGCAAGCGGAATAGAAAAGCAAGAACTGGGCTTCATATCGTTCAGTTCGGCGATGCATAGCTTGATCGCAATTGGTAAAGACGGCAACCCGCTGACGAATAGCATTACATGGGCAGATAATCGAAGTGTTGCCTATGCGGAGAGTTTGAAGGCTTCGGAACAGGGGATGCAATTGTATCACAGAACGGGAACACCCATTCACCCGATGTCGCCAATCACGAAAGTAATGTGGTTAAGAAATGAGCATCCCGGGATTTTTAACGAAACGGAAAAATTTATAGGAATTAAAGAATACATCATCTATAAATTTTTCAATGAGTATGTGATGGATTATTCGCTCGCTTCTGCAACGGGCATGTTCAACTTGAATGACCTGAAGTGGGATGAAGAGGCACTCACCATTGCTGGAATTGGGGCTGACAAGCTGCCGACGCTTGTCCCTACAACGCATATCCTCTCAGGATTAAGTGAGGAATTAGCTGCAAAAATGAACATTCATGCTGGTACCCCGTTTGTGATTGGCGCGAGTGATGGAGTGCTTGCCAACTTAGGGCAAAACGCAATCAAGCCAGGCGTTCTGGCAGTGACAATCGGAACGAGCGGTGCGGTAAGGACCGTCAGTGACCGGCCGCTTACCGATCCCAAAGGCAGGACATTCTGCTATGCCCTTACTGAAAATCATTGGGTAATCGGCGGACCGGTCAACAACGGGGGAATCACCTTCAGATGGGCTCGCGATCAATTGGGCCGTGTGGAAATCGAAAAAGCGAAGGCTTCGGGACAGGACTCCTATGAGATTCTGACGGATATGGCTTCTAATATTGCACCTGGTTCTGATGGGTTGATATTCCACCCATATATGGCAGGAGAACGGGCACCATTATGGAGTGCCGATGCAAGGGGCTCCTTCTTTGGACTGGCGCTTCATCACACTCGTGACCATATGGTCCGGGCAGTGCTGGAGGGTGTGATGTATAACTTGTACAGTGTCCTTATTGCTGTAAAGGAGTTGACTGGTGCTCCCGAGAAGATTCATGCAAGCGGTGGATTTGTCCGCTCGAAGCTCTGGCGCCAAATCATGGCTGATATATTCAATCAAAACGTGACAATTCCTGAAAGCTTTGAGAGTTCGAGCTTAGGTGCCGCCGTTCTTGGATTATACGCTTTAGGCGAAATCGAAAGCCTTGATGAGGTTGAGGATATGGTTGGTGAAACGAATGAACTTGTCCCGATCAAAGAGAACGTTAAAGTGTATGAAGAATTAATGTCGATTTATTTATCCGTGAGCAGGCAATTGGAAGGCGACTACAAGAGGATCGCTGATTTCCAAAGACGCCATTTAGAATAATTTTTAGGGAAAGCACAGATGAATAAGCACTGTGCTTTTCTTTTTGCCCGGTATTTAAAATGGTAAGATGGTAGAAAACGATAAGGGGAACTTTCTTATGGGAGTCATTAAAACGAATGCAATGCGAATTCTTGATAACAAACGTATAGAGTATGGCATGATGAGTTATGATGCCCGCGATGGAAAAATCGACGGGATCACTGTTGCGGACAAGATTGGAAAAGCGCCGGAAACCGTTTTTAAAACGCTTGTTACCCATAACGGACCGCAGCAGCTTTACGTATTTGTCATCCCCGTCGCAACCGAACTGGACTTGAAAAAAGCAGCGAAGGCCGCAGGTGCAAAAAAAATTGAAATGCTTGCGGTTAAAGATCTGCAAAAATACACAGGGTACATTCGGGGAGGCTGTTCCCCAATCGGCATGAAAAGGCAATACCCGACCTTTATCGATGAAAGTGCAACAAACCTGCCTGAAATCATCGTAAGTGGAGGGAAAATCGGTACACAGATCGTATTAAAACCGTCAGAATTCCTGGAAGTCACACAAGCTGAATCTGTAGCCCTAATAAAATAAACTGTTTGCCAATAGGTATTCACCTATTGGGTCTTTTCTTCATACGCTGTCTTGAAGTTACATCTGTATTGTGAGGGAGAGTGTGAAAGTGACAGGAAAAGTGATGAATTATTTTGCTGGAGGCAATACGGCTAAAGGTTTTTATAGTTTATATGATTCCAATTTAAAAGGGCTGGAAAGATTATTCATATTAAAAGGCGGACCTGGTTCCGGTAAATCGACCATTATGAAAAAAATCGGCCAAGAATGGCTGGATAAAGGCTATGACATCGAGTATTTACATTGTTCGTCCGATAATGATTCCATTGATGGAATCATCATACCGGCTTTGAAAATCGGGATCGTGGATGGGACCGCGCCTCATGTGATTGAACCGAAGGCACCAGGGGCCATTGAGGAATATGTCAATCTAGGAGTTGCCTGGAATTCCCAGCAGCTGGCTTCTGAAAGAGCGGCCATCATAAAGTTGACGAATGCGAGAAGCAGGAGTTTCGAGAAGGCATATGCCCTATTCGCTGAAGCATTGAAGATACATGATGAATGGGAAGACATTTATAAGGCAAATATTGATTTCGCAAAATTGAATGGGTTGACCAATAAATTGATAGAAGGCTTTTATAGAGATATCGTCCTTAATAAGAAGTCGGATGTTCGTCACCGATTCTTAGGTGCAGCTACACCAACGGGTGCAGTTGATTTCATCCCCAATATTACTGAGGGAATACAAAAACGGTACTTTTTAAAGGGACGTCCAGGTTCAGGGAAATCAACGATGCTGAAGAAGATTGCAAAGGCTGCGGAGCAAAGAGGCTTTGATGTGGAAATATATCATTGTGGTTTCGATCCGCATAGCTTGGACATGGTAATCGTCCGGGAGGTTGGGATTGCCATATTTGACAGCACATCCCCGCATGAATATTTCCCGAGTTGTGGAGGGGATGAGATCATTGATATATATAAAACGGCCATCCTGCCAGGAACAGATGAAATATATGCCGAACAGTTAAAAGATGTTTCCGCTAGGTACCGGACGAAAATGAATGAAGCGACAGCAAATCTGGCTAAGGCAAAAGACCTGCATGACGAACTCGAAAAGATTTATGTAAAAGCAATGGATTTTACAGCCATCGATGACATTCAAAAAGACATCCACGAACAGATTATTGAACGGGCCCAAGATGTCGATAGAAAAACGATTCTACATTAAGAAATCAAACTGCACCTATCTTAATTAGGTGCAGTTTATTTATATACATAATAGGATTTTTTAATGACTGAAGTCACACCAAGAATATATAGGGGTTTGTTAAACGTGTTTATCCACGATCTTTCGGTTAAAATAGGGATTATATTGAAAAAAGGGGCCGATTGAATTGATAAAGACGATTGCGATTGATATGGACGGAACATTGCTAAACAAAATGCAAAAGGTCAGTGAGGAAAATAAACATGCCATCCAGAAGGCGCAAAGCGAGGGTGTGGAAGTGATCATTGCTACTGGAAGGTCTTATGTGGAAGCTAGGTTCGCCTTGGATGAAGCAGGCATCGATTGCCCTGTCATCTGTGTAAATGGTGCTGCCCTCTTCACGGAGGACGGAAAAATTGCCGCTTCCAATCCAATGTCAGCTGCCACTGCTAAAATGGTCGCTGGGTTCCTTGAAGAACAAGGGATTTATTTCGAAATATATACGAGTCAGGGGGTTTATTCCAAAGACTATGAAAACGCAATATCTGTTTTGGTTGATGTATTCGTTACAGCGAATCCTGACATTGACCCTGAGAGTATGCGGAAATATGCGGAGCAGCGTTTACAGCTTGGACAGGTAACTTCCATTTCCGATTATTCCGAGTTATTCAGCCGTTCAAATGAGGAATATTATAAAATTCTCAGCTTCTCAAAGGATTTAACTTTATTAAATCAAATTGCTTCGAAATTGAAAGGACAGGGAGTTACAGTCACTTCATCGGGACGTGAAAATGTGGAAATCATGAGTGAAACAGCTCAAAAAGGTACGGCACTTGAAACATATGTGAATGGAAAATCCGGCTCGATGCAGGAAACGATGGCTATTGGGGATAATTATAATGATGTATCCATGTTTGAACGGGTAGGTTTGTCTGTCGCAATGGGAAATGCCCCGCTCGAAATTAAAAAGCTGTGTGATGAAGTAACAGGCAAGAATGATGAAGCCGGTGTCGCGGAGGCCATTTTAAAGGTACTTAAACAGTCAGCCTATTAAACTCATGAATCGAAGGGGGAAAGACTTTGAAAAAATCGCTCTTTTTTTTCCTTATGGCTACATTGATTTTAACTGGTTGTAACATGAATGAGGGCGACAGCAAAACCCAGCCGAATCCTGACAAAGAAGTGACGGGCACTTTAGGGGAAAATCCGGATGTGCTGATAACGAACCTGCAGGCTCCCTGGTCGATTCAGAAGAATGGGGACACAATGTATGTGTCAGAGCGGGCAGGAACCATCGTTGAATGGGACAAGGATAAGATGACACGGCAAAGGGTCAACCTTAAAAAGACATTGTCAGCTAAAGCGGAAGCTGGGTTGCTTGGATTTTTGCTAGCTCCCGATTTCTCTAAGAGCGGGCAAGCTTTCGCCTATTATACCTATGAAGAAGGCGGGGATTCCATCAATCGAATCGTCATTTTAGAAAAAAATGATGATAAATGGCAGGAGATGGAGACCTTAATCGACGGAATACCAAGCGGGGACTACCACCATGGCGGCAGGATCAAGATTGGACCGGATGATAAGCTATACGCAACAACAGGCGATGCAAGAAAGGCTGAAATCGCACAGGACCTAGATTCTTTAGGCGGGAAAATTCTGCGCATGAACCTGGATGGCACCATTCCGAAAGATAATCCTTTCGGGAATTCATACGTCTATTCATACGGTCACCGCAATCCACAAGGTCTGGCCTGGGATGAAGCAGGCCAGTTATATGAAAGTGAGCACGGAGATTCGGCACACGATGAATTAAATAAAATGGATCCGGGTAAGAACTATGGCTGGCCAGATATTGAGGGCGATGAGCAAAAACCTGATATGGTAAAGCCATTGATTCATTCCGGTGAAAATACATGGGCTCCTTCTGGCATGGCCTATTTTGACCGAAAGCTCTATTTTGCAGCCTTAAGGGGCGAAGCGCTTATGAGTTATGATGTAAAAAGCGGAAAACTGACTGATATCATTACGGGCTCAGGAAGGATACGTGATGTATTCGTTGATGAAGAATTCCTTTATTTCATAAGCAATAATACGGACGGCCGAGGAAATCCTGATGAAAAGGATGATAAACTTTATCGTTTGCCACTATCTAGCTTAAAAGGAAATATGCCCTGAAGTTATCAATGAAATTCGGAGATGTGGTATTTGTGTGATTCAAAATAGTTTTCGAATGATATCATTCCGAAACGCAAAGATAAATATCGGAAGCCTCGCTTTTTAATAGCGGGGTTTCCTTTTTGTTTATGGCCTCGAAGCATCGACCACGAAGAGCATGGCATGGCCCCGGTTTGACCCATACCGTTTCGCCAAACTCACGAGTAAAAGCGTGAAATTCACGAGTAAAAGCGCGAAACTCACGAGTAAAAGCGTAAAACTCACGAGTAAAAGCGCAAAATTCACGAGTAAAAGCGTGAAATTTACGAGTATTTGCTCCAAATACACAGTATTTCTCTCCAAACTTCCAATAAAAGCACGAACCTCCTGAAAAGGGTATTTTTTGTCCCGGAAGCTATGGAGAAGCTGAGGAAACAGTGTGCATACGGCTAGACATTTCTAATGAATAGGTGTATAGTTACCTAGGTAACTACTTTGCAGGAGGAATACCTTTGTCCTTTAATAATGGTTTTTTTCATCATAACTTACAATTTTCGAGGTCATTTACCAAAAAGTTAAATGAACAATTGGCCAAGGTTGATCTTTTTCATTCCCAATGGTCGATTGTATATTATCTGAGTCAGTTTGGCTGTTCTACACTTGTTGAAATAAGCACATATCTAGATGTGGAGAAACCGACGGTAACCAGGACGGTAAACAGGTTGGAAGAACTAGATTTGATTGAACAAGTCCCAGGAAAAGATAAGCGGGAACGGAGAATACAGTTAACGGAGTCAGGTTTAAGGACCTATCACGAGGCCAAAAAGGTAGTTGAAGAATTTGAACTTCAATTAATGAGCGGTTTGGCTGAAGAGGATCGAGAGGCAACGTTACGAACGTTTATTTTCCTGAAGGAAAAATTAAAACAATAGTAAGGAAGAAGGATTGAAATGAATCACAAACCGAAATTGTGGACGAAAGACTTCCTGATTGTTTCGTCTGCGAACTTTTTTTTATTTTTAACTTTTTATGTCTTGATGGTGACATTGACCATTTACACGATGGATAACTTTCATGCGTCGCAAGCACAAGCGGGACTTGCTTCAAGTATTTTTGTTCTCGGGGCTGTGCTTGTCAGACCGATTGCAGGGAAAAAAATTGACAAGATCGGCCGCAGAAAGATGTTGCTTAGCTCGTTGGTTCTATTCCTGATCGCATCCATCGGCTATTTCCTGGTGAATAGTTTATCCCTCTTATTGATCGATCGGCTTATTCAAGGTTTTGCTTTTGGCCTTGCCACTACGGCAACTGGAACGATTGCTGCAGATATCATTCCGAATGAAAGACGCGGGGAAGGTACGGGTTACTTTGCCATGAGTACAAACTTGGCAATGGCATTCGGTCCGTTCATTGGCTTGCTGATTACACAGCATTTCAGTTATTCCATCATTTTCTATGCAGCCTCCTTATTTGCCGCATTTTCTTTAGTTGCATCATTATTCATGAATGTGCCTGAAGGGGATAAGGGCGGAGCTTCGCCACAAAAAGGATTTAAGATCAGCGACTATTTTGAAAAAAGGGCCCTGCCCATTGCCATTTTTATCGGTTTTGCCGGATTTACCTATTCGAGCATTTTGTCCTATTTAACATCTTTTGCAAAGGAAATGGATTTAATGGATGCGGCGAGCTTTTTCTTTGTCGTATTTGCTGTGTTCCTTTTGGCGTCCCGTCCGTTTACAGGACGAATGTTTGATGTGAAGGGAGAGAATGCAGTCATCTATCCATCGCTCTTACTATTTGCCGTGGGCATGGTCATTCTCAGCCAATCCCATCATGGTATCACGCTTCTGATTGCCGGTGCCTTGATCGGGGTGGGGTACGGTACGTTCCAATCAAGCTGTCAAGCGATTTCCATCAAGGAAGCCCCATCAAATCGAATGGGATTAGCCACATCCACGTTTTATACAATGTACGACTTCGGTATTGGTGTTGGCCCATTCCTATTGGGATTCCTTATTCCTTTTACGGGGTTCAAAGGGTTATTCATGGGAATGTCGATTTTTGCATTCGTACTTATTGGCATTTACTACTTGGCACATGGTAGAAAAGCCTCGGCAAGAAAGAAAATGCAGCATGAGGAACGCTTGTCTGCCTAAATTTTTTAATATGGTTGTATAAAAAGAATAATTTTGGGGATGCTTATATTATGATTAATTTTCCAAAGTATCCCCCTTTTCTCCGCCTGTAATCCACAGGCGTTTTTTTTATGCCATAAACAAAAAAACCGCCTATTGGCGGTTTCTTTAAAATTTATAGGTCCATAATCGTTCTTTGCGGATCCAGTCTAGAAAATCTGCATCCTGATTTTCGAATTTCTCTTTCCAATCGATCACCATTGCCTGCGTTTGCGAACGGTGGGCAGTGAATGCAGCTACCTTTTTCTCTTCGACGGCAGAGATATCCTGGATGATGTCAGGCTGTCCCAATTCGTCAATGCAGTTATTCGAGAAGGCGACACAATGAAGTTTAGGTCTCTCTTTCTCTTCCATTCTTTCCACGGCCCGAACCACAGCCCGTGCTGTCGCTTCATGGTCTGGATGGACACTGTATCCTGGGTAAAACGTAATGATCAATGAAGGATTCAATTCATTGATGGCATCGGTAAATAATGAAGTCAGCTTTTCATCATCTTCGAATTCAATCGTCTTATCACGCAATCCAAGCATGCGTAAATCTTGGATGCCAATCGCATTTGCTGCATCGATTAATTCCTTTTTACGAATTTTAGGGAGCGATTCCCTTGTTGCAAATGGAGGGTTTCCTAAATTACGTCCCATTTCTCCTAAAGTTAAGCATAAATAGGTGACAGGAGTGCCCGCTTCTCTATGAAGGGCAAGCGTTCCGGAGACCGAGAAGGCTTCATCATCGGGGTGTGGGAATATAACTAATACATGGCGTTCTTTTTCCAAGGTATATTTCTCCTTCCGTTCTACTTACAGTGAGTATGGTTATCGGTGAATGGGAGTTTTCATCGGAATTATATGATATATATCAAGCAAGTTGTCATCATTCAAAGGGAGTGGGACTGAGCTGCATGGAGACAGCAAGCTTCCCGGAAAAATCAAGGCCTGCCAATAGCAATCTCCCCTGTTCATCCAATTCGAAGTGGTTAACGCCTTCTGCATATACCCAGCCAATATTGAGCTTCAAGCCGATGCGGTAGGGTCCATCCCCAACTATCTTCCCATGTTCATACTGTATAAAAGCATTACGAATATAAGCACCTGCCGAAAAGAAAGCTTCATCTACATGAGTGGCATAGGCGCCATTTGTCGTTTCAAGGTGAAGATATACATCTTGTCCGGCGAAAGAATCAATGGCATTTTGCACCTCTGTACGGTCTATAGGTTTCATTCTATAATTTCCTCCTTAACTGGGCGGCTAGATAAGCTTTTCCTTCTTTCTATTTTACTAAATAAAAGCAAAAAAAGCGAAAAAGGCCGCTCGATGATTTGAGCAGCCATTAAACTTGATGTTTTATTTTTGTGTTTTTTCCGCAATTCCATATTTATGGTATGCACCATGATTGACAGGTCCAACATAGTCATTCATCTTCCAAGAATGGCGAACCGCCTCGGTAATGAAGTCTTTAGCAATGAGGATAGCCTCACGCGGGCTTTTCCCTTCAGCCAATTGAGCTGCAATAGCTGCAGAAGAAGAACAGCCGGCACCATGTGTATTGGTCGTTTCGATTTTTTCTGATTCAAGGATTTCAAATTCTTTTCCATCATATAAAAGGTCGATGGCTTTATCAAGATCCAGCTTATTACCGCCTTTGATCAAGACATATTTTGCACCAAGTGCATGAATCTTTTCAGCTGCAGCCCTCATGTCATCAATCGTCTTGATAGGCGCAGTTCCCGCTAACTGAGCGGCCTCGAACAGGTTTGGCGTGACTACAGTTGCACGTGGAACAAGCAGTTCACGCAGAGCTACGGCCGTTTCAGGGTGCAATACTTCATCTTCACCTTTACATACCATAACTGGATCGATTACGACTTTGTCCAGCTTCAACTCGTCTATTTTACGGGCAACAAGTTCAATGATTTCCACTGATCCAAGCATTCCCGTTTTCATTGCATCAATGCCGATTGATAAAATCGTTTCGATTTGGGCTTCCAAAACTTCTACCGGTGTTGGGAATACATTATGGGACCAGCCATTTTTCGGATCCATCGTCACGATTGTCGTTAAAGCGGACATACCGTAAACGCCGAATTCTTGGAATGTCTTTAAATCTGCTTGAAGACCAGCGCCGCCGCTCGAATCAGATCCGGCAACTGTCATAGCTCTTTTCATAGTCATTATGTGACCTCCTCAGGAGAATTAGTTATCGATATTATCAGCATACCAGTTAATATCCTATTTTTAGAATATACCAAAATTTCTTTTATGTAAAACTTAGCTTTCACCTTAATATCAGTGTCTTAGAGAAAGAAGTGCAATGGCCTCGCATAAGTCATTTTTCGGACCTGGAATTAAGGAAAATGGATAGATGGGCAGCATGCACTTTTAGCTTTGGTCCCTCCTTACATTTTTTGATAGACAAAGAAAAGGTTGTGAAAGTGTCATTATTCTCAAAGTTGATTTAAAATATTTACATATAGTGGAGACACGTTTAGTATAGCTTTACCGTTCGATGCTGGATTAAACCCAAAAAAGGGAGGGAGATTCTTGTGGAATGGACCATGTTGCTTTTAGCTGGTGGGAAATCAAGCCGTATGGGAGTGAATAAGGCCCTGTTGACCATAGGTGGCATTGTGAACATTTCAAGAGTGGCATCCGAATTGAAAAAGGTGTCAGAAAACATCATGGTCATTACAAATATATTTGAAGAATATCATTTTCTGCAACTTCCGCTAATTCCGGATTTACATAAAGATCAAGGACCACTTGGCGGATTGCATGCAGGGTTGACCTCATCGAAAACGGAGCTTCAGTTCCTTGCAGCCTGTGATATGCCGTTTGTGAGTGCGGATGCCATAAAGGATATCATTTCCCATTATGAACCTGAATACGATGCTGTCGTTCCGGAAATAAATGGAAGACTCCAGCCGCTTTTTGCTGTTTACCATAAAAGGTGTCTTCCTGCACTGACGGAGTGTTTATTAAAACATGAATTAAAAATGAGTCTATTTTTGGAAAAGATTTCGATGAAAGTCATGAAAGAAACCGACTTTAAGTTATATCGCGAGAATCCTGAACATTTTCAATATCTTTTTTTCAATATGAATACGATGGAAGATTATCAAGAGGCAGGTTATATTGATCAAACTGAATTATATATAAAGGATGGTAGACATGAATTATAATATTTCAAAAGAGCCGATTGTCATCCAGGAAGTAATTGATAAAGTAGTCAAGCGAAATGCAGGTGCCGTCACGACCTTTATTGGTACAGTGAGGGAAATGACGAAAGGAAAAAAGACTCTCTTCTTAATTTACGAAGCTTATGAACCGATGGCCATCAAGAAATTGGAGCAAATCGGATCTGAGATCAAGGAACGTTGGCCTGATGCAGAAACGGCGATCACCCATCGTGTAGGTAAACTTGAAATCACGGATATCGCTGTGGTTATTGCCGTAAGTACGCCACATCGAAATGATGCATATGAGGCAAACAGGTATGCGATTGAAAGAATTAAAGAAATCGTCCCGATCTGGAAAAAAGAACACTGGGAAGATGGGGAGACATGGGTAGGAAACCAGTTGGAAACCGTTCCATATCCATCTGGGAAACCGGAAAAGGGGGATATTGATGATTAATGTACTTTTATTTGCCCAATTGAAAGATGAGCTAGGCAAAGAGACTCTTTCTATAGAAGGAAATGGAATGAGTGTGGCGCAGCTAAAAGGAAAAATGAAGGTGGATTTTCAATTGGAAGGTCTTGAATCCGTGATGACGGCGGTCAATGAAGAATTTGCCGATGATGACACGCTTCTATCTGATGGAGATACAGTTGCTTTCATTCCACCAGTAAGTGGGGGCTAAAGCGTTCGGAAGGGAGGGTTCACGGTGAAAGAGCGATATTCAAGGCAGACTTTATTCGCCCCCATTGGTGAAGGGGGCCAATTGAAAATTATGAAGAAGCATGTCTTGCTTCTTGGTGCAGGGGCTTTGGGATCTGCTAATGCCGAGGCCCTTACTCGGGCAGGAGTAGGGAAGCTTACCATTGTCGACAGGGATTATGTCGAGACCAGTAATTTACAGCGTCAACAAATGTATACGGAACGGGATGTCGAGGAGAAACTGCCAAAAGCAGAAGCGGCAAAGCGTCATTTATTTGATATCAATCATGAAGTTGAAGTGAAAGCCATCATCATGGACGCAACGGCCCAGAACCTCGAAAAGCTGCTTGGTGATGTGGACTTGATATTGGATGCAACCGATAATTTTGAGACACGGATGATCATTAATGATTTATCACAAAAGCTTCATATACCGTGGATTTATGGGGCATGTGTGGGGAGTGTTGGCATGACTTTGACGATCCTTCCCGGTCAGACTCCATGTTTGCACTGTTTGCTTAAAGCAATCCCCATTCAAGGAATGACCTGTGACACAGGAGGAATCATATCACCAGCTGTAACGATGGTAGTGGCGCACCAAACTGCCGAAGCTTTGAAAATCCTTGTTGAAGAGTGGGAATCGGTACGGCCTGCACTTGTTTCTTTTGATCTGTGGAGAAATCAATACCAAACCGTTAAATTGACAAAAGCGAAAAAGAAAGATTGTCTCTCATGTGGAGAGCAGAGGACATACCCCTTTTTAACACTGGAAAATGCAACGAAAACGGCTGTTCTTTGCGGGAGGGATACTGTACAGGTAAGACCGCCAAAACCTTTGGAACTGCAACTCGAGAAACTAGCCAAAGATCTGGACGGCAGCGGCTATTTGGTGAAATTCAATCCATTTCTTCTCTCTTGTGAAAAAGCTGGGGAGCGTATCGTCATTTTCAAGGATGGCCGGGCGTTGATTCACGGTACGAAGGACATGGTCCATGCAAAGGCCACGTACCAAAGAATCCTGGGATAATGAATATAAAAAACGAGGCTGCCGGTTAAGGAGCCTCGCTTTTTTATGAATCCATATAGGGTAATGGTTATCGGGTATTAGTGTGTAACCCCGTCTTTATTATCTTGTTTGGAAGCAACGATGACTACTTTTCCTTCGTCAAGCACTTCCTCGTAACGTTCTGCCTCCATATCACTAAGGCCAAGGTTGCTCATTCGGTTACGAAGTTCATCACCGCGTGATTTAAAGAGATTTCCGACGGTATCAAGGAATCCTTGTTCCTTCATGCCTACACCTTCTGTATTTGTATTCTCGGTAAGGTGTTTAGAACGGGTTTTATCATGGGCAAACAAATATACATCGTCTTTCGTATAACCTGATGTAACTATTTCATCGATTTTTTCCTTTGCTTGTAAACCGTTTTCTACTACATGTACTTGATACATATAAACTCCTCCTTGAATTTCATTAAGATTCTCTTGAAAATAGGTAAATGGAATCTTGCTCATTACAGTTCTTGATTGGCTATAGTAGTATATAACCTCATTTGGGCCCTGTTAAACATTTATCTCAAAGAATATTTAGTAAGTGGTGAAGCGGAATACCTTCTGTATGCGGTAGGTCAAGTATTTGAAGACAGGCAGTTTCTTTTGGTATTCACTGTAATCCACCGTGTATGTTCCGTTTTGATTTGTCCAAAGTCTATTGAAATAGCTGTCGACATCCTTGGAAACGTCCGCATCATTTGGAGCATGGATTTCAACATTTGCTTCAAGGTTATAGTCATCTAGATTGCGTGACGTATAATTAGCCGATCCTCCAAGGATAACCGTTTCATCAGCCCTTTGGATCATCATCAACTTTGTATGGAACTGTTCTTTCTCTGTTTTGTACCAGCGGATCGAGATATTTTCATCCCCCAGTTTTTCGAATTCGGCGGCAACCGGAAGATTGGGCAGCCCGATTTTTTCACTTCCGAAAGCGTTTTGATTCGGATCCAATATCATTTGAATCTTCACACCCCGTTTAGCTGCATCCGTTAATGCCTCGACAACCTCGCGATCGGCAATGTAGAACATGGCAAGGTGGATCTTGTCACCCTTTTTTGCATCCTTAATTGCCTTAAGGACATGTTTATTGATTTTTCCTTCCGTTAGCAGTTGTACGGATATTGGTCCTTTATCTACTGATGTCCCTTTGAACTCAGGAAATGACTTCGGTCCTCCCGAGAATTTCGAAGCGGCTTCTTCGGCTTTAACAAAATCTCCGATGATATTCCCATCCATCTGGAACGCAATATTGGAATGGAATCCACTTGCGTCATGAGGATTGGCAGATGAGATGATGGCCGTTTTTTCAGTAGCGACCACTTTTCTGTGATTGGCTTTGATATTCATCAGTCTAAGATAAGAACGCAATGTGACTTTTGGTGCGCTTTTAGCCATTGGATTC
The DNA here is from genome assembly GCF_042788005.1 of Peribacillus sp. YIM B13472. Taxonomy (NCBI): domain Bacteria; kingdom Bacillati; phylum Bacillota; class Bacilli; order Caryophanales; family Bacillaceae; genus Peribacillus; species Peribacillus sp. YIM B13472. The sequence goes on from NZ_JBHZPG010000005.1 coordinate 142,709, forward strand.
ACAATCCAGCCTTTTCCGCTTTCACCGAACCATTGGAAAAAGGTCCGATATACACCTGAATAGAGAGGATTCGGATCCCGGAGGCGGTCTAAGTTGGTAACAATGACATCAATGCCATTTTTCTTCATCGTTTCCAATGCCTCTAGCTGGTAGGCATTATAGGAAGTATTCACTTCATCAGTAATGAAAATAACCTGGAGGCCAGGTTTCTTTTTCTTCTGTTCAACCAGATTATCCTTCAGATTCTCGGTTAGCTTCGGGAAGTTTATCTTTTCATCATAAAAAGCATTAAACAAAAACATGTCGATTACGATATAGGAATCAGCCTCTTCTATGGCTTGATTTATGGTTCGGAAAATTCGCTGCTCATGTTGCAGATCCCCTTGTTCATCGTGATAGGAAAGGTCATAGATGAAATCGATATCCTCGACATGGTGAACCTTTCCTTCATAGGAAATACCATCGGGGAGAGGCTTGTAGCTGTTATAGACGATTACGAGTGCAATGACGATCAAAATGCTGACAAGCAGATAAAATCGTTTTCTTTTGTACCATTTTTTCATAGGGAATCCTCCAACATGGTTAAATTGCTTGCTAACTTTCTATGTTCCCACTTTTGGGGTATATAGAAACATAAATCGTAATCTATGGAAAAAGGCAAGGCGATGAAGTTTGATATAATATAGTTTCAAAAAGTGGAGAGGGGCTGTGGCAGATGGCAAAGCAGTTATTAACAAATGATTGGTGGCCTCTATTGGAAGAGGAATTCAAAAAAGAATATTACCAGGAGCTAAGGGAATTCATAAAGCAAGAGTACAGTCAGCAAGTCGTTCATCCCGATCAGGACGATATTTTCAATGCACTTCACTATACTCCTTATGAAGACGTAAAGGTTGTCATCCTTGGACAGGACCCTTACCATGGCCCTGGTCAAGCACATGGCCTTAGTTTTTCAGTTAAGCCGGAGGTTCGCATCCCACCTTCTTTAAGAAATATTTTTAAAGAGTTGCACACCGATCTAGGCTATGAGGTTCCTGATAATGGTTACCTAGTCGAATGGGCAAAACAGGGAGTGCTCCTATTGAATACCGTCCTGACTGTCCGTGAGGGAGAGGCCCACTCACACCGCGGAAAGGGGTGGGAAATCTTTACGAATCAAGTTATTCGCCTATTGAATGACCGTCCGAAACCTGCTGTATTCATCCTGTGGGGGAAACCTGCACAAACCAAAATCCCTTTGATTGATGAGACCCGTCATAAAATCATTAAGTCCGTACATCCGAGTCCGCTGTCGGCTTCCCGTGGTTTCTTTGGCACCAAACCTTTTTCCACAACAAATCAATTGCTGATGGAAATGGGGGAATCCCCAATTGATTGGAAAATCTCGAACCGATGATATGGGCAAGAAAACGAAACGGGTGAATTGTATGGCGTGCCGTCATTTCTATATAACTTGGGATCCCAGTTTTCCAAAGGGCTGCCGTGCTTTTCAATTTAAAACATCAAACCAGCCTTCTCTTGATGTCTTTCATTCTTCAGGACAGCCATGCATGAAATTTCAGGCCAAGCCAATTAAGAGGTAGGAAATATGCAAGGTGTTTTCTTCTCTGATTTTTGCTATGCTAGTTATGATAGTTTTGACCTGTATATAGACGAGGTGGTAAAGTTGGATATTTCATCAAGACAAATGTTAGATAAAATCGAAGAGCTTGTTTTAAAAGCGAAACAGGCAAATTCAGAGGATAAGGTGCAGGGGTATGTAATCGCCATTAAGTCCCTTTGTGAAGTGATGGTGGATGAAAAAGCAGCGAACATCAGCATGCCGAAGCCGATCACATTGACCCAGCCCGTTATGCCGGGTACACCGAATGTAGAACCGGTTAAAATGGATGAGGCCAATGGGGAGTCCTTGTTCGATTTTTAAATTAGGGAAGGGGAGCGAAAAAATTGAAACTGTTCATCATTTTAGGTGCATTGAATGGGTTTATTGCTGTGGCACTAGGTGCATTCGGTGCACACGGACTGGAAGGGAAAATTCCTGATAAATATTTAGAAACTTGGCAAACCGCCGTTCAATATCAAATGTTCCATGCGGTGGGTTTATTGGTAATCGGTTTATTGGCTGGGAAGATTTCAAGTCCGCTGATCAACTGGTCCGGCTGGCTTATGCTAATAGGAATTATCCTGTTTTCCGGAAGCCTATTCGTTCTAAGCGTTACGCAAATCAAAGTCCTTGGTGCCATCACACCGCTTGGCGGGGTTTCATTCTTGGTTGCTTGGGTCTTAATGATCATTGCTGCATATAAATACTTGTAATGAAAAAAGTCTTTCCAATAAAGAAGAGCCTCAAAATCAAATAGATTCTGAGGCTCTTCTTTATTGGATTTTAATCACCTTGGCGAATAGGTGGCAAGCCCAGCGCCTCCAAATGGATATTCATATTCGATTTCTTCATCAAACGTTATATAATCTAAGTATACCATCGGGATTAAGTATCGTTTTCCCGTTTGAGGGTCGCTTATGATTAAGTGATCGCGTCCTGCAGCCTCAATGATTCCTTTGAAGATCTTGGCATTCCATTCCTTGTTGTTTTCAAACGTTGTATAAACAGTGGCTAGTTTCCCTTTATTCAAACGCAAGATGTTCTCGATGTATGACGCTTCGACCGGAAGCATGCCAGGTATCTGTGGTCCGGAAGTGGCTGGACTCACCTGCATCGGCATTTGTTGTGGCGTGCCTGCCATAGTGGGCTGTTGTGGCTGGTATGCTGGCTGTTGGTATCCTTGCTGCGGGTGCGGGTAACCTTGTTGTTGGTTAGGATTCTGCTGCCTTAGTTCAGGCTCATTATTCTCATAGGGGTAATAGGGGCTTCCCCCGTACGGGTAGTTACCATAAGGATTATTTTGTGACATTGCATTCCCTCCTAAATTCAAGGTTTAGTTGATGCTGTGGAATTTGGACAATCCAAGAGTGTGGACTGGGAGAAACTGTGCGATTTATAGCGACCGGTAGTATTGTATATGTTTTCTGGACAATCCCCGGGTGGCTTAAAAAACCACAATGAAAGTTAAGCGATACATAACGGCTGCCGTTCATGATATAAACCATATCCTCTTGCCGGCCAATGAATGGAAGTAACGTTCCTTCACCTCGCTGAAGTCAGGAATTGCCTTGATCAATTTTCCTGAAGCTGAATGGGACTGTGAAAAAATAAATTCATCACTATTGAAAATGTATGGGATGTGGATTGGATTTATTCCACAGCCGGGGAAAAATAAAAAGGAGGGGACGCAAAAAAAAGCTTCCGGAAACCGGAAGCCCATCGTCTTATACGTATAGGAATGAAGGTACGTTTTCTTCCGGCAGGATATTGCCTACAAAGAAAGAACCAAATGCAGCGTAACGTGCACTCACTTCATCAAAACGCATTTCATAGATTAATTTTTTAAATTGAAGGACATCATCTGCGAATAGTGTAACGCCCCATTCATAATCGTCAAAACCGACAGAACCCGAAATGATTTGTTTTACTTTACCGGCATAACTGCGGCCAATCAAGCCGTGGGAACGCATTAAGCCTTTGCGCTCTTCCATGGAAAGCATATACCAGTTATCATCGCCATCACGACGCTTGTCCATTGGATAGAAGCATACATGTTTCGCTTTTGGAAGTATCGGATAAAGTCTTGAACGGACATGAGGGTTCTGGTAAGGGTCCTCACCATCTCCTCCAGCTAAGTAATTGCTTAATTCCACGACGGAAACGTATGAATAAGCGGGAACTGTATATTCGGCAAGCTTCGTTTTGTTGAATTCGTTTTCAATTGCATTCAATTCTTCCATGGTTGGGCGGGCAAACATAAGCATGAAGTCCGCTTTCTGACCAACGATGGAATATAGGGCATGGCTGCCTTCATTGTCGCTTTGTGTCATATTCCATTTATCCAGTAAACCTTGGAATTCTGAGATGGCCAATTGGCGTTCGTCACTTGATAACGTTTTCCAAGAAGCCCAGTCGATCAGACGGAAATCATGTAAACAATACCAGCCGTCCAGTGTTTGTGCTGCTTCACTCATTACGATCACTCCTAAGTCTTATTATAACTTTAATATAACATAGTTTCAGTATAAGGAAATTTATATCAACCCGCAAACACCATCACTGTTTTTCGGTGTTCAAACAATTTTCAAATTTGCGGATTGGCAGGGGATCAAAGTGGCTGGAAATTACCTGGCTGCTAGAGTATTCTTAAAAGAAGACGACTATGGATTTTCACCGGATGGTTAAATATAGAAGGAAACAGGGGAAACGTATCTAAAAAAGGAGGAAGAGCCAATGGGTGATTTATTTGAAATCTTGGAAGCGAAAGTTATGGGGCATAATTTAAAGATCGTTTTTCCAGAAGGGCTGGATGAAAGGATTTTGGGAGCGGCAGCAAGGCTTGCCAAAGCTAAACTGGTGACACCGGTATTGATCGGGGATATCGGGTCGATTCAAGAGAAGGCAAAAGATATGAAAATCTCCCTTGATGCAATCGAAATATATGATCCGAAGAATTATATCATGATGGATGAAATGGTTGAAGCATTCGTGAAGGTCCGTGAGGGTAAAGCGACCGAGGTACAAGCACGTGAAATCTTAATGGATGAGAACTACTTTGGAACGATGCTCGTCCATATGAAACTGGCACATGGAATGGTGAGTGGTGCAACGCATTCGACTGCCGATACGGTTCGTCCCGCCTTAAGGATCATAAAAACAAAGCCAGGCGTCCAAAAAACATCGGGAGTATTCATCATGGTCCGGGATGAAGAAAAATATGTGTTCGCGGATTGTGCGATCAATATAAACCCCAATTCCCAAGACCTGGCTGAAATTGCTATAGAAAGTGCGAAGACTGCACTAATGTTCGATATCGAACCGCGTGTGGCAATGCTGAGCTTTTCGACGAAGGGGTCCGCAACATCCCCCGAGACCTTAAAAGTGGTTGATGCTGTCGATTTGGCAAAAGAAATGGCCCCTGAAGTCATTCTTGATGGGGAATTTCAGTTTGACGCGGCTTTCGTTCCTTCGGTAGCAAGAAAAAAAGCGCCGGATTCCCTTATTCAGGGGGATGCGAATGTTTTTATTTTCCCAAGTCTCGAAGCAGGGAACATTAGCTATAAGATGGTACAGCGCTTGGGTGGCTTCGAAGCGGTCGGTCCGATCCTACAGGGGCTTAACCGTCCGGTGAATGACCTTTCGAGGGGATGCAGTGAAGAGGATGTATATAAACTGGCTGTCATTACAGCGGCACAGGGATTTGTGGCGCAGTATCAATAGGCAGCTTGAGGATTAAATGTAGAGGGAGATTCGTATGAGTGAAACAGATTCATTATTAATGCAGCAAGAGTGGAGGATTATTGATCAATCTTCCGTTGGACCTCAGTTTCCAGCTCTGGAGTCCTTTGCGATGGATGATACATTTTGCGCTTCCGTAGGGTCAGGTAAATCAGCGGCCGTAGCCAGGGCGTGGGTACATCATCAAACCATCGTCATGGGTATACAGGATACGAAGTTGCCTTTTCTTAAAAAGGGTTTGGATCATTTAGAAGAACATGGTTTTCAGGCCATCGTGAGGAATTCCGGAGGGCTGGCAGTCGTGCTGGATGAGGGTGTTCTTAATTTGTCGCTCATTTTTCCTGAAAACGAGCAGAAAATTGAGATCAATCGTGGATATGATGCGATGTGGGAGCTTGTCCAATTGATGTTTGCCGATTTCCCGGTCACGATGGAGGCAAGGGAAATCGTCGGTTCCTATTGTCCTGGAAGTTATGATCTAAGTATAAATGGGCAAAAGTTTGCCGGGATATCCCAACGCAGGATTCGCAATGGCGTAGCGGTGCAAATCTATTTGTGTGTCAATGGAAGCGGGGCTGAACGTGCCAGTCTCGTGAAGGGCTTTTATGATGCAGCTAAAGGAAATGCAGAAACCAAATTCGCTTATCCTGATATCGTCCCTTCGGTAATGGCGTCCCTAACGGAATTGTTGGGCGTGCAATTGAGTGTTCAGGACGTCATGCTTAGATTCCTTCATGTATTGAAGGATTATAGCGAAAGGATATTCTCTGACACTCTTTCCGTTCAGGAATGGCCGATGTATGAGGCATACTTGACAAGAGTGGTGGAACGCAATGATAAAGTATTCGATGCATTAAAGGATTGATATGAAAGAAGCCGTTCCAGTAATTCAGGAACGGCTTTTTTCATTTAATACGACTTTAGCATTCACTGAAACTGTAAAAGGCCTGTATGATAGGCGGAGATATTATTGATTCTTTCTTGAAACAATGAAAAAAGAGCCTTGTCGGCTCCCTTTTTTAGGATAAACATGGTGAAACGGCCTTTGGCATGTGGTTGATCTATTATAACTGAACCCCACATTATCTTATTACTCGGCCATTTTTTCCAAATTGCCATTCCGGTCCATCTTGAACTTCGTTGCCGGACGTTCCTCTTCCTCTAACAAGACCAGCTTTCTTGCTCGATTCATGATATTCATCAAAGTTTCATAATCTTCCTGCATCAAGCCGCTGTTTTGTTCCAGGTGGCTGATTTTATTCTCCAAATCTTCGTTTCGCTTTTTCAGCCCTTTAATTTCAAGCTTCAATCTTTCATTTTCGGTTTTTAATACTTCAGCTTGAAGCATGCGGCCGTTCATAGATTCCAAATAGGCGATGACGGCATCAAGGCTCATGGCCGTTTCCAAGGTTACTGGTGTGAGCTGTGTCTTAGGAGCGAGGGCTTCAGCCACAACGAATTCCTCTGCTGCTTCATAATTGGTAGTATCGACTTCGGATTTCAACTCTAGTTCCTCTTCTTGTACATGGGGAACCATTATGTCGGAAATCGTTGGGGACGGCGGTGTATAAAGAAGCCGTTTTTTCCCTCCTTGATCTTTTCCAAGGATCCTTTGCCGCTGCTTACGCTGTTTCTTGGCAAGGGAAAGCGCTTTATCATAATTATGGCGGACAACTGCATTCCAGCGGAATCCGCATGCTGCAGAGGTGCGATTCAACTTATCTCCTACCTCTTCAAAAGCATTAAGCTGAGTGCTGCCTTCCCGCACATGGCGCAATACCGTTTCAGCCAAAAGCAAATCATCTTCTTCTGTCCAGGCGTCTTGACGAACCTTCATTTCTACATACTCCCTTTCTGGTAACTTTTAAAATAAATAACTATATAAAATATCGTGTGGCAGTGATTTATAGAGTGTTCTACTAGCATTTTGGACAAAATCTGGATTTTTTATACAAAAAGGTTAAAAGGATACTAGTTTTTTGATTAATTACATCCTTTTACAGCGGCTGACCTTTCCTTTTCACATGATCAAGCCCTCTTGATATTCATAAGTAGAAGCGGTAAAATACCCTTTAGTCATATAAATGGATGAAAAATAGTTTGTCATGGAAAGGATGGTGACCGGAGGATGTCCAATGAATTCAGAGTGTGCGATGACTGCTTGGCGGTAAACATTAAAACATTGATCCCGCGTCTTGAAAAGCTCGATCCCGACGCGAAAATTGAAGTGGGCTGTCAATCCTATTGCGGTCCTGGCAGAAAGAAGTCTTTTGCCTTTGTCAATAACCGTCCAGTTGCTGCACCGACAGAAGACGAGTTACTAGATAAAATCAATAAAAAACTAAAGTAGGATCCATGATATACAGGTAGAGTGGATTGTTTGCTTATGATAAATGGAACAAGTAATCATCACCCAGATTCAACACACTGCGGTGATTTTTTATTTTCTTATTTTCAAGACAAAATCAGATTCAAACTTCCGTTTTCTTACAAAAGGACCCCTCTTACTAGCAAGGTGGATGTTAGGGTTTTTTGTCAAAACACGCTATAATGAGTGCATCGAGATTATGAAAAAGAGGGTAGTTCATGGAATATTCCGGCGAAAAATTACAAGAAGAAAAAGTATTCAAGGACCCGGTGCACCGATATATACATGTTCGTGACCGGGTTATATGGGATTTAATAGGGACGAAGGAATTCCAGCGTCTTAGAAGGATCAAACAGCTGGGAACGACTTATTTGACCTTTCATGGTGCGGAACATAGTCGGCTTAGCCATTCGCTTGGAGTATATGAGATTGTCCGGAGAATCGTGGATGATGTTTTCGAGGGCAGACCGGAATGGAAACCTGAGGAACGGTTACTATCCTTGTGCGCAGCACTGCTGCATGATTTGGGTCATGGTCCTTTCTCTCATTCTTTTGAAAAAGTGTTTGACCTGGATCATGAGCAATTCACGCGGCAAATAATCCTCGGCGATACGGAAGTGAATAAGATCCTCCTTAGAGTTGGACGTGATTTTCCTAAAAAAGTGGCAGGAGTCATAGCGAAAACCTATAAAGGCAAATTAGTAGTCAGCCTGATTTCAAGTCAGATCGATGCTGATAGAATGGATTATTTACAGCGCGATGCTTACTTCACCGGCGTTAGTTATGGACATTTCGATATGGAAAGGCTTTTGCGTGTAATGAGGCCAAGGGAAGAACATGCCGTCATAAAGCAAAGCGGGATGCATGCGGTTGAGGATTATATCATGAGTCGCTACCAAATGTACTGGCAGGTTTATTTCCATCCAGTTACGAGAAGTGCGGAGGTCATACTTACCAAGATTCTACATAGGGCGAAACATTTATATGAATCCGGTTATGAGTTTGCTCAAGAACCGCACCATTTTTATTCATTGTTCAAGGGAGAAGTGACTTTAACGGACTACTTGAAAATGGATGAAGCGGTGATGCTCTATTATTTCGAAGCATGGGAAGAGGAGAACGATGCGATTTTAAAAGATTTATGCACTCGCTTCGTTAATCGTAAACTATTTAAATATGTTGAATTCCATCCATCGAACAGTCAAATGAACAGGTTGATGGAATTAAGGACGCTATTCAAGAAGGCAGGCATCGATCCGGATTATTATCTTGTCGTCGATTCTTCATCAGATCTGCCGTATGATTTTTACCGGCCAGGTGAGGAAGAGGAGAGACTGCCGATTCACTTGCTGAAAAATAATGGCGAAATTCGTGAATTATCGCGTGAATCCGAAATTGTCGATGCAATTTCAGGGAAAAGAAGAACGGATCATAAGTTGTATTATCCAGCGGATTTATTGCGTGATGAATCTACTAAGAAAAATATAAAAAAACAGATTCGTAAGCTTTTGGAGCTATCGGATTAAAGTGGTACATTTTTGGTGAGGAGTGACGAGCCTTGTTTAAGGATCATGCAAACATTATCAATGCAATTTCTACTGCCGGTGAAATCTCGGGTCGGAAAAAATTACAAAAAATCGTTTATATCGCAAAAAAGCTGTCCTTCCCATTTCATGAAAAGTTTCAGTTTCACTTTTATGGACCGTATTCGGAGGAGTTGACCTTACGGATTGAGGAGCTCTGCGAGATGGGTTACTTGAATGAAGTGAGGGAAAAAAAAGCAGGCTATTATCAATATTGTTATTCGATAACGGATGCCGGCCAGGATTTCCTATCCATTCAGGAAGTGGAGATGCCGGCACTTGAGGCATGCCTACTGGATATGAACGAACAGAATGCCCGGTTTTTGGAGCTGGTTTCAACGGTGTTATACTTCGACACGCTTGAAAAAGAGGAAGTCACCGAGAAAATTTTCACGCTGAAAAGCAAACAAAAATATACGCTTGAAGAAATTGATGAGGCATATGAATATATCGAGCAGTTAAAAACAAAAGCTAAGCCGAATTGATGGCTTAGCTTTTCCCCATTATGTAAATCTTATAAATCGCTTTTACGGACACCTGCTACTGCTAAATGATTTTTTGACATTTCTTCAATGAAAATCGTCACGGCTTCAGCTGGTGCGCCAGTTGTTTCCGTAACGGCTGCAGTCACCTTTTCGACTAAAGCCTTTTTTTGTTCGTCTGTACGGCCTTCAAGCATTTTGACTGTTACATATGGCATCTATTTTTCCCCCCTTCCTCTCTTATCTTGTAGTGTTTCACAATGGAAAAAGAATTGCAAGACACGGAAGTCAGAGTTTTTTCACTTCTTGAACTTTTGATGTATACTAACGGTAATAAACAATGGGGGAGAAGCTATCGATGCAATTCTTTGATCAAATAGAACGGTTTTTGGCTTATAGCTTGGAAGAACTTCCATATGTCATTGTGTCACTGTTAATCGCATTTACGGTTCATGAATTTTCCCATGCTTATGTGGCCTATAAGTTCGGTGATCCGACTGCAAAGAATGAAGGAAGAGTCACATTGAATCCGATTTCTCATTTGGATCCAATCGGAACATTGCTGATATTAATAGCCGGATTCGGTTGGGCTAGACCTGTACCGGTTAATCGTTTTCATTTCAAGAATCCAAAATTGGCAGGAGTGCTCGTCTCCTTTGCCGGTCCATTCAGTAATTTGCTTGTTGCAATTTTGGGGTACTTGATTTTTTACGGGTTGCTGACGGCAGGCGTTGGACCTGATTTACCGTTCTTCGTTAAGCCATTCTTCGAGGTGCTCATCAACTTGAATATCCTTTTGTTTGTATTTAATTTGATACCGCTGCCGCCTCTCGATGGTTATAGGATCGTACAGGATCTTGTTTCAGCAGATTTGCGGGCAAAAATGACTCAGTATGAACAATATGGCTCCCTGATTTTTTTGATTTTGATCATCACACCGCTGAGTCAATATACAATTAGACCGATTATGGATACCGGTATTCGATTTGTAGGAGGCATCCTGAGTCAATTTTTTTCACTTTTGTTTTTTAACCAATAATAAGGAATGACAAACGATAAAGGGGGATATAAACATGGAAGAACAACCAAAGAAGAAGGTAGGCTTCAATATTATAAAAAACGACCCTACTGAAGGTCATGGCGGATATGGAACAGGGGTTTTAACGCTCGATAATATTTCTCCGGTCATCATCGATGTGGATGCAGGTGAAGCAGAGGTCGATATCGGCGCGATGCATGCAAGGAGTGCAGTGGAAAAAGGAATTAAATTTTTAAAGACTAAAGAGGAAGTCCCGAATGCCAAACCTTACTGGCTTGTTTGGGTGACCATTGAAGCCACTCAAAACGGTCCGCACTATGCAGGTGTGACAGCATGTGAAATGATGGTCGACAGGTCAATTAGACGCGGTTACAAATCGCTTCCGGAGCATGTCAACAGGATGGATAAATCGCTGAAACGAAAAATCATCGTCGAGGACATGGACGATAAATCAAAGCGTGTGCTTGCTGACTTCCTGAAAAATCATGATGCAGGAATGTGGGAGCGCTCTTCAGATCAGCTGAAGGAGTCATTGACGGTTTGAATCTCGTTTAATGGATGAAATGTTAAGTTTAGTGAAAAATGCACTTGTAGGAAAGCGATAAAATCAGTAAACTTAAAGACAGCAGTTTAGTCACTGTGGAACTAGGACAGAAAAACCCCCGAAGCCGGCTGCCGGCTTCGGGGGTTTTTCGTTATCCCCAAGGTTTTAAGACTTTTTTGTACCACGGGGCCTTTTTATGTTCTTCTTCTTTTGGGGCATGTTTCGGATTCTCACCCTTAAAGTGCTCGGCACAGTATTCGACAGGTTCGGTTCCTTTAACATAATACGTCAATCTTGAGACAGGACAATCCTTTGTGGCCAATTTTCCGCTTACGGGATTCACGTTTACCCCGATCACGTTTTTGGTTTCCTTAAACGATTTTGCCGGTTTTCCTTCTAGACCCTTTTCCATATAGGAAGCCCAGATTTTCTTTGCATAGCCTTTTTCAGCAGGGATCTCGATCTTTTTGCCTTGATCATATCCAGTCCATACTCCTGCAACAAGCCCCGGTGTGTAACCAATCATCCAGCTATCCGTCGGGGTGGAGCCTGATTTGCCGGCATATGGGCGGGTCAGCTGGGAACTGATGGTGCTGCCGGTCACTTTCGTATAACCATTTAAGGTTTTATCGAAAACACCTGTAAGCATCTGGGTCATGACAAATGCCTTGTCCTCATCCAAAATCTGTTCCGGTTTCTCATTTCCATCAAAAATCACTTCACCTTTTTGATTTTCAACCTTTTTGATGAACACGGGTTTAACTTTCTTGCCGCCGTTAGCCAGAATGCTATATGCGTTCACCATTTCAATCGCCCTTACACCTGACGTACCGAGTGCCAGGGAAGGAACCGCATCCATCTTTGCCGTGATTCCGAAACGATGCGCCGTATCGACCAATGTCTGTTCACCAAGGAACAAGTGCGTTTTTACGGCGAAGATATTATCGGAAAGAGCAATGGCCTGGGCCATCGTGATTTCGCCTTCCGCATATTGATGGTTGTAATTATGCGGTGTGTAAGATGAGTGACCATCATCGAAAGAAAATGTAGTTGTCTCGCTTTTTAAGGTGGTGGACGGTGTGAAACCGTTCTCCAGCGCTGAATAATATAGCAATGGCTTCATGGTTGAACCAGGCTGGCGAACGGCCTGTGTAGCTCGATTGAATGGTGACTCGGAATAATCTTTACCGCCGACCAGCGCACGGACCTCCCCGGTATCCGGATCCATTGCCACGATCGAGGCTTGAATGCCTGAAGACTTGGGTATGGTATTGGAAAGAACCTCTTCGGCTACATCCTGCTGGGTTTCGTCCAGTGTGGTATAGACCCTAAGCCCGCCGAGCTCGATCGTCCGGTCATCTAAATGAAGCTGAGACTTTAAAGCTTGTTTGACGGCATCTTGGAAATAGGGAGCGGTCTTATTGGTGACCGTTCCGTGCTCGCCCTTTAATGTAAGGGATGTCCGCAACGCCTCCGCGATATTTTTTCCTGAAATGTAGTTTTTGTTTTTCATGGCTTGCAGGACAACTTTCTGCCTTGATTTCGCTTTTTCAAAGTTATCCAATGGTGAATAGTTTGACGGCCCTTTTGGTATTCCGGCCAGCATGCTCGCTTCAGGAAGAGTCAAATCCTTGGCATCCTTGCCAAAGTAATATTGACTTGCAGCCTGGGCTCCATATGCCCCGTGGCCATAGTAAATCGTATTTAAATAGCCTTCTAGAATTTCCTTTTTTGAGTAGTTCATTTCTAAACGTATCGTATAAAAGGCCTCATTAAACTTACGCGACCACGTTTTGTCATGCCCAAGAAACAGGTTCCTGGCATACTGCTGGGTAATGGTGCTTGCACCCTGGACTTTGGACATTGCCTTAATATCAGCAAGGATGGCACCGCCAATCCGCTTTATATCAAATCCATTATGAGTGTAAAACTGACGGTCCTCAACGGCGACAGTCGCTTTGATGAGCTGTGGTGAAATCGACTCCATTCCGGCCCAATAACGTTTCTGGCCATTATCTGTTTCACCGATCACATTTCCATCATCACTATAATAGAGAGTGGACTGCGGTACGACCAAAGGGGGAGGACCTAATATTTTTGCATAAATCAGTAAAGAGAGAAGCAATACAAAGAGTATCGTGAGCCCGATTGTGGCAAGGATGATGAAGGCCCGTACATATTTAGTTGTCCTTTTAAATCGTTCGCTTGGAATCAATTCCATTGCTTTCACCTCTCTTATCAAGTAAGAATCTAGTATCTATTACTATTATGGAAAAAAAAGAAAATTTTAAACATAAGAACTGCATTTACGAAATTTATCTTGCAATTCTGCTAGATTCGTCTATAATTTTTCTAGCTAATGACTATACCGATTTTGGGGAACCTATAAGGTGACTGACAATATGAAATGGAAAAGGAGCGTTAATAAATGAGCATTTGGTTTACTGAAAAACAAACAGAGAATTTTGGTATTACGATGAAAGTGAATCGTACTTTACATACGGAGCAAACTGAGTTTCAAAAGCTTGATATGATTGAAACGGAAGAGTGGGGCAATATGCTATTGCTGGATGACATGGTAATGACTTCACAGCGCGATGAGTTCGTTTACCATGAAATGGTAGCCCATGTTCCTTTATTTACCCATCCTAATCCAGAGAACGTTTTGGTTGTAGGTGGAGGGGACGGAGGAGTTATCCGTGAAATCCTAAAACACCCAAGCGTAAAAAAAGCTACATTGGTGGATATCGATGGGAAAGTTATCGAATACTCAAAGAAATTCCTGCCTGAAATTGCAGGCATGCTTGAAGATCCGCGTGTAGACGTACAAGTTGGGGATGGCTTCATGCACATCGCCAAAAGTGAAAATGAATATGACGTGATCATGGTTGACTCGACTGAACCTGTCGGACCTGCTGTCAATTTATTCACAAAAGGTTTTTATGCCGGGATTTCCAAAGCTTTGAAAGAAGATGGGATTTTTGTGGCACAATCAGATAATCCTTGGTTTAAGGCAGACTTAATTCGTGATGTACAACGTGATGTGAAAGAAATATTCCCAATCACTAGCCTTTATTTAGCGAATATCCCGACGTATCCAAGCGGCCTTTGGGTGTTCACCATCGGATCAAAAAAATATAATCCATTAGAAGTGACAGAAGACCGTTTCCATGAAATCGAAACGAAATATTATACAAAAGAACTTCATAAAGCAGCTTTCGTCCTGCCTAAATTCGTTCAAGACTTAGTGAAATAAGGGGGGCATGACAATGAAATTCGATGAAGCCTATTCAGGCAATGTATTCATTAAAAGCCATCCCGTTTTTGAGGAATCTGAAGCTGTGCTATACGGTATGCCGATGGACTGGACGGTAAGTTTCCGTCCGGGTTCTCGATTCGGCCCTACCCGGATTCGTGAAGTTTCGATTGGTTTGGAAGAGTACAGTCCATATTTAGATCGTGAATTAGAGGAAGTTAAATTCTTTGATGCCGGGGATATTCCATTACCATTCGGCAATCCGCAGCGCAGTATCGATATGATTGAAAAATTTGTCGACAGCTTGTTGGATGCAGGCAAGTTCCCAATGGGTATGGGAGGGGAACATCTTGTCACGTGGCCAGTCATTAAAGCCATGTTCAAAAAGTATCCCGATATGGCCATCATCCATATGGATGCCCATACAGATTTACGTGAGGATTATGAGGGAGAGCCGCTTTCCCATGCGTCCATCATCCGTAAATCCGCAGAACTTATCGGCCCGAAAAATGTATACTCTTTCGGCATTCGCTCCGGTTTGAAGGAAGAATTCCAATGGGCAAAAGAAAATGGCATGCACATCTCTAAATTTGAAGTTCTTGAACCTCTGAAAGAAGTACTGCCGCAGTTAGCTGGTCGTCCTGTATATGTGACGATCGACATCGATGTTCTTGATCCTGCGCACGCGCCAGGGACAGGCACCGTAGATTGTGGAGGCATCACTTCCAAAGAGCTTTTAGCTTCGATTCACGAGATAGCACGGTCTGAGATTAATGTAGTCGGCTGCGATTTAGTAGAAGTGGCACCGATTTATGATCCATCCGAGCAGACTGCGAACACGGCTAGCAAGCTGATTCGCGAAATGATTCTAGGTTGGGTTCAAAAAGGTTAATGATGGAAGACTTGACTGTTCCCGTTTTTTAGCGGGAATGGTCTTTTTTTATCCATTCAGGAAAAGAATTTTACATCTGAAGGACCCTTTTTGAATAATCCGCCCCAATGAGTCATTATTACGTTAAAATCAAATGAATTGCAACAACATGATTTCGACAGTTTATCCTCACACTTTTGGATTTACACTTTATTTTCCGCACCAAGTTGAAACTTCCTTGAAGAATATTTATACTTATAAAGTTAAGAAAGACATGATGAAGGAAGTGTAGCTTTGACTCTTCATGATATAGATAAGCATGCTATTAAAGTGACTTTACAGACAAAAATCATGCATGGCTCAGAAACGGAAACGTATGAGCTGGTGACATTTGGTACAAAAATGTATAAAGGCGCAGATTTATATTTGCAATATAAAGAGGAAAATGAGGCCGGTCAAACACAAACGACCATCAAGCACAAACCGGATGAAACGATCCTGCTTAGAAATGGCGCCATTAAAATGAGGCAGCTTTTCCGCCTGCAGGAAGTGACAAATGGACATTACGAAAGTATATATGGCAGGTTAGGATTACGGACGACCGCGAAGAAGATACATCATCAATGGGATGAACAGACCAAACAAGGGAAACTTGTCCTTAAATATACGTTACATATGCAGGGAAGCGAACCCGGCCAATATGAGATGACGATTTCCTACAAGGAGGAAGCATAGCGCATGAATATAGTAAAAGAGGTACAGGAAAAACTGAAAGAAGAGATTAAAGCGGCAGTCATTAAAGCTGGTTTAGCAACGGAAGAGCAGATTCCAAATGTGGTATTGGAACTGCCAAGAGATAAGACACACGGAGATTATTCCACGAATATGGCCATGCAATTAACGAAGATTGCAAAGAAAGCGCCAAAGATGATAGCAGAAGCAATTATCGAAAACTTTGACAACTCAAAAGCATCCATCGAAAAAATCGAGATTGCAGGACCTGGTTTCATCAACTTCTACATGAATAATTCCTATTTGACAGAATTGGTTCCTGTCATTTTGAAAGTGGATGAAGCATATGGGGAAAGTGACTTTGGTAAAGGCGAAAAAATCCAAGTGGAGTTCGTTTCCGCGAACCCGACCGGTGATCTTCACCTTGGTCATGCCCGTGGTGCAGCAGTAGGTGATACGTTATGTAATATCCTCTCTAAAGCAGGTTATGATGTTTCACGTGAATACTATATCAATGACGCAGGAAACCAAATTAATAATTTGGCCATTTCCATAGAAGCCCGCTATTTCCAGGCACTTGGCCTCGAAAAGGATATGCCGGAGGGCGGTTATCATGGCGAAGATATCATTGGCATCGGTAAGACGCTTGCCAGTGAATTTGGGGATAAATATGTAAATGCCGATGAAAAGGAACGTTTTGAATTTTTCCGTGAGTACGGCTTGAAATATGAAATGGAAAAACTGAAAACGGACTTGGGTAATTTCCGTGTCGGATTTGATGTATGGTACTCCGAAACATCTCTATATCATGACGGTAAAATTGATGAGGCACTCAAAGTGTTGAGGGACAGAGGCCATGTTTACGAGGAAGATGGGGCTACATGGTTCCGCTCTACGGAACTAGGCGATGATAAAGACCGGGTGCTTATTAAGCAGGATGGGTCTTACACATATCTGACACCGGATATTGCCTATCACCGTAATAAATTGGAGCGCGGTTTTGAAACGCTGATCAATATCTGGGGTGCAGACCACCACGGCTATATACCGCGTATGAAAGCGGCGATCGAAGCATTAGGGTACAAACGCGAGCAGCTTGAAGTGGAAATCATCCAGCTTGTTCACCTGTACAAGGATGGCGAGAAAATGAAGATGAGTAAGCGTACCGGTAAAGCAGTTACGATGCGTGACCTTATTGATGAAGTAGGTCTGGATGCAACCCGTTATTTCTTTGCGATGAGAAGTGCGGATACTCACATGGATTTCGATTTGGATCTTGCGGTATCACAGTCCAATGACAACCCGGTTTATTACGCACAGTATGCCCATGCCCGGATTTCCAGCATTTTACGCCAAGGTGTGGAACAAGGGATCAGCTATGAAGGAGTCACTGATTTCTCTGCCCTAGCTACTGAAAAAGAAGTGGAGCTTTTGAAGAAATTAGGAGAATTCCCGCAGGCAATTGCGGAAGCAGCCGAAAAACGGATGCCTCACCGCATGACGAATTATATATTCGACCTGGCTTCTACATTCCACAGTTTCTACAATGCAGATAAGGTTTTGGATGTTGAAAAGATGGAAAGAAGTAAGGCGCGTTTAGGACTGGTCAAATCCGTTCAAATTACCTTAAAGAATGCATTAGCTATAATCGGGGTTTCGGCACCGGAAAAAATGTAATGGAAAAAGCGGCCGTTTCTAACGAAACAAGCCGCTTTTTTTAATTAGCACTCGACGGCACCGCCGCTCACCCTTTTTACACCACGAACCTTAGCAATATCTTCAATCAGCTGCAACATTGCCCGATCCTTCATCTTGGCCTCGATCATGAAATCGACGTCCTGTCCAAGATCCTTCAGCACTTTAAAAAGGGGCATGATGAAGTCCAAATCGATATAATCTGCATGCGAGCGAAATTCACCTGCCGATTTTGGGGATGAAATATGAATCTTTGGTACCGCTCCTGCTTGCCTCCAAGTGGTGAACACCTCGGTGAGCAGCTCGTTAAGCGGCTCAGCTGAAAGGTTTGCGAGATGATGGTGGTAATCGAATACAAGTGGGATGCCTTCCTTCTTACATACGCTCAGGGTTTCAGATGCTGTATAGGTTTTATCATCATTCTCCAAAGTCATTCTTTCCTTGACGTGCATAGGCAGCGATTTAAGGTTGTCATGAACCCTTACAAGGGCGGACTCTTTATCACCATAGGCCCCTCCAACATGGATATTGATGAAAGAGGTGTCCGCAATGCCCATTGCATCAAGCATTTTATAATGGAACTCCATATCTTTTACGGCATTTTTTGTAATCTCGGGCTTAGGGCTGGTAAACAGCGTAAACTGATTGGGATGAAAGCTGATCCTCATCTTGTGTGCAGTGGCCCAATCGCCAAGCTGTTTCCACTCTTTTTTAAAAGGTGTAACGAAATCCCATTCTATTTCGGGATGTGTGGCTAAAGGAACGATGGAACTGGACATCCGGTATATTTCTATTTGGTGTGCCGTGTTATATTGAAGGACCCTTAAGGTATTTTCAATGTTCTGCCTTGTCACATCCAGGAGTTTTTCCCTTCCTTTTTCCGCGCCAAGTGAGCTATATCGCTTGTAAGTAAGTGTCTTAGCCGGAGAAGCTTCCCATAAACAGGTGGCATTGGATACGAATCCAAATCTTATTTTCATTGTATTTTTCTCCTTGAGCAACGGGATGTTAAAGAAAAGGAGAAAGGATGGCAGCCAGCGATTCTTTTGCTGAACGGACTAAATTCATGTTGGAAATCGCGTCCCCGTTTAGCGGCTTGGATTCGGCTAGGTCCACTGCCAACTCCTTTTCTACATCTTCTATAAATGTCCGGTCAAATACGATGCAATTGATTTCACTATTTAAGAAACAACTGCGTTTATCAAAATTAGCCGTACTGATATCACACAATATATCATCAATCAGAATCACTTTAGAATGGTAGAACCCTCTTTGAAATTGCATGATTTCAGCCCCTTCTTTTATTAGTACCCGGAAATAGGGAAAAGAAGCTTCCTTGACAAGGGCATGGTCTGAAATTTCAGGTACGATGATCGTAACGGAAACATTGCGTGCAAGTGCTTCCCTTAATTCTTGAAATAAAGTTTCACTGGGAATGAAATATGGAGTCCCGATAATGATTTTTTTAGTGGCTTGCCGAATTATGTGTGTAAGTGACTGTTCAAGATCACTGCCATTCGTGACGACAAACTGCTGTGCCTGCGTCCCGGGAGTCAATGTCGGGAAATAGGCAGGCGTTCCTCTGTAATCCTCGTTTGTGTCATAGAACCAATCCGAGAGGAAGACTTCCTGAAGGTCCTTTACACCTTCCCCGGTCATTTTTAAATGGTAATCTCTCCACGGGTTCAGCTTCTCCCCTTGGTTTATATACTCCTTACCGATATTAAAGCCGCCAAGATAGCCGATTTTTCCATCTATCACCGTGATCTTACGGTGATTTCTTTTTTGTATTGTATAGAAAAGGAAGGGGAGTTTCGGTTTAAAGCTGAAAGAAAAATGAACGCCGCTTTTAGTTAGCTCCTGTATGATTTGGCGGGGCATCTTTTTACTTCCTACCCAATCGGCTAAAAGCCGCACTTCCACGCCCTCTTCCGCTTTTGACTGCAGTAACTTCAAAAAGTCCTTGCTGAATTTATCATTTTTTACAATATAAAAAAGGATATGGATGGAATCCTGAGCTTGCTTTACTTCCTTCATGTAATCATCAAACAGGATTTTCCCTGATGTGAATACAGTTATGTCGCTGTTCCGAGGCGGATATTTTATGTTGGTTGCGTGCTTCAAATAACGCTTATGCCCTACCTTAAGATCAACCCAGCACCAAGAGAAGATCAATAAAAATATAGAGGCAATCGCAGTGATTATCTTCAAAAAAATCCCCCCTAAATGATTATATTTAGTTTGGCTCTAATTCCCTGTTAGTAACCATTAAAAAGCGGGGAGAGGGTACTCATTTTTTTAGAATGCAGAAGGGTAATAGACGAAATTGTCGAATTATATAATTAAGGTCCAGAAAAATTGAATAGTTTTAGAAAGAAAAAAGTTGACTGAATGCTCATTCATTATATAATGGAATTAATCAAATTTCAGAAAAATGCCAAATTTCCCAAAATGGTATCTGGCATTTTGCAATTTACTAAAGAGGGGGAAAGTCTGCATGGAAATGAATGGTTTACTGTGGATCAACTTGGTTGCATTCCTGCTTGTAACCGCTTACGCCGCCGGTTTGTTTGTCTACTTGATAAAGACCCGTATAGCTTATATAAAACTTGGCAAAAAAGTGGAATTCGATAACCGTGTGAAAGATCGTCTTGTTAAAATAGGGGTTTATGTATTTGGACAGAAGAAGCTCTTTAAAGATAAAAAGAGCGGGATCATTCATGCCATGTTATTTTATGGTTTCATCTTAGTGCAATTTGGTGCACTTGACTTTTTCGTTAAAGGCTTAAGACCGGGGTGGCATTTACCGTTTGGTCCTGTTTATCCGGCCTTTACTTTCTTCCAGGAAATTGTGACGCTTACCGTTCTTGTTGCAATCCTATGGGCGGCATACCGCCGTTATGTCGAAAAGCTCGTTCGCTTGAAAAGGGATTTCAAAGCAGGTTTGGTTGTCATCTTCATCACCGGTATCATGATCACCGTATTACTGGGGAATGGAATGGGAATGATCTGGCATGGACACGATGCAACTTGGTCAGAGCCAGTCGCATCAAGCATCGCTTTCCTATTCGGCTGGATGGGGACAACAGCGGCAACAGTCGTTTTTTATGTAGCTTGGTGGCTGCATTTACTGATCATATTATCTTTCCTTGTTTATATCCCGCAATCTAAGCATGCTCACTTGATTGCCGGTCCGATAAATGTATTCCTGAATCGACTGGACAATCCGGGGAAATTGAAAGCGGTTGATTTGGAAGAAGAGGTTTTCGACAAAGAAGGCAATCAATATTACGGTGCCAAATATATCGAAGATTTGACGCAGTACCAAATGGTGGACCTCTATGCCTGTGTGGAGTGCGGGCGTTGTACGAATATGTGCCCGGCTACAGGTACCGGTAAAATGCTGTCACCGATGGATATCATAATCAAGATGCGTGACCATTTAACGAATACAGGCGCTGCCGTTACAACGAAGCAGCCATGGGTGCCATCTTTTGTTTTTGGGAATACGAAGGGAAATAAGATAGCTTTGGCTGGTGCCGCGCAGGGGGCGCAGGAATCTGCTGCAGCAACCGAGGCTTACAGTCCGAGCCTGATTGGCGAAGTCATTACGGAAGAAGAGCTTTGGGCTTGTACCACATGCCGGAATTGTGAAGATCAATGCCCGGTAATGAATGAACATGTCGACAAAATCATCGATATGCGCCGTTACCTAGTGTTGACAGAGGGCAGACTTGATCCTGATGCGCAACGTGCCATGACGAATATTGAGCGTCAAGGAAACCCGTGGGGACTGAACCGTAAAGAGAGGGAAGATTGGCGAAGCCTTCGGGAAGATGTCAGCATCCCTACCGTAAAGGAATTAAAAAAGGCAGACGAAGAATTCGAGTATTTATTCTGGGTAGGTTCAATGGGATCGTACGATAACCGTAGCCAGAAGATTGCCCTTTCCTTTGCTAAATTATTGAATGAAGCGGGCGTCAAATTTGCAATTCTCGGAAATAAGGAGAAAAACTCAGGGGATACTCCCCGTAGATTGGGTAATGAGTTTGTCTTTCAGGAGCTTGCAATGAAAAATATAGAAGAATTCCAGAAGAATGAAATTAAGAAAATCGTGACGATCGATCCGCATGCATACAATATCTTTAAGAATGAGTATCCGGATTTTGGCTTGGAAGCGGAAGTGTATCACCATACTGAACTGTTAGCCACACTTGTCAGTGAAGACAGGTTGGTGCCTCAGTATCCGGTGAATGAGACGATTACATTTCACGATTCCTGTTACTTGGGAAGATACAATGAAGTTTACAGCCCGCCGCGTGAAATCCTGCAATCCATTGATGGTGTGAAACTTATTGAGATGGAGCGTAATCGTGAGAAGGGTATGTGCTGTGGAGCTGGAGGCGGTTTGATGTGGATGGAAGAGGAAACAGGAAACCGCATTAATGTGGCCCGTACCGAACAAGCGCTAGCCGTCAGTCCAACAGTGATCAGCTCAGGATGTCCTTATTGCCTGACCATGCTATCTGATGGGACGAAAGCAAAAGAAGTTGAGGATAATGTTAAAACGTATGATGTAGCTGAACTACTTGAAAAAGCGGTCATTGGTGAAAATAAATCGATTGCCTCTTAATTTAAAATGGAATTGCCTGCTTCTTCTAAATGGGATGGATCAAATGGAAGCAGGCAATATTTTCAATATTTAATAACTAAATATTTTCATTTTTGAGAAAAATGTGTAATATTAAATATAATATTAAGCGCTTACAACACTATTTTTTTAACTCCAAATTGAGCGAGCGTTCAATCAATGTTACTTATAGGGGGAAATAATGATGGCGAAAACAGTGATTATTAGCGGTGTGAGAACACCTTTTGGTAAATTTGGCGGTGGTCTTAGCAGTTTGACGGCATCACAACTTGGTGGAATAGCAATCAAAGAGGCACTTGTTCGGGCAGGGATCGAAGGCGGCCAAGTAGACGAGGTCATCATGGGGAATGTGCTTCAAGCAGGCCAAGGCCAAATACCTTCCCGTCAGGCAGCCCGTCATGCTGGATTGCCTTGGGAAGTGAAAACGGAAACCATTAATAAAGTATGCGCATCAGGACTTCGCAGTGTCACATTGGCTGATCAGATCATTCGCTTAGGTGAAGAGGAAATCATTGTTGCCGGCGGAATGGAATCGATGAGCAATGCGCCTTATATCCTTCCGAAAGCAAGGTGGGGCCTAAGGATGGGTGATGGGGAACTGAAGGATACGATGATTTCGGATGGACTTAGCTGCAGTTTTACGGGTGTCCATATGGGGACTTACGGAAACAGTACTGCCGATGATCTTGAAATCACCCGTGAGGAACAAGATAGCTGGGCTTACGAGAGTCATCAAAAGGCGATAAAGGCAATCGATGGCGGTATTCTTGCAGAAGAAATCATTTCCGTACAGGTGCCGGTACGAAAAGGCCAACCAATTACCATCGAACATGATGAAGCCCCAAGAAAAGATACATCTGCCGGTAAGTTAGCTAAATTAGGTCCAGCTTTCAATAATGAGGGGACCATTACGGCAGGTAATGCACCAGGTGTCAATGATGGGGCAGGTGCACTCGTACTGATGAGTGAGGAACGTGCGGAAAAAGAAGGGAAAACGCCTTTTGCCTATATTTTAGCTCATGCAGAAGTGGCAGTGGAAGCAAAGGACTTCCCTAAAACGCCAGGTTTGGTCATAAATGAACTCCTGAAGAAGACAGGTAAATCGATAGAGGAAATTGATTTGTTTGAAGTGAACGAAGCATTTGCAGCGGTTGCACTGGCCAGTGGGAAAATTGCCAACATCGCGCCGGGAAAAGTGAATGTAAACGGAGGGGCTGTAGCATTAGGTCACCCAATCGGGGCAAGTGGTGCCCGAATCATCATTACGCTGATGCATGAACTGAAACGCCGCGGAGGGGGATTGGGCATCGCAGCGATCTGCAGTGGCGGCGGTCAGGGAGATGCCATTTTAATTGAAGTGCCTAAGCAAGGATAATAGTTTCATAGATAAATGAGGGGGGATTTTCATGGGCATTCAAAAAGTGATGGTCATTGGTGCGGGACAGATGGGATCTGGCATTGCCCAGGTCTGTGCAATGAGCGGTTATGAAGTTCTTTTACACGATTTAAAAGATGAATATGTAGAAAAGGGGTTAGGGACAATTACCAAGAACCTTTCCCGGCAGGTTGAAAAAGGGAAAATGGAATCCGGGGAGAAAGATGCAATCCTTTCCCGGTTGACTTCATCGACGAATTTGAAAAATGCGGCTACGGTAGATTTAGTGATTGAAGCTGCGGTGGAAAACATGGAAATAAAAACAAAAATATTCGCCGAGTTGGATGAAATCACACCGCAACACGTCATTCTTGCATCCAATACTTCTTCGCTTCCGATTACCGAGATAGCCGCTGCCACGAAAAGGCCGGAAAAGGTAATTGGCATGCACTTTATGAACCCCGTTCCAGTCATGAAGCTGGTTGAGGTCATTCGTGGCCTTGCTACATCGGATGAAGTTTATAAAGAAGTTGAAAAGATGGCTGAATCCTTGAACAAGGTACCGGTGGAAGTCAATGATTTTCCAGGTTTTGTAGCTAATCGGATTTTAATGCCGATGATCAATGAGGCCATCTATACACTATATGAGGGCGTAGCTACTAAAGAGGCGATCGACGACGTAATGAAAATGGGAATGAACCATCCGATGGGCCCGCTTACTCTAGCTGACTTCATTGGGCTAGACACATGCTTGTATATAATGGAAACGCTTCACCAAGGGCTGGGAGACGATAAATACCGACCGTGTCCGCTGTTAAGGAAATATGTAAAAGCTGGGTGGCTAGGCAAGAAATCAGGACGGGGCTTTTATGAATATAACTAATCATGGAAAGTTGTGCAGCTATGGAGGGATGAAGGATGGATTTCAAGTTTACAGAAGAACAGGAAATGATGCGGAAAATGGTAAGCTCTTTTGCGGAGAATGAGATCACTCCTCATATCGGGGCAATGGAAACAGGGGTGTTTCCAAAAGCGATTCTGAAAAAAATGGGTGAGCTTGGTTTGATGGGAATACCGATTTCAGAAGAATACGGTGGCGCGGGTATGGACTTCATGTCTTATATCATTGCCATCAATGAGATTTCCAAAGTAAGTCCCACTCTCGGTGTCATACTGTCCGTTCATACTTCTGTTGGAACAAATCCAATCGTTTATTTTGGAACGGAAGAGCAGAAGCGAAAGTATGTGCCTAAGTTAGCCGCTGGTAAATATTTAGGCGCCTTTTGCTTGACTGAGCAAAGCTCAGGCTCCGATGCTGCGAGTTTGAAATCGAAAGCAGTGGCAGTAAAGGAAGGCGGAGAATATCGAATAAATGGGTCCAAGGTTTTTATCACCAATGGCGGGGAAGCGGATGTGTTTATTGTTTTTGCTTCAACCGACCCTCAGAAGGGAAGCAAGGGAATCTCTGCTTTTGTCGTAGAAAAAGGGACGCCAGGCTTAATCATCGGTAAAGATGAACGTAAAATGGGCCTTCATGGCTCGAGCACCGTGCAGGTAACGTTCGAGGATATGAAAGTCCCTACAGCCAATCTTCTTGGCAAAGAAGGTGAAGGCTTTAAGATCGCGATGGCCAACTTGGATGCTGGAAGGATCGGGATTGCCGCTCAAGCGCTGGGAATTGCTGAGGGAGCCATGGAACATGCTGTCCAATATGCAAAAGGCAGGGTGCAATTCGGCAAACCTATTGCGCAACAACAAGGAATTGGTTTCAAACTGGCCGAAATGGCAACGGGCATAGAAGCTTCAAGGCTACTGGTCTATCGGGCGGCTTATTTACGCTCGCAGGGATTGAATTGCGGTAAAGAGGCGGCAATGGCTAAGCTATTCGCTTCGAGGACGGCTGTCGAGGTGGCGATAGAAGCAGTCCAAGTCTTCGGTGGCTATGGATATACAACGGAATATCCGGTCGAACGTTATTTCAGGGATGCAAAGGTAACTGAAATTTATGAGGGTACCAGCGAAATACAAAGAATGGTCATCAGTAAGAATCTATAATTACGAGAAATTTGGAGGGGCATATTCATGCAATTTAAACTAACGGAAGAACATGAAATGATCAGGAAAATGGTGCGCGACTTTGCCAAGAATGAAGTGGCTCCGACTGCTGCCGAGAGGGATGAAGAAGAACGATTTGACCGTGAGATCTTCGATAAAATGGCTGAGCTTGGATTGACTGGGATTCCGTGGCCTGAGGAATACGGCGGAATTGGCAGTGATTACTTAGCATATTGCATAGCGATAGAGGAACTTTCCCGTGTTTGCGCATCCACTGGAGTGACTTTATCAGCCCATACTTCGCTCGCAGGATGGCCAATATATAAATTTGGGTCTGAAGAACAAAAACAAAAATACCTTCGCCCGATGGCACAGGGTGAAAAAATCGGTGCATACGGACTGACTGAACCTAGCTCAGGCTCAGACGCAGGCGGTATGAGAACGACTGCAAAGCTTGTAGGTGATGAATATGTTATCAGCGGTTCAAAAATCTTCATTACGAACGGCGGGATTGCGGATACATATGTCGTCTTTGCATTGACGGATCCTGAATCGAAACAAAAAGGAACGAGTGCTTTTATCATTGAAAAGGATTTCCCAGGCTTCAGTGTTGGTAAAAAAGAGAAGAAGCTTGGAATCCGTTCATCACCGACCACGGAAATCATCTTTGATGAGTGTCGAGTGCCTAAAGAAAATCTCCTTGGAAAAGAAGGAGAAGGCTTTAAAATTGCGATGATGACGCTTGATGGCGGCCGTAATGGAATTGCAGCCCAGGCTGTAGGCATAGCCCAAGGTGCATTGGATGCCGCGGTTGATTATGCAAAAGAGCGCGTCCAATTCGGCAAGCCAATTTCTGCACAGCAAGGAATCGGTTTTAAATTGGCGGATATGGCAACGGGTGTTGAGGCATCAAGGCTATTAACCTATCAGGCTGCGTGGTTGGAATCAGTGGGCCTTCCTTATGGAAAAGAGTCGGCGATGTCCAAACTTTTTGCTGGGGATACAGCAATGAAAGTGACGACGGAGGCGGTGCAGGTTTTCGGGGGTTATGGATATACAAAAGATTATCCAGTGGAGCGGTATATGCGCGATGCGAAAATAACCCAGATTTACGAAGGTACACAGGAAATTCAAAAGCTGGTCATCTCACGGATGGTTACTAAATAAGGTTGAAACTGAGGTTTTCCGATGAGGCACTGTCTCTACCGGAATTCCCTTTTCAATTTCTTCAGAATGTCTTTGATAATTGAATAATGGGCTGTCAAAAGGAGTTTGGAAATGGAAAAAAGAGAGGTTCTTGCATCTGTAAAGGATGAGCGGCTGGTTGAAAAAAGGCGTACACAAATGATTAAAGGAGCGGTTACCCTTTTTAAGGAAAAGGGATTTCACCGTACGACTACCAGGGAAATTGCCAAAGCTGCAGGCTTTAGTATTGGCACGTTATACGAGTATATCCGAACCAAGGAAGATATATTATATCTCGTTTGTGACTTTATCTATGATGAAGTCCAGGAAAAGCTTCAGAAAGAAATAGAACAGAGTGATGGGACACTTGAAAGTTTGAAGCTGACGATCGCCTATTTTTATAAAGTGATGGATGATATGCAGGACGAAGTGCTGGTCATGTATCAGGAAGTG
This sequence comes from Peribacillus sp. YIM B13472, assembly GCF_042788005.1. NCBI lineage: Bacteria > Bacillati > Bacillota > Bacilli > Caryophanales > Bacillaceae > Peribacillus > Peribacillus sp. YIM B13472. The sequence goes on from NZ_JBHZPG010000005.1 coordinate 170,339, forward strand.
AAGGCACTGACGAAAGATGCTTTACCATATGTTCTGAACAAAGAAATTCGGATGGTTGGCATGTTCGAAAAAGTGATAACGAAATGTGTCGAGAATGGGGAGCTCTCGTTAACGGAAAAACAAATAAGCCTTGTTTCACATAACATTTTCGTTCAGGGACAGATGTGGAGTTTTAGAAGATGGGCTTTGCATAAACAGTATACGCTTCAAGAGTATGTTGAACTGCAGACGCAATTATTGATTCAAAATGTATCGGGTTCCAAAAAGCACTGATATAAATAAGTTTCAATAAGGAGGAGCTATATGAGTACAGTTGAGGTGTATAAACCGAAGAACCATATTAGATTCGTCACAGCTTCGAGTTTATTTGATGGACATGACGCATCCATCAATATAATGAGGAGAATCCTTCAGTCCAGCGGGGCAGAAGTAATTCACCTAGGTCATAATCGTTCGGTAGAAGAGATCGTGAATGCGGCCATCCAGGAAGATGTTCAAGGCATAGCCATGTCATCTTACCAAGGCGGGCATGTGGAATATTTTAAATATATGTATGACCTGCTGAAGGAAAAGGGAGCCGAGCACATTCGGATTTTTGCCGGCGGCGGCGGGGTCATCATCCCAAGGGAAATTAAAGAACTGCATGATTATGGGATTGCCCGTATCTTTTCGCCTGATGAAGGGCGGGAATATGGGCTTCAAGGAATGATAAACGTATTGATGGAGGAGTGTGATTTCTCGACAGTCAAACCATCTTTACAAGAACGTTTTGATGAATTGATTGCCGGGGGAACAAATGCCATTGCCCAATTTATTACCTTTGCCGAAAATAGACTCGATGTTTCACAGGAATCAGCGGCAGCGGTGGAGAGTCTTTTTGAGCAGATCAAGACTTCCGAAAAGAAGGTTCCCGTTCTAGGAATTACAGGGACTGGCGGCGCTGGAAAAAGTTCATTGACTGATGAATTGATACGAAGGTTCATTAACGAAATTCCAGATGAGAGAGTCGCCATTCTATCTGTGGACCCGACCAAACAGAAAACGGGCGGTGCCCTGCTTGGTGACAGGATCAGAATGAACTCGATCTTTTCAGAGCGTGTATATATGCGGAGCCTAGCCACGCGCCATTCAAAAAGTGAGTTGTCTTTGGCGATAAAAGATGCCATTTCAGTCGTGAAGGCAGCTGGCTTCGATTTAATCATCGTTGAAACGAGCGGAATTGGTCAGGGCGATGCAGAAATTGCCGAGATATGCGATGTATCCATGTATGTAATGACGAGTGAATTCGGTGCTCCTTCGCAACTTGAAAAAATCGATATGATTGATTATGCAGACTTGATAGTCATTAACAAATACGAGCGCAAAGGCTCCGAGGATGCAAAAAACCAAGTTCAAAAGCAATACCAAAGAAGTCGTACACTTTTTGATCAAGATCCATCGGAAATGCCAGTATACGGTACGATCGCTTCCCAATTCAATGACCCAGGCACCAATGCATTATTCGCTGCACTGATTGAAAAGCTTAATGAAAAATCAGGGACGGTTTGGAGTACGGCCTTTACGAAAGAAGCGGATGTTTACAAGCAAAATGTCATCATTCCTACAGACCGTCGGTATTATTTACGTGAAATCAGTGATACGGTCAGATCGTATCATAAGCGTGCGGCTGAACAAGTACATATTGCCCGGAGGCTTTTCCAGCTTGAAGGAGCAATTGATGCAATTAAGGAAAATGATAACAACGACGATATGGTGGCTTCTTTAGAAAAACTGAAAAAAGAAACCGCTTTGAATTTATCACCTGAATCTAAAAAAATCCTTTCTGGGTGGATGGATTTAAAAGAAAAGTATGCAGGGGAGCAGTTTGTAACGAAAGTAAGGGATAAAGAAATCGTCACAAAGCTGAAAACCAAAAGTTTATCAGGTTTAATGATTCCGAGAGTATCACTGCCTAAATATGTGGATTATGGAGAAATCTTAGGATGGGTATTCCGTGAAAACGTTCCGGGCTTCTTTCCTTACACAGCGGGAGTCTTTCCATTCAAGCGTGAAGGGGAAGACCCGAAGCGGCAATTTGCCGGTGAAGGATCGCCCGACCGAACCAACAGGCGTTTTCATTATTTGTCAAAGGATGATACTGCTAAACGGCTTAGTACGGCTTTCGATTCTGTAACTTTATATGGCGAGGACCCTGATCACCGGCCTGATATCTATGGAAAGGTAGGGGAAAGCGGAGTCAGCATCTGTACGTTGGATGACATGAAAAAGCTGTATGCAGGCTTTGACCTTTGCCACCCCTCAACATCTGTTTCCATGACCATCAATGGACCGGCACCAATCATTTTGGCCATGTATATGAATACTGCAGTAGATCAGCAGATTCAACGGAAAGAAGAAGAGTTAGGCCGTCCCCTTAATGATGCCGAAGCTGAAGAAGTGCAGGCCTATACCCTTCAAACGGTACGCGGAACTGTTCAAGCGGATATTCTGAAAGAGGACCAAGGCCAGAATACATGCATCTTCTCTACGGAATTTGCTTTAAGGTTAATGGGGGACATTCAAGCATATTTCATCGATCGCAAAGTCAGGAACTACTACTCTGTATCCATTTCCGGCTATCACATTGCAGAAGCGGGTGCCAATCCCATTTCACAGCTGGCTTTTACATTAGCGAATGGCTTTACTTACATCGAATATTATTTAAGCCGCGGAATGAATATTGATGACTTTGCCCCGAATTTGTCGTTCTTCTTCTCAAATGGGCTCGACCCGGAATATACGGTTATCGGGAGGGTGGCAAGAAGGATTTGGGCGACTGTCATGCGGGATAAATATGGAGCGAATGACCGTAGCCAAAAGCTCAAATACCATATACAGACTTCTGGGCGCTCCCTTCATGCGCAAGAAATTGATTTTAATGATATCAGAACGACACTTCAGGCTTTAATGGCACTGCAGGACAACTGTAATTCCCTGCATACTAATGCGTACGATGAAGCCATCACGACGCCTACCGAAGAATCCGTACGCCGGGCAATGGCCATACAAATGATCATTACAAAGGAGCATGGTCTCTCAAAAAATGAAAACCCGATGCAAGGTGCCTTCATCGTAGAGGAATTGACGGATCTGGTTGAAGAGGCCGTACTGCAAGAGTTCGATCGCATCAACGATCGAGGCGGTGTCCTGGGTGCAATGGAGACGCAGTATCAGCGCGGGAAAATCCAGGATGAATCGATGCATTACGAAATGAAAAAGCATACTGGAGAATTGCCGATCATTGGTGTCAATACGTATTTGAATCCAAATCCTCCTTCCGAAGAAGCGGTGAACAGCATGGAAATCGCCCGTGCAACAAAGGAAGAAAAGGAAGGGCAAATCATGAATCTCCGGGCATTCCAGGAAAGAAATAAGGAGTTCACGGATGAGGCGCTAACTAAACTGAAATTGGCAGCCATGAATGGGGAAAATATCTTTGCCGAACTCATGAACTGTGTGAGAGTGGCCAGTCTGGGTCAGATAACGAGGGCGCTATATGATGTAGGCGGTCAATATCGAAGGAATATGTAAACCGAGAAGGGGGCTCCGAACGTTTAGGGGCCTCCTTTTTAAATAATTCCCCTCTTTTTTAACAAAATGAAGATTTTACCTTATAATTATTTGGAAAAGGGGAAAAAATGAAGAATCAGCCCTATTGGAGTTGAGAAAATGAACCTGAAAATGATTGGATTAATCATAGGTTACATTCTTGCCATCATTTTTTTATTTGAGCTGTATGAGCATCAATTGGGTGCCATTTCTTTTTTTATCCTGACGGTTGTCTTTTTTACGGCAGCATATCGTCAGAAATCCAAAAAGAAAAAGGAATGATATTTACCTTTTGGTTTCCCGTGAATGATAGACAATAAGGTAAATGTGTGAAAGTATCATATAGAACTAGCATAAACCCATTTAGATTGTTTATAATGGAGTATATGTCTAGCAGGAATTGTCGTTATTTTATCGAACTACTGTTTTAGATTATTTTTTTATGTGAAAAAACACGGAATTCAGTGTTTGAATAGAGAAGGGAAGTGCGGAATTTGAGTTTAAAACAATACTCAAAAGAGCAATTGTTGGAAATGTCCTTAATAGAGATGGCATATGATTTGTTAGTGGAAAGAAATGAACCGATTCCATTTAAAGACTTAATAAGTGAATTAGCTTCGCTGCACCATTTATCTAAAGCGGAAGTGGAAAAGAAAATTGCACAATTCTATACGGATTTAAATGTGGATGGCCGTTTCACTTCACTTGGAGACAACCGCTGGGGATTGAAAACATGGTACCCGGTTGACCAAATCGAAGAAGAAGTCGTACATGTTGTAAAACCTAAAAAGAAAAAGAAAGCCAAAAAGGCAGCTGTCGTTATCGACGATTTCGATGAACTTGAAGACGAAGACCTTGACTTTGAAGAAGATATCGATGATCTGGACGAGGATGAAGATGACGACGATGATGATATTCTAGGTTCTCCAGTCATCGACGAAGTGCTTTTGGATGATGACGTGGAAGATGACGACGATCTGGAAGAAGAAATAATCGAAGATGATGCATTTGTCCTGGAAGATGATGAGGACGAAGATGAAGACGAAGATGACTTGGATGAAGAGGATAAGAAATAAATAATCGCCCTTGACTTTTTGAGGCGAAATTTGTAGAATCATTTTTGGGCTCCTTAAAAAAGGACACAATGATTAAATTATATCGCTCCCTTACTTTTATTGTAAGCGGAGCGTTTTTGTTTTTAATGATGGAATGAATAAATGACATCATTTTTTTATTTTTAAAAATGATTTCTCATAGAATTGTAAAAACTATAGAGAACATATTTATGTTTACGTCATTTAAGGAAATTTATTCTTGTTCATGTATCCTGCATGACTCTCACTAAAGACCTTTAAGTGATTAATGGTTTGTACTGGTTTACGGTTTTTAGCTTTTACCCGCTCATGTGGCGGAAGATTCGATTCAGGTTCCGATTTAATGATGTGAAGAACAGAGTTGGAAGAAAACATTCTATAGGAGGATATAAGATGACAAAATATATTTTTGTGACAGGTGGAGTAGTTTCTTCCTTGGGAAAAGGGATAACGGCCGCTTCTTTAGGTAGATTATTAAAAAATAGGGGATTGAATGTTACGATCCAGAAGTTTGACCCTTATATCAACTTGGATCCTGGTACGATGAGTCCATATCAACATGGTGAAGTGTTTGTAACGGATGATGGTGCTGAAACGGATTTGGATTTGGGACACTATGAGCGTTTCATTGATATCAACCTTGGTAAACACAGCAATGTGACTACAGGCAGAATTTATTCAACCGTCCTGAGGAAAGAACGCCGTGGCGATTATCTAGGTGGAACGGTTCAAGTCATTCCCCATATCACGAATGAAATTAAAGAACGCGTTTTCCGTTCAGGCAATGAAACGAATGCCGATATAGTCATCACTGAAATTGGCGGTACTGTAGGGGATATCGAGTCTCTTCCATTCCTTGAAGCGATTCGCCAAATCAAGAGTGATATCGGCATCAATAATGTTATGTATATTCATTGTACACTGGTTCCTTACATCAAAGCTGCTGGTGAAATGAAAACAAAACCGACACAGCATAGTGTAAAAGAATTACGCAGTCTTGGCATTCAGCCAAATATCATCGTTGCACGTACAGAAAGCCCGATTTCACAAGATATGAAGGATAAAATCGCTTTATTCTGCGATATCGATAAAAATTCTGTTATTGAATGTCTTGATGCGGATACACTTTACTCCATCCCTCTTGCGCTTCAAGCACAAAATATGGACCAAATCGTTTGTGATCACTTGCAATTGGACTGTGGCGAAGCGGATATGGAAGATTGGAAGGAACTAGTCAAAAAGGTTACTTCTTTATCAAAGAAAACGAAAATCGCCTTAGTCGGAAAATATGTTGAATTGCAAGATGCTTATCTTTCTGTAGTGGAAGCACTTAAGCATGCTGGTTACGCATTTGATGCAGATGTTGAAATCGACTGGGTGAATTCCGAAGACGTAACTAAAGAAAATGTTGCTGAACTTCTTCAAGATGCAGATGGAATCCTTGTCCCTGGCGGATTTGGAGATCGTGGAATTGAAGGGAAAATTGCAGCGACCGAATTTGCCCGCACGACAAAAAAACCATTCTTCGGAATTTGCTTAGGCATGCAGTTGGCGTCCATTGAGTATGCACGCAACGTCCTGGGATTGCCAGAAGCACATTCAGCTGAAATTAAGGAAGATACTCCAGATCCAATCATCGATCTTCTTCCTGAGCAGAAGGATGTAGAAGATTTGGGCGGAACACTGCGTCTTGGTCTGTATCCATGTAAGCTTATCGAAGGAACTAAAGCATACGAAGCGTATAATGACGAGGTTGTTTATGAACGTCACCGTCACCGTTATGAATTCAATAACCACTACCGTCAAGCTATGGAAGAGGCAGGATTCGTGTTCTCCGGTACAAGTCCAGATGGTCGTCTAGTTGAAATCGTAGAACTAAAAGATCATCCTTGGTTTGTGGCTTCTCAATTCCATCCGGAATTCACGTCACGTCCTAACCGTCCGCAGCCGCTATTCCGTGACTTTGTCGGTATGTCATTAAAGTACGGCAAAAATCTTTAATAAATAAAAAAACAGCCCATGTGGCTGTTTTTTTTGTTTAGGATGAAGATATCATTCTTCATCTTCATATTCGTTTATGATTTCTTCAAGAGTGAATTTAATCCCATAATAAGCGAAAAGAGCGGCAATGAGGGTAGGGTACCCATATCGATTTCCAGTTTCATCGGGAATCAATCCCCGTTGGATACGTAAATCAATATGAACGTCAGCCAACTCCAAAAGAGATTCTTCTTCAGCAGGGACGGATGTAGAAACCGCAACAAATGGTATATCTTTTTCCTTGAGTTGTTTTGCCAGCATCAATGCTTCTGAATCGTCCGAATGGCGGCTGAATATAAGAAATCGATCTTCCCTGGAAATGGTTTCCCCTAATTCATATCTTTTTGCCTTGGGAAAGGGTTCTGCCCCATTCAAAGCCTCGGCAGTGACGCCCTGCATTTCACCAAAACCGTGAATGAACACAGAACCGTCCCCAACCGCTGCCTGAGCGAGCAAGCGTCCTGCATCCTCCATTTCAAAGGCCTCATTTTCAATCATTTTTTTAAATAAACCGCTTATCTGTGTCGAGAAAATTTTTAACATGATCAGGGACTCCTTTAAAAAATAATATACTTATTATAAAGGACTTTCCTTTGCATTGACAGGTTTCAGGGCTTTTGATCCGGAAGGGCTGAATTGACTAAATCGGTCGAAAAAACAAAAAAATTAAAATTCCTTTTAGCCATATAGCAGGAATCTTGTTACAATTATCGAATATGAACATAGAAATCATGAATGAAATAAATGCGTTGGACCTCAAGTCATTTAACGCAATCTATGTAACTACCCTTTTTCGGGTAATATGGCCGAATAGGCTAATATATTTTATTGATGAATCGGGAAGGGGAGAGGTGATAAAATGCCAGGGAAAATATTAATTGTTGATGATCAATTCGGGATTCGTATTTTATTGAACGAGGTTTTACATAAAGAAGGGTATGAAACATTTCAAGCCGCTAATGGCATACAAGCCTTGGAAGTGCTTAATAATCATTCACCTGATCTTGTATTGCTGGATATGAAGATTCCGGGAATGGATGGCATTGAGATCTTGAAAAGGATGAAAGTCGTCGATCCGGACATCCGGGTCATAATCATGACGGCATATGGTGAACTTGATATGATTCAGGAAGCAAAGGATTTAGGGGCAATGACACATTTTGCAAAGCCGTTTGATATTGATGATATTAGAAAGGCCGTTCGAGAATACTTACCGATTCAATCAAGTTAACGGTCTTGAAAATTTAATATTATTGACGGGGAAGCTGCCGCGGCTATCTTTTTTTAGATGGGCCGTGTTTTTTTGGAATAAATTTTGAGGCTTGGAATAGTGTAATTGTTGCTGTTTTTTTGATGTATTGATATGCTAAAAGAGGAGAGATATTCTGATTTATTAGCGTATGCTACTTTGGTTTTAGGGAATATCTAGAAAGAATTAAATTTAAAAATCATAACATCCACTAGTAGGAGGAAATCAAATGCCTTTAGTTTCTATGAAAGATATGCTGAATAAAGCCCTTGATGAAAAATATGCAGTAGGTCAATTCAATATCAATAACCTTGAATGGACTCAAGCTATTTTAGCTGCTGCAGAACAAGAAAAATCTCCAGTCATCCTTGGTGTTTCCGAAGGTGCTGCCCGTCATATGGGTGGTTTTAAAACGACTGTCATGATGGTTCAAGGATTGTTGGAAGACATGAAAATCACTGTTCCTGTGGCAATTCACCTTGACCATGGTTCAAGTTTTGATAAATGTAAGGAAGCTATCGAAGCAGGATTCACTTCAGTCATGATCGATGCTTCACATCATCCGATCGAAGAAAATATCGAAACAACCAAGAAGGTTGTCGAGTTCGCTCACGCACGGAATGTTTCGGTTGAAGCGGAAGTGGGCACGGTTGGCGGACAAGAAGATGATGTAATCGCTGATGGAGTCGTATATGCAGATCCTCAAGAATGTGAACAGTTAGTTAAAGAAACGAATGTCGACTGTTTTGCTCCAGCTTTGGGATCCGTTCACGGACCATACAAAGGTGAACCTAACCTAGGCTATAAAGAAATGGAAGAAGTACGGGATTTAACGAACAAACCTCTTGTTCTTCATGGCGGTACAGGCATCCCTACGAAAGATATCCAAAAAGCGATTTCTCTTGGAACATCAAAAATCAATGTGAATACGGAAAATCAAATTGTGTTCACAAAAGCGGTTCGTGAAATTTTGAATAACGATTCTGAAGTGTACGATCCTCGTAAATACATGGTACCTGGCCGTGAAGCTATTAAAGAAACGGTCATCGGCAAAATACGTGAATTCGGTTCAAACGGCAAAGCATAATTTAGAAACGTAACATAAGGGTTCCATCCCTTTAAATGTAAGATGATAAAGGCAATATTCCCATTGGGGGGTTCCCCCCTAATGGTTTCTTTTAGATGCAGGGCTGAATCCGGGCTCCATTTTTAGAACAATTAGAATTCAGAGGCATATAGGGAAATAAAAAATCGATTACATACGGAGGATATTTTATGAAATTCTTTATAGATACAGCAAACATGGAAGAAATCAAACAAGCGCACGAACTTGGCGTTTTAGCAGGTGTTACGACTAACCCGTCCCTTGTTGCAAGAGAAAAGGGAGTTTCTTTCCATGACCGGCTAAAAGAAATCACAAGCCTTGTTAAGGAATCCGTTTCTGCTGAAGTCATTGCGCTTGATTTTGAAGGAATGATGACGGAAGCCAAGGAACTCGTTGCTATTGCACCTAATATCACGATTAAAGTGCCAATGACCCCAGACGGCTTGAAGGCTGTTTCAGCACTTACAAAACAAGGTGTCAAAACTAATGTCACGCTTATTTTCAGTGCCAACCAAGCTTTATTGGCAGCTAGGGCAGGAGCAACTTATGTATCGCCATTTTTAGGACGCTTGGACGACATCGGCCAAAATGGTTTGGATTTAATTTCGGATATTGCTGACATATTTGCGATCCATGATATCAACGCTGAGATCATTGCAGCTTCCATCCGCCATCCGATGCATATTACAGAAGCGGCTCTTAAAGGGGCACATATTGCAACGATCCCTTATAAAGTTTTAATGCAATTATTCCACCACCCATTAACGGATAAAGGGATTGAAGCTTTCTTGAACGATTGGAATTCACGTACTGAAGCATAATGCCTTGCCGCTAAGTCGCTATAGATTGCACCCTTTTAACTAAATTAACATAAATTAGAAATTTTTATCTTTTTTTACATGAATTTTTTACTTTTGTGTAAACTAAAGAACTAGATAGTAAATGTTGTCGGATTATGCAATTTTCCTGTGGTAAAATATTACTTTTGAAAGTAGCTTCTAAGTGCTTAGCGTGGAAGGGAGTTTATTATGGAAAAACTTAAAATTGCCGGTGGCTATCCCCTAAAGGGAAGCATTCGTGTCAGCGGAGCAAAAAATAGTGCGGTTGCCCTTATTCCGGCAACAATTTTAGCGGACTCTCCCGTAACGATTGAAGGCCTGCCTGATATCTCGGATGTACAGATGCTGAAAGAGTTAATGGAGGAAATTGGCGGTGAGGTATCCTTCGATGAAGGGGAAATGACAGTCAACCCCAGCAGGATGATTTCGATGCCTCTTCCCAATGGAAGGGTCAAGAAGTTACGTGCCTCTTATTATTTAATGGGGGCAATGCTTGGTAAATTCAAAAAGGCAGTGATCGGCTTGCCTGGAGGATGCCATTTAGGACCCCGTCCGATAGATCAGCATATTAAGGGGTTCGAAGCACTAGGCGCTCAAGTGACGAATGAACAAGGAGCCATTTACCTTAGGGCGGACGAGCTCCGGGGAGCACGCATATATTTGGATGTCGTTAGTGTAGGGGCAACGATCAACATCATGCTTGCCGCCGTTTTGGCCAAAGGCCGCACTGTGATTGAAAATGCTGCGAAAGAACCGGAAATCATCGATGTTGCCACACTGTTGACCAATATGGGAGCGAAAATAAAGGGTGCAGGGACGGATATCATTCGTATTGATGGTGTGGATAGTTTGCATGGGTGCAAGCATACGATCATACCGGATCGGATTGAAGCCGGTACTTTCATGATTTTAGCCGCTGCTGTTGGTGAAGGGATTCTGATCGATAATGTCATTCCCCAGCATTTGGAGTCATTGACTGCCAAATTAAGGGAAATGGGGATTAATATTGAAGCGGGTGATGACCAGATATTTGTCTCACCGGGAGAAAAATATAAACCCGTTGATATCAAGACATTGGTTTACCCTGGATTCCCAACAGATCTTCAGCAACCTTTCACTTCCCTCTTAACAAAAGCAAGCGGTTCTAGCATGGTGACCGATACGATATACGGGGCACGATTTAAGCATATTGATGAACTGCGACGCATGAATGCGAAGATCAAAGTCGAGGGCAGAGCAGGCATCGTCGATGGTCCTGTCCAACTTCATGGGGCAAAAGTGAAGGCAAGCGATTTACGTGCCGGAGCAGCTCTTGTAATTGCCGGTTTAATGGCTGAAGGGATTACGGAAGTGACCGGGCTTGAACATATAGATCGCGGATACAGCCATCTTGTTGAAAAACTTTCGGGTTTGGGAGCGACGATTTGGCGTGAAGAAATGACGCAAGAAGAAGTGGAGCAGCTTAAAAGCTGATCCCTTTTCTTGTTACCTCATTGTGTTACTATATATGATATAATGTGTTATACTAATATATAAATAAATCATGCTAGTGTACATGAGGGGGAACCGGAAATGGAAAGAAGTTTATCGATGGAGCTTGTCCGCGTAACAGAGGCGGCGGCACTGAATTCAGCTCGTTGGATGGGAAGAGGAAAGAAAGACGAAGCGGATGATGCAGCAACAACTGCAATGCGGGATGTTTTCAATACTATTCCCATGCAAGGAACGGTTGTAATCGGTGAAGGGGAAATGGATGAAGCGCCAATGCTTTATATTGGCGAAAAACTTGGTACTGGTCTTGGGCCGCTAGTCGATGTTGCTGTTGATCCTTTGGAAGGAACGAACATCGTTGCATCTGGCGGCTGGAATGCATTGGCTGTATTGGCGATAGCCGATAAGGGGAACTTGCTTCATGCCCCGGATATGTATATGGATAAAATAGCTGTCGGACCCGAGGCTGTTGGTCAGATTGATATCAATGCTTCCGTATTGGACAACCTGAAAGCGGTAGCCAAGGCAAAAAATAAAGATATCCAAGACGTGGTTGCAACAGTATTGAACCGTGATCGTCATTCGAAGATCATTCATGAACTTCGTGAGGCGGGGGCACGTATCAAGTTGATCAACGATGGAGATGTAGCGGGAGCCATAAATACGGCCTTCGATCTTACCGGTGTTGATATCTTATTCGGATCTGGCGGAGCTCCAGAGGGAGTTATTGCAGCCGTTGCCTTGAAATGCCTTGGAGGGGAAATTCAGGGTAAGCTCGTTCCTCATAGTGATGAAGAAGTGGAACGCTGTGGAAAAATGGGCCTTGATTTAGGAAAAGTCCTCAGAATGGAAGACCTTGTTCGCGGAGATGACGCAATTTTTGCTGCAACAGGTGTGACTGATGGAGAACTTTTACGCGGTGTACAATTTAAAGGGCATTACGGTGAAACACAATCCGTAGTCATGCGTGCTAAATCTGGCACCGTTCGATTCATTGATGGGCGTCACAGTCTTAAGATTAAACCGAATGGTTTGATTGACTGATAGCGTTTTTTAGAAAAATCACTTTTAAAAAGCGAGCGGTTTCATCGCTCGCTTTCTCTTTTAAAAAATTTAAGTTGAATAATTAAAATAAAAAAAGTAAAATAAAGCTTGGTCTACTATTTAATAATTTAAAATCTGCCCTTTCACTCCAAACTTCAAGAAGCCTTCAAATAATTTTCTTCTTTACATGTAAAAATGTATCATCCTTTCTAAGAAAACTCTGGTCGGGTACATGGATTGCGGTTTTTCTTCCATCTAACAAACCATTTCTTTTTCAGTATGGGTGAAAACGTTTAATTAATAAAAGTGTGGTGTCATAATGAATTTAACTATTTCTAATTTAGAAAACATGAAACTAAAGGATCTATATGAGCACGCGCGTGAATATAAAGTTTCCTATTACAGCAAACTTTCAAAAAAGGAACTTATTTTCGCTATCCTGAAAGCACAAGCTGAGCAGGATGGTCTCCTATTCATGGAGGGCGTTTTAGAGATCATACCTTCAGAGGGCTTCGGTTTCCTGCGTCCAATTAATTATTCTCCAAGCTCGGAGGATATTTATATTTCTGCTTCACAGATCCGCAGATTCGATTTGCGAAATGGAGATAAAGTGTCCGGTAAGGTAAGGCCTCCAAAAGAAAACGAGCGCTATTATGGATTGCTGCATGTCGAAGCAGTCAATGGCGATAATCCGGAATCAGCTAAAGAGCGTGTCCACTTTCCAGGTTTAACACCGCTGTATCCAAACAGGCAAATAAAACTTGAAACGACACCGAAGAACTTATCGACCAGGATTATGGATGTCCTGGCACCGGTCGGTTTTGGGCAGCGTGGTCTGATAGTCGCACCGCCAAAAGCCGGTAAAACGATGCTCATCAAGGAAATTGCCAATGCGATAACCACAAACCATCCCGAATCGGAATTGATTGTGCTGTTGATCGATGAACGCCCGGAAGAAGTGACAGACATTGAACGTTCCGTGGCAGGAGACGTGGTAAGTTCAACTTTCGATGAAGTGCCGGAAAACCATATCAAGGTGGCTGAGCTGGTTTTAGAACGAGCCATGCGCCTTGTGGAGCATAAACGGGATGTCATCATATTAATGGACAGCATCACTCGACTTGCCCGTGCATACAACCTTGTCATTCCGCCGAGCGGGCGTACACTATCAGGGGGTATTGACCCTGCTGCATTCCACCGTCCCAAACGCTTTTTCGGTGCGGCGAGGAATATCGAGGAAGGCGGCAGCCTGACGATCCTTGCTACAGCATTGGTAGATACGGGTTCAAGAATGGACGATGTCATTTATGAAGAATTTAAAGGTACGGGCAATATGGAGTTGCATCTAGATCGTGCACTTGCCGAAAGACGCATCTTCCCGGCAATCGATATTCGTCGCTCAGGCACTCGTAAAGAAGAATTGTTAATTCCGAAAGATCGCCTGGATAAACTATGGGCCATTAGGAAAACGATGTCAGATTCACCTGACTTCTCGGAGAAATTCCTTCGCCGTCTAAAGCAGACAAAAGGTAATGAAGAATTTTTCAGTAAGCTGGATGAAGAGATGTCAGAAATGAAAAAGGGGCCAGCGAGCGTAAAACGTTCTTAACCCTGTAAGAAACAAACAGTTGCACAACTAGTCTTAAGTTGTTATAATGAGTTCATGTGTTTTTACAATAAATGTGAGGGTGCTTTTCCCTCAACTTGAAGTATATAACTCTGTTTCGAATGATTCAGGGCATAAGGAGCTGAAAAGAATGAAAACTGGAATTCATCCAAATTATAAGCTTTCAAAAGTAATTTGCTCTTGCGGAAACACTTTTGAAACTGGTTCAGTTAAAGAAGAGATCAAAGTTGAGACTTGTTCAGAGTGCCACCCATTCTATACTGGTCGTCAAAAATTCGCTGAAGCTGGCGGACGTGTTGATCGTTTCAACAAAAAATACGGTATTAAATAAGCCGGACTTTTTAAAAAACAGGCAAGTATTTTTCTTGCCTGTTTTTTCTTTTCCATAAACAAGTAAGAATTTATATAAAGCCGGGTCGACTTCAATTATGGCCAAGGGATCGACAGGTGGAAGGGAGTAGCTGTTTCCATGTATGTAATGAAACAAACAGGCTGGATCGAGCTTATTTGCGGAAGCATGTTTTCAGGTAAATCTGAAGAATTGATTAAACGAGTCAGCCGTGCTCAATTTGCTAAAGAGCAAATAGCTGTATTTAAACCAGCTATTGATAATCGCTATGCGGAAGAGGCTGTCGTATCACATAATGGCTCTTCTGTGATGGCAAAACCGATTGCCCATTCAACGGATATTTTTAAGTATTTGGACAAGCCCCTGGATATCATTGCAATAGATGAAGTGCAATTTTTTGATCATGAAATTATCGGGGTTGCCCAGCATCTTGCGGACAGCGGTTATCGAGTGATCATGGCAGGACTCGATCAAGATTTCAGAGGTGAACCATTCGGTCCTATGCCTGTTCTATTATCGCTTGCAGAGTCGGTGACTAAGCTGCAGGCTGTGTGTGAAGTGTGCGGATCACCTGCGAGCAGGACACAGCGATTGATAGATGGTGAGCCGGCCTCCTATGATGAGCCGATCATCCTTGTAGGTGCATCGGAATCATACGAGCCCCGCTGCCGCCATCATCACGAAGTTCCGGGTAAGCAGGCTGTGGGGATTAAAGAACATATTTGAATGATGGTGCCCTATGATCCAATGAGATCGTAGGGTGCTTTTTTTATGAAGAACTATTTAGGGAAAATTATAAGTGGTGGAAAAACTGCTGGAGTCATCCAGGTTGCATGACCAATACATGGAAGGGAAATGAAAGATAAATATTGCCCCATTTTGGGCAGGCTAACGGGGAAATGTTCTTCTTAACCAGTCAAAATGGAGGGAAAAAATATGAAATCAAAACTGCTTATTATGACGGCCTTTCTGCTTGCTGGACTAACGGCATGCGGCCAAAATGACAATGCAATAAATAATGATTCGGAATATGGGGATCAATCCCGTGATGGCAGGGATTTTGTTGGCAAGGGTTTAAAACAAGTATCCAATAATGATTGGGACAATGAAGCGGAACGGCCATCAGATCAGGTCCTCAACACACCGCATCATACGTCCAATAATTCTCCATCCATGGGGCAGCAAATTGATGAAATCCGCGGAGTCATTGATTCTGAAACCAATTATGAGGCGGGCTCCGTTTGGTTTAATGGAAATACCATACATGTTACGGTCCATGATAAAGGCCAAATCAAGACGGAAAAAAAGAGAAATGAGGAAAAGCAGCGAATACAAGGCATGATAAACAGGGTTGTGCCTCAATATAATCTAGATGTAAAATTAAAGAAATAACGACATTTATGAATCCTCTTTGACGTTGATTATTCACCTATACTATAATTAACCTAGAAGTGAACTGACCTGGGGCACTGAGCTACTTATTTATAGTTAGAAAAGATGGATTACTTCCAATACGTTTCAGATGTTTTGGAAAATTTATGAGGTGAATAATTTGTTTGATCGTTTACAAGCAGTAGAAGATAGATATGAAAGATTGAATGAACTATTAAGTGACCCGGAGATCATTAATGACTCTAAGAAGCTAAGGGAATATTCGAAGGAGCAATCCAGCATTCAAGAGACCGCATCGACTTATAAAGAATATAAAGCGGTTCGTGAGCAACTCCAGGAAGCGAAGGCGATGCTGGAGGAGAAACTTGATGCGGATATGCGTGAAATGGTAAAAGAAGAGATCAATGAACTTGATGAGTCCATACAAGGCCTTGAGGGTAAACTGAAAATATTGCTTATTCCGAAGGACCCTAACGATGATAAAAACGTAATCATGGAGATTCGCGGAGCGGCAGGCGGAGATGAGGCGGCTTTATTTGCAGGTAGTCTATACCGAATGTATAGCCGTTTTGCCGAGGTGCAGGGTTGGCGGACTGAAGTCATTGAAGCAAGTCCTACAGGGCTTGGCGGCTACAAGGAAATCATATTCATGATTAATGGCAATGGTGCTTATTCCAAATTGAAGTTCGAAAATGGAGCGCATCGCGTTCAGCGGGTACCTGAAACTGAATCAGGCGGACGGATTCATACATCTACAGCCACGGTTGCCGTTTTACCTGAAGCTGAGGAAGTGGAAGTGGAAATCCATGATAAGGATGTTCGTGTCGATACCTTTGCATCAAGCGGTCCTGGAGGGCAAAGTGTCAATACGACAATGTCGGCGGTGCGCTTGACTCATATTCCGACTAATACGGTTGTATCCTGTCAAGATGAAAAATCACAAATCAAGAACAAAGAAAAAGCAATGAAGGTTTTGCGTGCCAGGGTGTACGATAAAATCCATCGCGAAGTACAGGCTGAGTATGATCAAAATAGGAAGCTTGCCGTTGGAACGGGCGATCGATCCGAAAGGATTCGCACTTATAACTTCCCGCAAAACCGCGTTACCGACCACCGTATTGGTTTAACGATTCAAAAACTGGATCAAATCATGGAAGGTAAACTGGATGAAGTCGTTGATGCATTAATCATGGAAGACCAATCTTCAAGGCTGGAAAATGCAGATGAGTAACTCTGCCGTGAAAGTGTTTGAAGCCCTTAAATGGGCTTCTTCTTTTTTAAAGGAAAATGATCGTGATGCCAATGCTGGGGAAATCCTGTTACAGCATTTTTTAAAACAAACTCGCTCCCAAATGCTGGCCAACCTTCATGATGAGCTTAATGAAGCGGATTTCGGGCAATTTAAGGCCGCTATTGAACGGCATGCTG
This sequence comes from Peribacillus sp. YIM B13472, assembly GCF_042788005.1. Taxonomy (NCBI): domain Bacteria; kingdom Bacillati; phylum Bacillota; class Bacilli; order Caryophanales; family Bacillaceae; genus Peribacillus; species Peribacillus sp. YIM B13472. The sequence continues at coordinate 187,585 of NZ_JBHZPG010000005.1, forward strand.
AGGGAACGCCCATCCAATATATAATCGGCAGTGAGGAATTTTATGGACGGACCTTCTTTGTGAATGAAGAAGTGCTCATACCGAGACCTGAAACAGAAGAATTGATTTATTATGCTTTACGTAAAATCCCGGCCATTTTTATGGAGGGACAGAAGCTTCGTTTAGCTGATATTGGGACCGGCAGCGGCGCAATCGCCATAACGATGAAACTTGAAAAATCAAACTTGTTGGTGACGGCCACGGACATAGCGGAACCATCGCTTGAGGTGGCGCGGAAAAATGCCGAATCACTTGGTGCCGAAGTGGAGTTCATGCAAGGTGATTTGCTTTTGCCTTTCATAAACATAAACCAGAAGGTGGACGTCCTTTTATCGAATCCGCCATATATACCAGATGATGATCATGAATCCATGTCAGTAGTCGTGACAGGTCATGAACCGCATCGTGCATTATTTGCCGGTATCGATGGGCTGGATTTTTACCGCCGCTTTATGGAGCAGTTACCTCTGATCATGAAGGTGCCTGGGCTGATCGGTTTTGAAGTGGGCACTGGACAGGGTGAGGCGGTTGCCGATTTATTGAAGCGAACCTTTCCTGCCGCAGAAGTATCCATTGTAAATGACATTAATGAGAAAGATCGAATGGTCTTCGCTGTATTAAATTGATCCGTCTCTCCTTTTGAGACGGATTTTTTTATGGAAACCACCCTCATTATCCTATGGAATCTATATTTCCAGCTATCAACTTTTTTTATTTTTACTAGTTTAAGATAGCTGGAAAATGGTGAGACTAATTCATGTGAGGGGGCGAAGGCGATGAAAACTAAACATTTAGCCATTATTTATCTATTAATCTTAACTATAGGAACGATCGTAAGTATATATATGCCTAAAGCGGAGATGGTCGGTGCAGAAGCTACGAAGGTGATCCCGGATGAGGCAATTCGTCTGCGGATACTTGCTAACAGTGATGCAGAAAAGGATCAAGCGGTTAAACGGCTGATTAGGGATGAGGTAAATGAAGATATCACAAAGTGGGTCGAGGAACTTACTTCATTGGATGAAGCGAGGGATGTGATCACCTCGCATCTACCGGACATCCAAGCGACGGCTGAGGCAGTTATAAAGGAACAGGGATTGGAGCAGTCAGTTAAAGTGGATTTTGGACAAGCGGAATTTCCGACAAAACTCTACGGGCAGTATTTATATCCGGCAGGGGATTATGAAGCGGTGATTATCACGCTTGGGGAAGGGGAAGGCGCAAATTGGTGGTGTGTTCTATTTCCCCCATTATGTTTCCTGGATTTTTCAAATGGGACGGCTGTAAGTCAAAGTCCGATTGTCGAGGATGAGGGTGAAGGAACCTTGAGTTCGGAAGGGAAGGCGTATGCTGCAACAGATGAAGAGGGTGAGCCTGTTGCAGAGGATGAAGTTGAAGAAGAAGTGCAGGTTGAAAAGGAAAAAGGGCCCGAGGAAGTAGTTGAAGAAGAGGTAGTGGAGGAGAGCGTAAAAGAAGTACCGGAAGAAACGGTAAAAGAAGAGGTTACGGAGCCAGAAGTAAAGGAAGAAGTGACAGAAGTAAAAGACAAGGAACAAGTGACGGAGGAAGTCGTTGATGGGAATGTTGATGAAAACCAGGTTGAACTTGCGGCATCCAATAAACAAGGTCAACAATTATATGAAGGGAAAAAGGAGCCTGAGGTGGAAGTGAAGTCCTTGTTTGCAGAAATCTTCAATGATCTATTTTAAAAAGGGGGCAGATGCCCCCCCTTTTTTTAAAATCAGATAATTTCGTAAACATATCCACAGGGTTATTAACAAAAAATCAAAAAAGTCTGTCATTAATTATTAATATCCACAAAGTTATCCACGGATTCGATGTGGTTATCCCCAATTTGTGGATAACACTTGAATTATGTGTATACTTCTTTTATACTTTCAAAGTATCTTTAAGTGAATTTATTACAATAATTTGAGAATATCGTTCATATAAAAGCGATTATATAAAATAAGAAATGTTAAAAGGCGATGGTGTTCAAGATGAAAACGAAAATTTGGTCAGTGGATAAAAATGTGGATAATTTACAAAGTTATCCCCAGATTACACAATCAGCTGAATTATTAAAGGCAAATCAAGTGGTTGCTTTTCCTACAGAGACCGTTTATGGACTGGGGGCGAATGCCAAAAATGACGAGGCAGTCAAAAAAGTGTTTGAAGCGAAGGGGCGTCCGAGTGATAATCCTTTGATCGTTCACATAGCCTCCGATGACCAGTTGTCAGGTATTGTAGAAGAGATACCGGAACAGGCTCGGAAGCTAATGGCAGAATTTTGGCCGGGTCCTTTGACTTTGATCATGAAACGAAAACCGGGCCAGCTATCAAACCTTGTGACAGCTGGTTTGGACACGGTGGCTGTCAGGATGCCAGATCATCAGGTTGCTCTAGGCCTTATTCGTGCAAGTGATTTGCCCATTGCGGCTCCAAGTGCAAATACTTCTGGGAAACCAAGCCCCACTTCAGCAAAACATGTTGAAGATGACTTGATGGGCCGGATTGCAGGCATAGTCGATGGCGGGACTACGGGTGTGGGCGTAGAATCCACAGTACTTGACTGCACTGTGGAAGTGCCTGTTATTCTAAGGCCTGGCGGGGTGACCCTGGAACAGCTGGAAGCGGTAATAGGGGAAGTCAGGCAAGATGTCGCATTGAAGAATCAGGAAGCGGCGCCAAAAGCCCCGGGCATGAAGTATACCCACTATGCTCCGAAGGCCCCTCTATATTTAGTCAAGGGTAATCAAGCTTTCCTTCAGAAGCTTGTGGATGAAAAAAGAACTGACGGGTTAAAGGTGGGCATCATAACGGCTTATGAACATCAACAGGATTATAAGGCGGATTATGTAATTGTCCCAGGTTCATTAGCGGATTTGCATACTGTTGCGACAGGCTTATATGATGCTTTAAGACAGTTTGACGAGCTGGAGGTCGATGTCATTTTTAGTGAAATGTTTCCTGACCATGGAATAGGGGCTGCGGTCATGAACCGGCTTGAGAAGGCTGCAGGCCATCAAATCATCAAGGAACATGTGTAATAAGGACTGATTTATCCTTCTATTTCTTTTCGGACATGCATAACATGTAGTAGGCACGTCCGAGGAGGATTTGAATGAATACATTTGCTGGAGAAATCATCACCTTATTGCTAATGGCATTCGCGTTGGGAATGGATGCCTTTTCAGTTGGCCTTGGAATGGGAATGTTTAAGCTAAGGTTGAGGCAAATACTTTTTATAGGGATGACAGTAGGCATTTTTCATATTTGGATGCCCTTGCTTGGAATGGGGGCAGGCCGTTTCATTTCAGAAAAATTCGGGACCTTTGCTACATACGCTGGCGGTCTATTGTTGATTATTCTTGGTATACAGATGTTTATCCCTGGTAAAAAGGATGGAGCTGGTGTCAGGGAAAATAAGATGCTGGCTCCTGTCGGGAAAGGTCTATTCATTTTTGCTTTAGGGGTAAGCCTGGATAGCTTCTCAGTAGGATTGACGCTGGGAATTTACGGTGCAAAAACGATTTTGACCGTTCTTTGTTTTGGGTTTGCTGCCACTCTATTAACGTGGTCTGGGCTTTTACTGGGTAGAAAAATGCAGGGCTTGCTTGGCGTGTATAGTGAGATTCTTGGCGGAAGCATCCTGTGTGCGTTTGGATTGAAATTATTGTTCTCTTTTTGATCCGCTTGAATTCATATCGTTCCTTCCTCAACTGTTCCGATTACTGGGGCGGTTTTTATTTTTCTTCGGACATAATGAGGGTGATTTTTTTGACTATAATAAACGGGCGATAGCTTATAATGAATAAAAAAGGAGGCGTTAAAAATGTTCCGAGTATTATTTGTATGTACGGGTAACACATGCAGAAGCCCGATGGCAGAAGCGATATTGAAAAATAAGAATATTGCGGGTGTTGAAGTGAAGTCCGCAGGCGTGTATGCTTCATCAGGCCAGGATGCTTCGCTGCATGCTAAAAATGTATTGGTTGAAAATGGAATAGTGCATAATCATCATTCAACGCCCTTATCCAAGAAGGAAATGGAATGGGCGACTCATATTTTCACCATGACGGAAGGGCATAAATCGGTCATTACCCGTGCTTACCCCCAAATGATCGATAAGACTTTTACTTTAAAAGAATTCATTATTGAGGATAAATATGATAGAGACATAATAGATCCGTTTGGCGGTTCTGAAGGCATTTACCGGGAAACGTTCAGGGAGCTGCAGGAATTAATAGAAGAATTAGTAAAAAGGCTTAAAGAATAAACGGGGTACATAATGTGGTCGCTGCAGTAAAAGATATTACTAAGCTTGTTGCCCGTCAATGCAAAGTGTAGGATCAAGGCAGTCCCAAGAAGTGGCTGCTATTGCAGAATAAGCATCTGCTGGAGCGGAAGAAGTGACGGCTACGACAAGCGAACAAGCGATAGTCATGGAAAATGTCGAAAAATCGGCAATGGAACTTAAAGTGCAAGCGGAAAAACAGGACCATTACCCGCTTTCACACTTGACATTTTACTGCAGGAAGCCCGAGTCGGTTTCCTGCTTCTTTGCGGGGAAAAAGGATGGACATCCTTTATCTTTTCATAATTTTGTGACACAATAAAATCAAATGAAAAAGCTAGAGGAGGATTATGATGAAAGTTGCGATTGCTTCGGATCATGGTGGTATACATATCCGTGAAGAAATAAAGAATTTATTGAGTGAGTTACAGATTCCATTTGAGGACTTTGGCTGTGAATGCAGTACGTCGGTGGATTATCCTGATTATGCCTTGCCGGTTGCTGAAAAAGTGGCGCGGGGTGAGTTCGATCGGGGCATTTTAATCTGTGGAACTGGAATTGGAATGAGTATTGCTGCCAATAAAGTCAAAGGAATACGATGTGCATTGGTTCATGATGTCTATAGTGCTAAATTGACCCGCCAGCATAATGATACCAATATGTTAGCGATGGGGGAACGTGTCATTGGCCCGGGTCTGGCCAGGGAAATCGCACAAACATGGCTGACTTCGGAATTTGAAGGCGGGCGTCATCAAAACAGGATCGGTAAGATTGCGGAGTATGAAGGTAAACATAGCTAATTCTTATGGTTTTTTGGAGAGAACCCTTTTCTTCCGATAGCAAGTTTTCTTAATTGAAAGGATGCGTTTTCATGACAAGTGATGCTACATTTTCAAATGAGCTTGAGATATGGGAAAACCAGTTTCGGGAACTTTTACATGAGTTTCAAGAACAGACAGCTTTAAAAGAGAAACAGCTACTGGTGATCGGCTGCAGTACAAGTGAAGTGATCGGGAAAAGGATCGGTACAGAAGGGACGCTCGATGTTGCAGGGATGATTTTTTCCGTAGTTAGGGATTTTCAAGGAAAAACGGGTGTTCAGGTTGCATATCAATGTTGTGAGCATCTAAACAGGGCCTTGGTTTTGCAAAGGGAAACCGCGGTTCGATATGATTATGAAGAAGTTTCAGTTGTACCTGTAAGAACAGCTGGGGGATCGATGGCGACGTACGCCTATCAGCGATGGAAAGATGCTGTCGTCGTCGAGCATATTAAAGCGGATGCGGGGATTGACATTGGGGACACCTTCATTGGCATGCATCTGAAGCATGTGGCGGTTCCGATTCGCTCTGCCATTAAAGAAATAGGACATGCACATGTGACCATGGCAAAAACACGTCCGAAACTGATTGGCGGGGAGCGGGCCGTTTATCAGGACATTTCTGATAACAAAAGTTGTACTTAATGGGTAAGTGGGACAGCATTTCTCGGATGGGGAATGCTGTTTTTTAATTGAATGCGAGCGAAATCGTAAAGCTCAAGATAAGGTTCACAAAAAAATCACTACTTTATAGTGCTAATAGAATGGTGATTTTGCTTATGAAATATAGGGTGGAAGAGCTATTTAGTATAATTTAGGTGTTAAATACGAACGTTTTTAAATAAAAAAACATTTAACGTTCGATAAAATTAGACTATCACTTCTAAATTAGACATGTTAAAATGGAGTAGAATTTTCTAATAACTATTGGTAAGGCTTTTTCATGCTTTTTTGAAGGCATGTTGCACATAAATACTAAAAAGCGAATCACGCACAATTTGAGGAGGAATTACGGAATGAATCGTTTAGCAAAGCAAGATGAGCAAGTGTTTAACGCCATTCAACTGGAATTAGGGCGTCAAAGAAGTAAAATTGAGCTTATTGCTTCTGAAAACTTCGTGAGTGAAGCTGTCATGGAAGCACAAGGATCGGTCTTGACTAATAAGTATGCAGAAGGATACCCTGGAAAACGTTACTATGGCGGATGTGAGTATGTAGACATCGTTGAAGATCTAGCACGTGAGCGTGCGAAAGAAATTTTCGGAGGGGAGTATGTGAACGTACAGCCTCACTCTGGAGCTCAAGCCAATATGGCTGTTTACTTTACTGTTCTTCAAACTGGAGACACAGTACTTGGGATGAACCTTTCGCATGGAGGTCACTTAACACATGGAAGTCCAGTTAACTTCAGTGGTGTTAACTACAATTTTGTTGAATATGGTGTAGACGAAAAAGATCACCGTATCGATTACAATGATGTATTGGAAAAAGCGCGTCAGCACAAACCGAAATTGATCGTAGCGGGTGCAAGTGCATATCCGCGGGAAATTGATTTCAAGCGATTCCGTGAAATTGCAGATGAAGTTGGGGCTTATTTAATGGTCGATATGGCGCATATTGCAGGTTTAGTTGCGGCTGGATTACATCAAAGTCCGATTCCTTATGCTGACTTTGTAACGACAACCACTCATAAAACACTTCGCGGACCACGCGGAGGGATGATCATCTGTAAAGAAGAATTCGGTAAGAAGATCGATAAATCCATCTTCCCTGGAATTCAAGGCGGTCCGTTGATGCATGTTATATCCGCTAAAGCTGTTGCATTCGGCGAAGCGCTTCAAGATGAATTTAAAGTATATGCACAACAGATCATCGATAATGCTAAACGTTTGGGCGAAGGTTTGAAGAAAGAAGGGTTCACCCTTGTTTCTGATGGAACGGACAATCACTTGATTCTTCTTGATGTGCGCTCTACTGGATTAACGGGAAAAATCGCAGAACATGTTTTGGATGAAATCGGTATTACCGTGAACAAAAATGCGATTCCTTATGACCCGGAAAAACCATTCGTTACCAGCGGTATACGCATTGGGACTGCGGCGGTGACATCACGTGGCTTCGGATTGGAAGACATGGATGAAATAGCTGCAATCATCGGACTTGTTTTGAAAAATAATGAAGACGCAGCTAAACTTGAAGAAGCAAAACAACGTGTCGAATCATTAGCGAGCAAGTTTGAATTATATCCTTCATTGTAATATCGTAGCTGCTCCCTTTTAAAGGGAGCGGTTTTTTTGTATCTTATGGAAGGCCGGTGTTAGAAGAATCCGAATAGTGAAAATAGGTCTGACATCTAAACCTTTATTGAAGATTGAAACATTTTTCTGTAAAATAGGTTGAAGTGAATTTTAAAAGACACGAAAATTTTCTATTCAATTAGGGAAATCATAAAAAAGCGCAAAACTAAGCAATGGAATTGGAGAGATGCTAAATGGGAAAAGTTTATGTTTTCGATCACCCGTTAATTCAACACAAATTAGCCTATATACGTGATATAAATACAGGAACAAAAGAATTCCGTGAACTAGTGGATGAAGTTGCATCATTGATGGCATTTGAAATCACCAGGGATATGCCGCTGGAAGAGGTGGAAATCCAAACGCCTGTAAGCACAGCGAAAGTGAAAATGCTTTCTGGTAAAAAAGTGGGGATCGTTCCGATTTTACGTGCGGGCATAGGGATGGTGGACGGGATCATTAAGCTGATTCCTGCTGCAAAGGTCGGACATGTTGGACTTTACCGTGATCCTGAAACATTGAAACCGGTTGAGTATTATGCGAAAATGCCAAGCGATTTGGCTGAAAGGGAATGCATTGTCGTTGACCCGATGTTAGCCACTGGCGGATCAGCCATCGAAGCGATCCATTCCATTAAAAAGCGCGGTGCAGTCAATATTAAATTCATGTGTTTGATTGCAGCTCCAGAGGGTGTAGAAGCATTAAAAGAAGCCCATCCTGATGTTGATATTTATATTGCGGGTCTTGACGAAAAACTGAATGAACACGGGTATATCGTTCCAGGTCTTGGAGACGCGGGAGATCGTTTATTCGGCACAAAATAAGGAGAGAAACTGAGGTGTCACGAATGAATAAACCGATAAAAGTCATGACCATTTTCGGGACGAGACCAGAAGCTGTCAAAATGGCTCCCTTAGTACTCGAATTTCAAAAACACCCAGAATATTTCAAGCCGATTGTTGCTGTTACGGCTCAGCATCGCCAAATGTTAGATCAAGTTCTCGAACTATTTTCCATACAGCCGGACTATGACTTGGACATAATGAAGGAAAGGCAAACACTTGCTGACATTACAACAAGAGCATTAAATGGTCTTGATTCAGTAATGAAGGAAGCTAAACCTGATATTGTTCTTGTACACGGTGATACAACCACGACGTTTGTCGCAAGTCTGGCAGCTTTTTATAATCAAATTGTCATTGGGCATGTAGAAGCGGGGCTGCGCACATGGAATAAGTATTCCCCCTATCCGGAAGAGATGAATCGGCAGCTTACAGGTACCATGGCAGATTTGCATTTTGCGCCGACTTCGAAAGCGGAGGAGAATCTGCTGAACGAAAACAAGAAGGATAATATCTTCGTGACGGGAAATACGGCAACCGATGCTTTAAAAACTACTGTACGTTCCACGTATTTCCATCCGGTTTTAAATGGACTGGGAGAAGACAGGCTCATTTTGCTTACCGCCCATCGCAGGGAAAACCTTGGCGAACCCATGAGGAATATCTTCAGGGCCGTAAAGAGAATCATTGCTGAGCATGATGACGTTCAAGTGGTATATCCTGTCCATTTAAATCCGCTTGTTCAGGAATTGGCAAACGAAATTCTCGGGGACGATCCGCGGGTTCATTTGATTGAACCGCTGGATGTATTGGATTTCCATAACTTCGCTTCAAGAGCCTATCTGATTTTGACTGATTCTGGAGGAATCCAGGAAGAGGCACCGTCACTTGGTGTACCTGTCCTAGTTTTAAGGGATACGACCGAACGTCCTGAGGGGATTGCTGCTGGAACCTTAAGATTGGCGGGTACTGATGAACAAAACATATATAACTTGGCACATGAATTGCTCACCGATCAAGAGGTGCACGAAAAAATGTCCAAAGCTTCAAATCCATATGGGGATGGAAATGCTTCGGTCCGCATCGCTGAAGCCATCCGTTACTATTTTAAGCAAGCAGACATGCCGCCAACTAGATTTGACTCATAAAAAAGGAAAAGCCATGCGCTTTTCCTTTTTTTATTTGCATACTCCAAGGTTGTTGAGAAAAGATAACTGCTAAGGGGATGATTATGTTGGGAAAGAAAACGTTCATAGTGTTTGTTTTCCTTTTTATATTTATTTATCAAAATGAAAAGGGATTGGCATCCGTCATTCTGCCGCCTTTACCAAAACTATCAGAATCTAAAAAAGTAACGGTTGTTGTCACGATGGATAAGGTGTTTCAACGAAAAAAAATCGAAAAACTGCTTGAAAAATATCCATCTCTTCAATTACGGAATGTTTATTCAGTTGCCCTGAATGGATTTTCCGTTCATGGGAAAATGAATGAGATAGAACAACTTAAAAAGGAGGATGAAATTCAGGCTGTAACGGAAGTATCCGTTTATCAAGCAGTGTTGGATAAAAGTGTCCCATACATAGGAGGAGGCAGGGTCAGGGGTTTCTTTGATAAGGAGAATCACCGGATCACCGGGAAAGGGGTAAAAGTAGGAATAATAGATACTGGCATCGATTATACACATCCAGATTTGCAACGTGCTTATAAAGGAGGGAAGGATCTGGTTGATGGTGATGAAGATCCGATGGAAACCAAAAATCAAGGCGACCTGGATACATTACATGGGACTCATGTGGCAGGCATCATTGCAGCCAATGGAAAAATGAAAGGCGTCGCGCCAGAAGCGGAGATATATGCATATCGAGCTTTGGGACCAGGTGGTGCAGGAGATACAGACCAAGTCTTGATGGCTATTGAGTCAGCCATGAAGGATAAGGTGGATGTATTGAACCTCTCTCTTGGCAATAACGTCAATGGCCCTGATTTACCTATCTCCCTTGCGTTGAATAAGGCTGTGGAAAGCGGCATCGTTGCCGTGACATCAAACGGGAATTCCGGTCCGGCTGTATGGACCGTAGGCTCACCCGGAACAGCGGAAAAAGCGATTTCCGTTGGGGCATCGACCCCTCCCTTAAGGGTTCCGTATATGATTTACGGACTTGGATCGAAAAAGCATCAATCGCATTTAACAGTGTTTCAAGGCTCTAAAAAATGGAACCTGACGTTTTCCGAGGATGTCATATATGGGGGTCTGGGTAATGAAAAGGCCCTGAAACATGTTCGGGATAAGATTGTGTTGATGGAACGTGGCACACTTACCTTCCAGCAGAAAGTATCCAATGCAGAGAAGGCAGGTGCAAAGGGGGTAATTGTTTATAATAATACGAGCGGGACCTTTACTGGAAGCTTGGAAAAAGAAATGAACATCCCAGCTGCTTCTATTAATAGAAGAGATGGATTGCAGCTAAAGCAAATCATGGAGCAAGGGCAGAGCAAAACCGTCCAATTTGTTTATAAGAACGAGCAGGATAAGCTCGCAGATTTTAGCTCCAGGGGACCGGTAACCGTATCATGGGGAATAAAGCCTGACGTATTGGCACCGGGAGTGGAAATTGAAAGTACCATTCCAAAAGGATATATGTCCCTGGATGGAACGAGTATGTCCGCACCGCATGTTGCAGGAGCATGCGCCTTAATCCTGCAAAGACACCCCGAATGGACTCCGGATCAAGTGAAATCTGCATTGATGAGCACTTCCAAGCCATTGAGGAAATCTGCAAATCAATTGTATCACACATATGAACAGGGGGCTGGACGCATCCAGGTCGACGAAGCATTAAAAGCCGACACGCTCTTGAGTCCAAGCTCATTGTCCTTTGGGATGTATACAAAAAAAGAAGGAATTGAAGAGCATCATGAAACGATAGTCATAGAAAATATCGGAACGGAAATGAGGAAGTACTCCTTCATGGTCCCATTGAAAGAGACGGGACTTACTTGGGAATTGCCGAAATCCCTTACTTTGAATCCGAAGGAAAAGAAACGGGTAAAAGTGGGGCTGCAGGTCAACCCAGCCAAGCTTAAAAAAGGAGTCTTTGATGGATACCTCATTATAATGGAAGGAACCAAAAGAATATCCCTTCCTTATTTATATGTAAAAGAAGAGCCTGATTACCCAAGGATAATGGGATTTGATTTTGGCCAAGGGGACCAGAAAGGCACATATCGATACGAAATGTACCTTCCGCGTGGGGCTGAAGAATTCGGTATTGCCCTTTATGAGGAAGATAGCTTGAAATTCGCTGGATATTTGGATTGGTCCAGATCGGCACCTTCCGGTTTGGTCAAAAAAGATGTATTGAAAAAGAACTTGCCGCCTAAAGGAGTGTATAAAGCAATAATCTTTGCGAGAAAGGGTGGAAGGGAAGATCGGATAGAAAAGACGTTACTTATTGAGTGAATAGAGGACAATAAGTAAAATAAAATGGATGTCAATAGTATAAAAAAGATAATTTGTGAACAATTCGTTAATAATTACAAACCTGTGACAAATTTCACTAACCACTCATTGACAATGATTCTTGCCTATTGTATGCTAACTAAGGATGTAAAATGAGAGGGGTTTCATACGTCAATAACGTGTTAAATAGAAGCTAGTTTTTGACCTTCTATTTGGACTTGTTACGGGCAAATTCCCTTAGCTAAACACAGATTCTACAATATTTCTAGGGAGATTACATGACAAAATGCTAGAATTGGAAAAAATGTTCAATAGGCAGCTAAAATACATGTTGTATTTAATGGGTATTTATGTACTCGGGGTGGGCTTCACTTCACATGATTCAGTCTTCCAAGGATTATTGCTTGGAACTGCCTTCAGCCTATTTATATTCTGGTCAATGGTCAAAAAGAACAAAAAGTTCGCCCAAGAGGTTGCCGAAGGTAAGAAAACGCGCTCCCTTGGTAGTTTAACTAGAATGTCTGTAGCGGGTTTAGCTGCAATTATTGCATTGAGATATCCTGACGAGTTTCAAGTGGTCTGCGTGGTAGTGGGATTAATGACAGTTTACATTGTCATTATGATAGATTATTTTATGCAAAACATACGTAGGTAGTAAAGAAGAGAGGTGAATACTGTTGAATCATGAAGCTCCTATGTGGGAATTTATGGATACTGGAATACATTTCAACTTGGCTAATGTTCTTATGATGACTATCGCAAGTCTCATTGTCTTCATTATTGCTGTAGCAGCAACTCGAAAACTTGCGATGAAGCCAACAGGAATCCAAAACTTTATCGAATGGGTTATGGATTTTGTGAAAAACATCATCAACAGCAATATGGATTGGCGTACGGGTGGTCAGTTCCTTATGTTGGGAATGACATTAATATTGTACGTATTTGTTTCAAACATGTTAGGATTGCCGTTCTCGATTGTAATAGGACATGAACTTTGGTGGAAATCACCTACATCAGATCCAGCAATAACTTTAACCTTGGCAGTTATGGTAATGGGTTTAACTCATTATTATGGTATCAAGATGAGAGGCATGAAAAATTATGCCAAAACTTATGTCCAACCAATGGGTTTCTTGTTTCCGTTAAAGATCATTGAGGAGTTCGCTAATACGTTAACTCTAGGATTGCGGCTTTACGGGAATATTTATGCGGGTGAGTTACTATTAACTTTACTTGCTGGACTAGGCACAAGTGGTGTTGTGGGTGCAGCCACTGCTGCATTACCGATGTTAGCTTGGGAAGGATTTAGTATCTTTGTCGGCTCCATTCAAGCTTTTATCTTTACTATGTTAACGATGGTTTATCTTTCCCATAAAGTAAGTGACGACCATTAATTATAAATATTGTTCATATTGAACATTATATTGATGAAAAAATAAAACAACATTTCAAGGAGGAAATTTATCATGACAGGTTCTTTAGGTCTTATAGCTGCTGCTATCGCAGTTGGATTAGGTGCACTAGGTGCGGGTATTGGTAATGGTCTTATCGTTGGGCGTACAATTGAAGGAATGGCTCGTCAGCCAGAAGCTCGTGGTATGCTTCAAACTACAATGTTCGTTGGTATTGCGTTAGTTGAGGCACTTCCAATCATCGCTGTAGTTATCGCGTTTATTGTAATGGGTAAATAAGATAACTTGAAAAAGTTCAATAATGGCGAAGATGATCCAAGGAGACCCTTCGCCATTGCTCTGTGTTAAAGTGAACATTTATGACAGTGATACTGTCAATCGAAAATACAGAACTTCAATAGTGAATCTCATGAAGGGAGTGAACCGAGCGTGTTAACAAGCAATTTTGTTCTTGGTCAAGCAGTCCACTTTAATGGTGGGGATATCATATACCAGCTTGTAATCTTTATTATTTTGTTAGCGTTGCTTAAGAAGTTTGCATGGGGTCCGCTAATGGGCATCATGAAAGAACGTGAAGAGCATGTTGCAAATGAAATTGAAGCAGCTGAAGTTAGTAGACAAGAAGCACTGAAATATTTAGAAGAACAGCGTGAAATCGTAAAACAATCTCGCACTGAAGCGGGACAACTTATAGAGAATGCTAAGCAACAAGGCGAAGCACAACGCGAAGATATTATTAATCAAGCGCGTGCAGAGGCTGAACGTGTTAAAGAATCAGCAAAACGTGAAATCGTTCAAGAGAGAGAAAAAGCAGTTGCCGCCTTACGCGAGCAAGTAGCTTCATTATCTGTTATGATCGCCTCTAAGGTGATTGAGAAAGAACTTTCATCAGCTGATCAAGAAAAACTAATCAATGAATATATTCAAGAGGCAGGAGAAGGTAAATGAGCGATATAACTGTGGCAGGACGTTATGCTGTAGCTCTTTTCCAAATTGCGAAAGAGCAAAATCTCATTAACCAACTTGAAGAAGAGCTTCGCATAGTGAATGAAGTTTTCACAAATGATAAAGAGCTATTAAACTTCTTGGCTCATCCTAAAATGACTAGCGATGCAAAAAATACATTGCTTGCAAATGCATTTGCAAGTCTTTCGTCTTCCGTTCAAAATACTGTAATGTTAATGGTGGAGCGTCATCGTACAGATGAAGTGACTGCTATGGCACAAGAGTTCATTGAACTTGCGAATGAAGAAAATTCAGTTGCGGACGCGACTGTTTATACAGTTAATCCTTTAACTGAAGCTGAAGCGGAAGCTGTGTCTTCAGCTTTTGCTGCAAAAATCGGCAAACGTAATTTGCGTATCACTAATGTTACGGATAGCAGTATTCTTGGCGGCATCAAACTTCAAATCGGTAACCGTATTTATGACGGAACGATAAGCGGGAAGCTTGATCGCCTTAGCAAACAACTATTAGGTTAATATTCACAGATAGGGGTGAAATTCATGAGCATCAAAGCTGAAGAAATCAGTGCGCTGATTAAAAAGCAGATTGAAAACTATCAGTCGGAAATTAAAGTAAGCGATGTAGGTACAGTAATCACTGTTGGTGATGGTATCGCTCGCGTTCATGGTTTAGATAATGCAATGGCTGGGGAGCTCTTAGAATTTTCTAATGGTTCAATGGGATTGGCACAAAACCTTGAGCAAAATAACGTAGGTGTTGTTATTCTTGGACCATTCAGAGACATTCAAGAAGGCAGTGAAGTACGCCGTACTGGCCGTATCATGGAAGTGCCAGTTGGAGAAGAATTAATCGGACGTGTCGTGAATCCGCTAGGACAGCCATTAGATGGTCTTGGTCCAATCGCTACAACAAAAACTCGTCCAATCGAAAGCCCTGCTACAGGTGTTATGGACCGTAAATCTGTTCATGAGCCATTACAAACAGGGATTAAAGCAATCGATGCTCTAGTACCAATCGGACGCGGACAACGTGAGTTAATCATTGGTGACCGTCAAACTGGTAAAACATCAGTTGCGATCGATACAATCCTTAACCAAGCTGACCAAGACATGATCTGTATTTATGTTGCTATTGGTCAAAAAGAATCAACAGTTCGTGGAACAGTTGAGACACTACGTAAAAATGGTGCACTGGATTACACAATTGTTGTATCTGCATCAGCTTCTCAACCAGCACCACTTTTATACCTAGCTCCATATGCTGGTGTGACTATGGGTGAAGAGTTCATGTTCGCTGGCAAGCACGTTTTAGTGGTATATGATGATCTTTCTAAACAAGCATCAGCATACCGTGAACTTTCCTTGCTTCTTCGCCGTCCTCCAGGTCGTGAAGCATTCCCTGGGGATGTATTCTACTTGCACTCCCGCTTACTTGAGCGTGCAGCTAAATTGAATGACACTTTAGGTGCCGGTTCAATCACTGCGCTTCCATTTGTTGAAACACAAGCAGGCGATATCTCTGCTTACATTCCAACAAATGTTATTTCCATCACAGATGGACAAATCTTCTTACAATCCGATTTGTTCTTCTCAGGTGTACGTCCTGCGATTAACGCTGGTCTTTCCGTATCCCGTGTTGGTGGATCTGCACAAATTAAAGCGATGAAAAAAGTTGCTGGTACATTACGTCTAGACTTAGCTTCTTATCGTGAATTGGAAGCATTCTCCCAATTCGGTTCTGATCTTGATGCTGCTACACAAGCAAAACTTAACCGTGGTGCTCGTACAGTTGAAGTTCTTAAGCAAGATCTAAATAAACCAATTAAAGTTGAAAAACAAGTCATGATTTTCTATGCATTGACTAAAGGTCATCTAGATGATATTCCAGTATCGGATATCCTTCGTTTTGAAGAAGAATACTATGTGTTCCTAGATCGTTCTCATCCAGAATTATTAGATCACATTCGCACAACTAAAGGTCTTCCTGAAGACGCTGCTATCGTTGCTGCAATTAACGAGTTCAAAAAGAACTTCGTTATTTCTGAATAATAAGGTCTAACTAATTTATAAAGGGTGGTGAGAATGAATGGCCTCTTTACGCGATATTAAGTCTCGGATTACTTCAACGAAAAAGACGAGTCAAATTACAAAAGCGATGCAGATGGTATCTGCTTCTAAAATGAACCGTGCTGAAGCTAATGCTAAAGCATATGTTCCATATATGGAAAAAATTCAAGAAGTAGTATCAAGTATTGCGAACGGAAGTACGGGTGCATCTCATCCAATGCTTGTCTCACGTCCAGTGAAGAAAACCGGTTACCTGGTAATCACATCGGACCGCGGATTGGCAGGTGCATACAACAGTAGCATCCTTCGCCACGTTCATAAAACTATTCTTGAACGCCATAAATCCAATGATGAGTTCGTCATTATCGCAATCGGAAGGGTTGGCCGTGATTTCTTTGTCAGCCGTAATATGCACGTAGAGCTTGAAGTAACTGGGGTTCCCGATCAGCCGTCTTTCGCTGACATTAGCTCCCTTGCTAAATCAACAGTGAATTTGTATCTAAATGAACTGTGTGATGAGCTTTATATGTACTATAACCATTATGTCAGCCCAATCCAGCAGGAAGTAACGGAAACGCAAGTCCTTCCTTTAGCTGACTTTAATACTTCCAATGCAGCATTGACTTCTTATGAATTTGAACCGAATGCAGAAGAAATTCTTGAGGTATTACTACCTCAGTACGCAGAAAGTTTAATTTATGGTGCTTTGTTAGATGGTAAAGCAAGTGAGCACTCTGCACGTATGACTGCAATGAAAAATGCAACCGATAATGCGAAAGAATTGATCGACTCGCTTTCATTGCAATATAACCGTGCACGTCAGGCCGCAATTACTCAAGAAATCACGGAAATTGTCGGCGGTGCAGCAGCTTTAGAATAAAATCATTAAAGGGGACGGTCGGCCCGAACGAAGCTTGGCCGTTCCATAATCTCGATAGTCGTTATAAGCAACGTTAGGAGGGAAAACGATGAATATAGGACGCGTTACTCAAGTTATGGGTCCGGTTGTTGACGTGAAATTCGAAGACGGACAACTTCCTAAGATCTATAACGCGTTAAGAATCGAAAATACAGCGTCTGGTACAGGACTAACTCTTGAAGTAGCCCTTCAACTAGGTGATAATACAGTTCGTACTGTAGCAATGTCTTCCACTGATGGTTTAACTCGTGGTGCAGAGACTGTTGATACAGGAGCTCCAATTTCCGTTCCTGTAGGTGAAGTTACTCTAGGCCGTGTTTTCAACGTATTAGGGGAAAACATTGACCTATTTGAACCACTTACAGCAGAGGTGCGTCGTGATCCAATTCACAGACAAGCACCAACTTTTGAGGACTTATCAACAACAGTTGAAATTCTTGAAACTGGTATTAAAGTAGTAGATTTACTTGCACCTTACATCAAAGGTGGTAAAATCGGTCTCTTCGGTGGTGCTGGTGTTGGTAAAACTGTACTTATCCAAGAACTTATTAATAACATCGCACAAGAGCACGGCGGTATCTCTGTATTCGCTGGTGTAGGTGAGCGTACTCGTGAAGGAAATGACCTTTTCTACGAGATGACTGATTCTGGTGTTATTAAGAAAACAGCGATGGTATTCGGACAAATGAACGAGCCACCAGGTGCACGTATGCGTGTAGCTCTAAGTGGTTTGACAATGGCTGAATATTTCCGTGACGAACAAGGACAAGACGTTCTTTTCTTCATCGATAACATCTTCCGTTTCACTCAAGCAGGTTCTGAGGTTTCTGCCCTTCTAGGCCGTATGCCTTCAGCGGTAGGTTACCAACCAACTCTTGCTACAGAAATGGGTCAATTACAAGAACGTATCACTTCAACTAATAAAGGTTCTGTTACATCTATTCAAGCGATCTATGTACCTGCCGATGACTATACGGATCCGGCTCCAGCTACAACTTTCGCTCACTTGGATGCAACAACTAACCTTGAGCGTAAGCTTTCTGAAATGGGTATCTACCCAGCAGTTGATCCATTGGCTTCTTCTTCTCGTGCTCTTAGCCCAGAAATCGTTGGAGCTGAGCACTATAATGTAGCCCGCCAAGTTCAATCAACTTTACAGAAATATAAAGAACTTCAAGATATTATTGCGATCTTGGGTATGGACGAGTTAAGCGAAAACGAAAAAGTAATCGTTGGCCGTGCTCGTAGAATTCAAAACTTCTTGTCACAAAACTTCCACGTGGCTGAACAATTTACTGGTCAAAAAGGATCTTATGTACCAGTTAAAGAAACAGTCCAAGGATTCAAAGATATCCTAGCTGGAAAATATGACGAACTTCCTGAAGATGCTTTCCGTCTAGTTGGCCGCATCGAAGAAGTTGTTGCTAAAGCAAAAGAAATGGCTTAATTAAAGGGACCTAGGAGGGAATGAAATGAAGACCATTAAAGTCAATGTTGTTACTCCCGATGGCCCAGTATATGATGCAGAAGTTGAAATGGTAAGCACTAAAGCTAAAAGCGGTGAGCTGGGAATCATGGCTGGACACGTTCCAACTGTAGCCCCGCTTACCATTGGTGCTGTCCGTCTTAAAAATGGAAGCAACACAGACTATGTAGCTGTAAATGGTGGCTTCTTGGAAGTTCGCCCTGATGTGGTAACCATTTTGGCTCAATCTGCTGAAAGAGCTGAAACTATCGATCTTGCACGTGCTCAAGCAGCAAAAGCCCGTGCGGAACAAAGATTGCAGAACAATGATGGATCAAATGATGCGAAAAGAGCTGATTTAGCGCTTAAACGTGCCATCAACCGAATCCAAATTGCAGAAATGCGATAACTTTAATTTATGAAAACACCTGATCAAACCATTCGTGGTAAGATCAGGTGTTTTTTTATCCAGAAGGTTTTTGAGGATTATTGACATTGAATATCGGAATTAGGAAAAAAAGGTCGAATTATAGAGTAAAGTATCTTCAATTTTAAACCTTAACTCGTCGACATGATTTTATCCTAATGTTATAATGTATACGCTTACATTTATTGCTTCATACTCCTCCTTTCACGTTGCTTCTAAAAGAATGTTACCCTGCATAATATTTAAAACGGTATCCAAAAAGAAGACAAGCAAATTTTAATTGTACCCATTTAACATGATTTATCCATAAAGGGAGATGAACATGGGACAGCTGCATATTTACCAAAATAATTATTTAATTGTATTTGTTTTCCTTTGTCTCGGCATTTTATTACCTGTGATCGCTTTATTTCTTGGTAGACTGCTAAGGCCTTATAAACCGACAGATATGAAATATACGACTTATGAAAGTGGAATCGAGCCTTTTCAGGATTCAAGGGTTCAATTCAATGTCAGGTATTATCTATTCGGATTGATGTTCGTCATATTTGATGTAGAAACGGTTTTTCTTTACCCATGGGCGGTTGCCTATGATGAACTCGGGCTGTTTGCATTGATTGAAATGCTGTTTTTTGTCCTGATCCTAATGCTAGGGCTAATCTACGCTTGGAAAAAGAAGGTGTTAAAGTGGAATTGAAGTTGGATGAACTTACCCCTAAAGAAATGGAAGAAATGCGCCATAGCATTTTTTTATCCACACTTGAGCAAATAAAAGGCTGGGCTAGAAGTAACTCACTCTGGCCAATGACTTTTGGTTTGGCATGTTGTGCAATTGAAATGATGGGTGTCGGTTCCTCTCATTATGATTTGGACCGATTTGGTTCATTTTTTCGGACATCACCCAGACAATCGGATGTCATGATTGTTTCAGGAACGGTAACGAAAAAAATGGCTCCAATAATAAGTAGATTATACGAACAAATGCCAGAACCGAAATGGGTTATTGCAATGGGATCCTGTGCAACTGCTGGTGGGCCTTATGTTCACTCTTACTCAGTGGTCAAGGGGGTAGATCAAATTGTACCTGTCGATGTATATATACCGGGTTGTCCCCCAAACCCAGCTGCACTTATTTATGGGATCAATAAATTAAAAGAAAAAATCCGTTACGAGGCGAAAACCGGAAAGCGGGTGATATAGATGAGTGAAAAGGAGGACTTAGCGAAACAAAAAGCGGAGGCCGCAGCCAAGGCGAAGGCAGCGGCATTAGCCCGAAAACAGGCGAAAGAAGAAGCGGCGGAAAAGCCGGAAGGCGAAATGGATATAGCGAAACGAAAAGCGGAGGCCGCAGCCAAGGCGAAGGCAGCGGCATTAGCCCGAAAACAGGCGAAAGAAGAAGCGGCGGAAAAGC